>JANQQB010000073.1 GCA_028285165.1 Rhodobiaceae bacterium
GTGAAGGATCGGCTCGATGAACCCGGTACGGGATTGTCCGGCGGGCAGCAGCAGCGCCTGTGTATCGCTCGAGCCATCGCCGTGGGCCCGGAAGTCATCTTGATGGACGAACCCTGTTCGGCGCTCGACCCGATCGCTACGGCCAAGGTGGAGGAACTGATCGACGAATTGCGTGAGAATTATACGATCGCGATCGTCACTCACTCCATGCAGCAGGCGGCGCGTGTCTCCCAGCGCACAGCGTTCTTCCACCTCGGCATCCTGATCGAGGAAGGGCCGACAGACCAGATATTCACGAATCCGAAAGACAAGAAGACCCAGGACTATATCACCGGTCGGTTCGGCTGATACAGGATCGCAGGCGGAGAGGGGCCTTATGCGGCGAGGCCCCGGTCAAGTGCGGGCGCGTCTCAAGAGTTCAACGACAGACGTCCGATGTGCTATCTCAGCCGGATCATCGATATGTGAAGCGGCCGCCGTTATTCCAAAGGCGGATGGAACACCATGACAATCACGGAACACAGCGAACACATCGTCACGGCGTATGACGATGAATTGCGTGCCCTGACGGCCCAACTGGCCGAAATGGGCGGCATGGCGGAGCGGTTGGTCGACGAGGCCGTGACCGCGCTTGTGCGCAATGACACCGGACTGGCGCAACGGGTCATGGTCGAAGACCAGAAGATCGATGCGCTGTTGCGCAGCATCGAGGAGAATTGTGTCCTTCTGATCGCGCGCCGTCAGCCGATGGCGCTCGACCTGCGCCGCATCGTCGGCATCATGCGCACGTCCAGCGACCTTGAACGCGTCGGCGACCTGGCAAAGAACATCGCCAAACGGGTTGTCGCGATCTCCGGCCCCTTCCAGTCGAAGCGGTTCGTACATGGCGTCGAACACATGGCCGAACTTGCACTGGCGCAGCTCAAACTCGTCCTCGACAGCTATGCCGTTCTCGACGCCGACGTTGCGCTGTCGGTCCGCGACAACGACGAGGAAATCGATTCCATCTACACCTCGCTGTTCCGCGAATTGCTGACCTATATGATGGAAGATCCGCGCAACATCACCCAGTGCACGCACCTGTTGTTTTGCGCAAAGAACATTGAACGCATTGGCGACCACGCGACGAACATCGCGGAGACGGTCTATTTCGTGGCGACCGGCGAGCAGATCGCCCACGAGCGGGCAAAGGATGACCAGTCGAGCTTTACCAGCGTCGATCCCGTATCCGTTGCCCCCGCGGACGACCGTTGAAGACTGGCATGAAAGGTGAATGAATGGCTCACGTGTTGATCGTTGAGGACGAGGAACCGTTGTGCCTTTTGCTCCGATACAATCTCGAGGCGGAGGGATATTCGGTCGACACGTGCGTGCGGGGCGACGAGGCGGAAATTCGGCTCGAGGAGCGTGCGCCGGATCTTCTCCTGCTCGACTGGATGCTCCCGGGATTGTCCGGCATAGAATTGTGCCGGCGCATTCGGGCCCGGCCGCAGACAAAATCCCTGCCGATCATCATGCTGACCGCGCGCGGCGAGGAAAACGAGCGCATTCGCGGTCTGTCGACCGGCGCAGACGATTATGTCGTGAAGCCGTTTTCAGTGCCCGAACTGATGGCCCGGGTGCGGGCGATCCTGCGCCGCGCAAAACCCGAAGTCGTCTCGTCGCTATTGACGGCCGGCGATCTCGAACTTGACCGAGAGACCCACCGGGTCCGTCGAAACGGCCGTGAAGTGCATCTCGGCCCGACGGAATTCCGACTGCTGGAATATCTGATGCAGTCGCCGGGGCGGGTGTTTACCCGCGAGCAATTGCTCGATGGCGTATGGGGGCATGACGTTTATGTCGATGAGCGCACTGTCGACGTGCATGTCGGGCGCCTGCGCAAGGCCATCAATCGCGGCCGTGTGCCCGATCCAATCCGCACCGTTCGGGGAGCGGGCTATGCCTTCAACGACCAGTTTGCGCCGACCTGAAGACGAAAATCCAAGCGCAACATTGGATCTCGCAAAAAACTGAGCGCGCCGTGGGGCGCGCTCGTTGTGTACCTGACCGCGATCGATCTTCTGAAACCGTTACCGGGACTTCCTGTCCTTACGACGGTCATTGCTCGGCTGATACGCCAATTGGGCATGCGCTTCGCAATAGGGTTTGCCGATGTCGCACGGCGCACCGCAGAAGTAGAAGTCATCCGATCCCGGATCGCCGATCGGCCATTTGCAGGTGAACTCGGTCAAGGTCAGGATCGTGCGTCGCTGTTCGATCGGCACGACGATTGACTCGATCTGCACCGGCCGGATCTGCGGAAGCGTATCCGGTTCAGCGTCCTCGTCGATCACCTGCTTGAGCACGGTATTGCCCACATTGGTGTGAACGACGGACCGGCGTTGCGCCCGCGGTTGCCGCTGGCGTCGCGGTTTGGATTGTGCCGGAGCCTTGCCGCGTCCTGACAATCCGAGACGATGTACTTTGCCGATAACAGCATTGCGCGTCACTCCGCCTAGTTCGGCAGCAATTTGACTGGCGCTCAGACCTTCGGACCAAAGTTTCGTCAACAATTCAACACGTTCGTCTGTCCAGGACATCAAAACAATCCTCGTACACATCCTAATTTCTGACTCCGACTCCCTCCGCAGGCAGCGTAGTGCTGCGGCGAAATTCTCGAAAGGTGGAGCTGAACTCTATTGATTACACGATATGTCGTGTTTCTGTTGTTCGAAGCTACAATATGGCCTGACTCCGTGGCAAGCCGCTGTCGGCGTCTGAACGCCCCCATGGTGACTTTTCCCCAGATCTGCCGATGGCTCTGCACAGGGTTGTCCGCGCAGGACGGCATTGACACCGGGTCACACCCACCGTTTATATGGGTATTCGATTTCGTGCCGCCACCCGGGCGGCATTCTTTGTTTGGGACGTCGCAGCGACCGGCCGGGCTGCACGTCCGATCCGGTTGGATGTGCGGCGATCATCCTTGTCGCCATCGAGAGGGATCCATGCCGCGGAGCGGCTCTGAAAACGGCTTTCTGAGGGTACGAGGATGAACGGGCAAGCGCTGTTTCCGAATTATGCGCGGGCGGATCTGGTGTTCGAACGCGGCGAGGGCTGCTGGCTGATCACGACGGACGGCCGACGTTTCCTCGATTTCTCCGCCGGCATCGCCGTGAATTCGCTCGGCCATGCGCATCCCCATCTAGTCGACGCCCTCAAGGCTCAGGCGGAAAAGCTTTGGCATGTGTCGAACGCGGTCCGCATCGAAGGGCAGGAGCGCTTGGCGGAACGGCTCTGCGAGCGCACCTTTGCCGACCGTGTCATGTTTACCAATTCCGGCGCCGAGGCCATGGAAGTGGCGATCAAGACGGCACGCCGCTTCCACTATGATAACGGCGCACCGGATCGCTACCGTCTGATCACCTTCGAAGGCGCCTTCCACGGTCGGACCCTGGCAACCATCGCCGCCGGCGGACAACCGAAATATCTGGAAGGGTTCGGCCCGCCGGTCGAAGGCTTCGATCAGGTTCCGTTTGACGATCCCGATGCGGTCAAGGCGGCGATCGGACCGGAAACCGCCGGCATCCTGATCGAGCCGATCCAGGGCGAGGGCGGGATCCGGCCGGTCGACTGGGCCCGGCTGCGGCACTTGCGGGCGCTCTGCGACGAGCACGGCCTGCTTCTGGTGCTCGATGAGATCCAGACGGGTGTCGGTCGGACCGGACGCTTGTTCAGCCACGAATGGGCCGGCATCGAGCCTGATCTGATGGCGATCGCCAAGGGTATCGGCGGCGGGTTTCCGTTCGGCGCGTGTCTGGCACGGGCCGACGTCGCGGCCTGCATGGTGCCCGGCACCCATGGCACGACCTTCGGCGGCAATCCGCTTGCCATGGCCGTCGGCAATGCCGTGCTCGACATCGTGCTTCAGGACGGTTTCCTGGACGAGGTCGGGCGCAAGGGATTGGCGCTCAAGCAAAAGGCAGCCGGCCTCGTCGATTCCCACCCGCAGGTCTTCGAAACCGTGCGCGGCGAAGGTCTGATGCTCGGACTGAAATGCCGTCCGCCGGCTGCCGACGTGGTCGCGGCCGCGCGCGAGGAAGGCCTTCTCGGTATGGGGGCCGGCGACAACGTGATGCGCCTCTTGCCGCCGCTGATCGTTTCAGAAGACGAGATCGACGAGGCGATCGATCGTGTCGACCGGGCGGCGAGCCGCATCGAGCACCGGCTGGAAAACCCCGGCGCGCATCCGTCATGACACACGGTCAACGGCACTTTCTGGACGTCGCCGACATCGCGGCCGACGACCTGCGCAGCATCATCGACTCCAGCAGGGCGATGAAGTCCGCCCGGGCCGCCGGCGAGCGTCATCGCCTCCTTGAGGACAAGACGCTTGCCATGATTTTCGAGCGTCCCTCGACGCGCACACGGGTCTCCTTCGACGTTGCCATGCGCCAGCTCGGCGGCGAGGTGATCATGCTGTCGGATCAGGAAATGCAGCTTGGTCGCGGCGAGACGATCGGCGACACGGCGCGCATCCTGTCGCGCTATGTGGATGCGATCATGATCCGCATGCTCGATCACGATGCGGTGGTGCAACTGGCGGACGCCGCCACCGTGCCCGTCATCAACGGCCTGACCCGCTATTCGCACCCCTGTCAGATCATGGCCGATGTGATGACCTTCGAGGAAAAACGCGGCAGCATCGCCGGCGCCACCGTGACATGGCTCGGCGACAGCAACAACGTCCTCAAATCCTGGGTCGACGCGGCGCACAAATTCTCGTTTCGCATGCGCATTGCCTGCCCGGCCGAGCTGGCACCGGATGCAGCGTTCCTGGAAGCGGCGCTGCGCGCCGGTGCCGATGTCGTCGTGTCCGACGATCCGGAGGCGATGGCGGACGGTGCCGACTGCATCGTCACCGATACGTGGGTCTCCATGGGCGACGATGAGGTCGTGCGTCGGCACAATCTCCTGAAACCCTATCAGGTGAACGAACGCCTCATGTCCTGCGCCGCGGCAGATGCCGTGTTCATGCATTGCCTGCCGGCCCATCGCGGCGAAGAAGTCACCGAGGAAGTCATTGACGGTCCGCAATCCGTCGTGTTCGACGAAGCGGAAAACCGGCTGCACGCGCAAAAGGGCGTGCTTGCCTGGTGTTTCGGCGCGGCGCAATAGCGTATCGCGGCACTGAATAGGCCATCGCAATCCGAGGCTGCCATGCAGGACAACCGCGTTGAGGAAAGCGGCGACGACAGTGTGCGACCCTTTCAGGTCGAGGGGCTCGACGTGCGCGGACGGGCCGTCAGTCTTGCGGCCAGTCTCGATGAAATTCTTCACAAGCACGATTATCCGGACGCCGTTGCGCGGCTCCTGGGTGAAGCGATCCTGCTGACAGCTCTGTTCGGGACATCTTTGAAGCGTGACGGCCGGTTCGTCTTTCAGACCAATACCGACGGGCCGGTGTCGATGCTGGTGGTCGATTATCGCACGCCGGGCGATTTGCGCGGGTATGCACGGTTCGACCGCGACGCCGTCCAGGCCCTCGCCGACGGCGCACAGGATGGCGGCGGCCTGCTTGGTCAGGGCCATCTCGCCATGACGATCGACCAGGGTGCCGAAGCCACACGCTATCAGGGCATTGTCGCGCTGAACGGCAACACGCTGGAGGACGCGGTCCACGAATACTTCCAGCAATCCGAACAGATCCCCACGCGGATCCGTGTGGCGGTCGCCGAAATCCTGTCGCGCGAGGAAACCGGAGCCGCCCGCAGTGCCTGGCGGGGCGGCGGCGTGATGGTCCAGTTCCTGCCCGAATCCGAAGACCGAATACGGGTTCGCGACCTGCCGGGCGGCGACGATCCGACCGCTCAGGAAACCGACGCGGATGCCATCGAGGACGATGACGATGCCTGGGTGGAGGCGCGGGCGATTGCCGAGACCATCGAGGATCACGAACTGACCGATCCTGATATCAGCTCCGATCGTCTCTTGTTCCGTCTGTTTCACGAACGCGGTGTGCGTGTCTTCGACGCCCGCCCGATCCGGCACCAATGCCAGTGTTCGCGCGAACGCATCGCCGGTGTCATTGCGCAATTTCCGGAAAACGAGCGCCAGGAAATGATCCAGGACGGCCGGATCACGGTGACCTGCGAGTTCTGCAATCAGGTTTATGAATTCGAGCCGACGGAATTCTGAACCGGAGCGCCGCGCCGGCCGTATGTGCAGGGGTGTTTGCCGACGGCGCTGGGTCGTCGGTTGACAAAATGACAAAGAATTAACTTGGTTGCGGTTCGGACGCTCTATAATCGGGGCACCGCAACCCGGAGTGTCGCCCGCAAGAAATTCAGCGGCTTGCAATGAGGTGATGCTCCCGACGGTGGGAAGCGATCGAAAGGGACCTTCGGACAGCGTTCGGGGTCGGGGCACGGTCGACAAAACGGGCAGCATGAAGCCTCTGGACGATGCCGAAATCAAACACATTCTGGACGCCAAGCGCCCGCATGGCGGCGGCCGGTTTGTGGTGCGTACGCTGCGTGTCGGCCTTCAGGCCGTCCTGTCGATCGCCATACTCGCCGGCGCTTATTACGTCACCGAATCCCTGATCGCCTCCAAGCCGGATGTCGCCAAGCGGGCGCCGCGGGAGCGGGTCTACACGATCGAAACCGCTCCGGTCGCCCATGCCGTCCATCAGCCGACGATTGCCGCCTACGGCCAGATTGTCGCTGGCCGCACCGTCGATCTCAGGGCCCTCGTCGCGGGAACCGTGACGGGAATGCACCCGGATCTGCGGCGCGGCGCGACGATCGAGGCCGGCGAGGTGCTCGTGACCGTCGATGATTTCGACTATGTCGGTGCCCTGACGGAGGCCGAGGCGAACCTCGTGGAAGCCGAAGCCCGTCTTGCAGAAAACCGTGCGCGCCTGGTGCTGGAACGCGATGCTCTGCAGCGGGCCGGCGAGCAATTGGCTTTTGCGGTTCAGGATCGCGAACGCGTAGCCGCCCTGCACGAACGCGGCCGGGTGACCGACCGTGATCTCGAGGATCGGCAATTGCTGGTCAGCCAGCGCGAGGAGATGGTCGAGCAACGGCGCAACACGATTGCCATCGAAGAGGCGCGCCGTCGACAACAGGAAGCCGCGATCACGCGCCTGGAATGGGGCGTGCGCGATGCCCGGCGCAACCTTGAGGATACGGCTCTGAAGGCCCCCTTTACCGGTGTGGTCCTGACCGAAGCGGTCGAGATCGGACGGGTGCTGAACGCCAACGACGTCGCTCTGACGCTCTATGAATCGAATTCGCTTGAAGCCCGCTTCCAACTGACCGACCGGCATTTCGGCGACATCCTCGCCGATGCCGGCACCATTGTCGGGCGACCGGTCGAGATTCTCTGGAACGTGGGAGACGATCCGGTCAGGAGCCGTGGCACGATCATGCGGGCCGGCGCCGAGATCACGGCCAGTCGCGGCGGTGTTGAAGTGTTTGCCGCGATCGAACCGGAAACCCTGACGGCGGCGATCCGGCCAGGCGCGTTTGTCGAGATCCGGATACCGGGGCGTCGGCTTGCGAACACCGTGCGACTGCCGGAAGCGTCTGTTTACAATCGCGACCACGTCTTCATCGTCGAGGGCGAGCGCCTCATCCGCCGCGACGTGTCGATCGTCGGGTATGACGGCAACGCGGTCTATGTGACCGGCGCCCTGGACGACGGCGACACGGTGCTGGTCACCCGCATTGCCGAGGTCGGAGAAGGACTGAAGGTGCGTCTCCAGGCCGGAGGAACGCCCGAGGCCGTGGCCCGCGGGCAGAACTGAACGTCGAACGGATTGTTGAGGGGTCGATCGGCCCGGACAAGGGATGAAACGCGTGCCGAAAGACAGGTCTGGTTTCATATCGCTGTTTGTGCGCCATCCGAACGCGGCGAACCTGACGATGGTACTGATGCTGGTCGCCGGCATCTATGCGATCGCCAAGCTGAACACCCAGTTCTTTCCGACCGTCGAAACCAAGCTGATCACCGTGTCGGTCGCCTGGTCCGGGGCGAGTGCGGAAGACGTTTCGGCAAACATCATGTCGGCGATCGAGCCCGAAGTCCGGTTTCTCGACGGTGTCGACCGGATCCGCTCGGTCGCCCGTGAGGGATCGGCCAACATCACACTGGAATTC
>JANQQB010000095.1 GCA_028285165.1 Rhodobiaceae bacterium
GTCCTCGCAAACGCGCTCCTCAGAGACGACCGTAAATGGGCCAAATCTCCTACTTGATCAAAACGGATACTCTAGGCCGGCTCCGCACGGCCGCTGGCAACCCACAGGTCAAGCTTTTGCCGGCGGCCCCGCACGGTCACGCTGCCGCGCGGCTCGAGCCGCCAGCCAAAGGCCGGATGCTGTTCCGACACCTCGGCGGCACGCGCCAGATCGCCTGAGATCGCCACCGGCGATTCGTGGTCGCGACTGAGCCGTTCCAGACGGCTCGCGACGTTGACGGAATCGCCGACGACGGTGAATTCCATCCGCCGACCGCTCCCGACATCGCCCGCGATCACAGGTCCGTAATGCACTCCGATCGCGATCTGCACCGGTGGCAATCCGTCGCGGTCGCGGTCCTGATTCCAGCGATCCACCCCTTCAACCATGTCGAGCGCACATTGCAGGGCCCGCCGTGCATCGTCGGCCTGGCTTTCGAACGTACCGAACGTCGCCATCAGCCCGTCGCCGAGATATTTGTCGAGCGTGCCTGAATGGGCGAACACCGTATTGGCCATGCGCTCGTGGAACGCCCTGAGAAAGGCGATCGTCTGATTTGGCGCCATGCCTTCCGACAGCGTGCTGAAACCGACTATGTCGACGAACAGCACGGCCGCATTATGGGTCTGACCGCCGTCGCGCAGCGCGTCGATGTTGGAAATCCGGCCGATCACGTCCGGCGAAAAGAAGCGGGCAAGGCTTTCCCGTTCCAGTTCCGAATCGATCTGGCGCGTCATGAAACGGCGCGCCCGGGCGATCGCCGTCCCGAGCACGAAGGTGATGAGCAGCGTCACCACGACCTGGGTCAGCATGCCGTTGAACGACACGAAATTCGGATGCAGGTAGACGGGCAGGCTGTTGCCCATGGTTTCCGGCGTGAACCCGTGCTCGAGCGCGTTGTCGAACGTCACGGTCCCGGCTCCGTAATAGATGGTCATGATGCCGATGGCCCAGGCCACGGAGATCATCGTGCCGGTTGTCCAGACGACCAGCCGGGAAAAACTCAGCGTCGAGCCGGCGAGGTAAAGCAGCAGATAAAGAAAATCGGGAAAGCGCGTCCGTGTCTGGACCGGCCATTCCGCATCCGAAAGCCCGGTGGGCATGAGCAACACGGCGGTAATGAGGGCAATGTCCGCCGCGATGAACACGAAGGTCATCCAGCCGCGCCAGAACGGCGTCTTGCGCAACAGATACGGGATCACGCCGAGCACGAAGAAGGCGCCGACCCAGGACAGGTAATACAGCGAACGGGGCCAGGGAATAAGATAGGCCAGGAACACGGCCACGATCGCGACCGCGATGGTGCGGGCCCAGAAGGCGAGCACAAGGCCTTGTTGTTCCTGATTCGCGAAAGCCCGCCTGCGCTCGTCGGCATGGGGGTCTTGCTGGCGCGCGTCGGCGACGCGATCCAGGACGCCTGAAACGAGGCTCATCCGTACCGTCTCCCCGGCTGACCGAACCCGAAATCCGGGTCTCCTCGCGCCCCCACGCGCATGCATAACAGCCTGTCGGCAGGTTGCAATCAGCTGATAGCACCATCGAACATGAACGCAAAATGAACGACCGCTTCAGACTCCGCTCAGGCAGGTGCGGCCAGGGTGGCATCACACTTGGAGAGGAGAACGACGATGAAGCTGAAAATGCGCACATTCGGATTTGTTACCGCTCTGATCACCCTGTTCGGCATCTCCCTGCGCCGGCCCTGTCCCGGCCGGGTGTGACAAAGCGTCCGGGCTAACCGTGCGCGGCGACGGCGCTCGGTTTTCCGCGCAAGTCCGCAATGGACTTCGGCGGCGGCGACCGCTAAACAGCCGCCATGCTGAGACGCCTTTACGACTGGACCATGCACCAGGCCTCCGGACCGAACGCGCCTTACGCGTTGGGTGCGGTTTCATTCGCCGAGAGTTCCGTCTTTCCGATTCCGCCCGATGTCATCCTCATCCCCATGGTCATCGCCAACCGGGTGAAGGCCTGGTGGTACGCGACCTTGTGCACCATCACATCCGTTCTGGGCGGCCTGCTCGGATATGCGATCGGCGCTTTGTTGTTTGTCGAGGTCGCCCAGCCGATCCTGGGTTTTTATGGGTATGCGGAAAAGTTCGACAGTTTCGCGGACCAGTATAATGAATGGGGGGCGTGGATCGTTTTCATTGCCGGCGTGACGCCGTTTCCCTTCAAGGTGATCACGCTTGCAAGCGGCGCGACCGCGCTCAACCTGCCGATCTTTATCCTGTCGAGCCTGGTCGCACGCGGCCTTCGGTTTTTTGTCGTCGCCGGGCTTCTATACTATCTCGGGCCGCCGATCCGCGCTTTCATCGAAGAGCGCCTGGCCCTCATGTTCACGATTTTTGTCGTTCTGCTGGTCGGTGGCTTCGTGGCCTTGAGATACGTGGTCTGATGGACCGAACGTACGGATCGCCGGGTGGGCAACGCCCGGCTGGGCCTGCGCAAGGAGAAGGATGATGACCGGACAAGTGTCCGAAACCCGTGCTGTTCCAATGGCAACGCTGGCGTTCATCCTGATCGGCGGCGCGACGATTGCGGCCGCCTGGGGTTTCCAGCTGATCGGCGGCTACCTGCCTTGCAAATTGTGCCTGGAACAGCGTCATCCCTATTATGCCGCGCTCCCGCTGGCGGCAGTCGCGCTTGCCGGATTTTATCTGGGATGGGGTCGCGCGCTTCGCGCCGGCCTGTTGCTGATCGCGGGCGTCGCGATGCTGTACGGCGCCGGTCTTGGCGTCTATCAGGCCGGGGCGGAATGGGCCTTTTGGCCGGGTCCGGCCGATTGCGGCACGACCGGCAACGGCGCCGCA
>JANQQB010000108.1 GCA_028285165.1 Rhodobiaceae bacterium
GATCCGTAATCGACGAGGCGGCGCTGCAGCAGACCGAAATGCTTGCCTTCTTCCAGGCCCACCTTGACCCAATCGTCGAAGAACGACCGTGGCAGGTCTTCTCCGGCGAAGCGGCCGATGAGATCCCAGGTCAGATCGACAGCATTCAGTTCGATGTGTGCCAGGGAATGCAGGAGCGCAATGCGCCCCCTGCGGCCGCCCGCGGAACGGTGCGGCATGTCGCGCGGCGCTCTCAGTTCCGGTTTGTCCGGACGTCCGGGCCGTTCGGGCATGTCGCGATCCGGACGACTCGTGTGGGTGCGAGACAGGGACCGGCGAAACCACAAGCCGGCCGCCCGGTGGGCCATGGCCGTCTTGCGGTCCAGATCGCGACTGGCAACGATCCTGCTCGCGGCGTCGGCAAGGCTGAGAAAGGCCGGCCCGTCGCCTTCCGGGCCGTCGGCCGGCTGCGTGCCACCAGATTGTCTCATGGCGCGCGTCGGATCATGCACCAGATGCCCGGGATGTCAGAGCGCCTTGACCTCTTCGAGAACGGCATCGGCATGGCCCGGTACCTTGACCTTGCGCCAGATTTTGGCGATGGCCCCGTCCGGGCCGATCAGGAATGTCGACCGCTCGACACCCATGTATTTGCGCCCGTACATCGATTTCTCGACCCAGACGCCGTAATCCTCGACGGTCTTCTTTTCCTCGTCCGACGCCAGCATGATCGTCAGGTCGTGCTTAAGCTTGAACTTGTCGTGGCTTTTTACCGAATCGGGCGACACGCCGATGATGATGGCGTTTTGCGCCTCGAACTGGTCTTTCAGACCGGAAAAGCTGATCGCTTCCTTGGTGCACCCCGACGTATCGTCCTTGGGGTAGAAGTAAAGCACGATCGGCTTGCCCTTCAGATCCTTCAAAGCAACCGATTCGCCGCCGTCCACGGGCAGGTTGAAATCCGGCGCCGCTGCGCCTTCGACCAGATCAGCCATGCGAAGTATCCTCTCCATAATCCGGGTCACATCCGGGTTCCGTCGACCGACTATTTAGGGTTGGGCCTCTCTGTCTCTAGTCTGATGTTCCAGAAAAACGCCCGCCCTGATCGCATCCGGCACGCGGTGCGACCGTTCAGACGCTCGCACGTGTCGAGCACCCGGGCCGCCGGGTCAAGATCGAGCATGGGACATGGCACGGAAATGACCGGGTCGAGGCAATTGGACGCAATTCTCGGGAAGCTGTCCACAGATTCCTTGCAGGCTGATAAACAGGCGCTCAGGGTCAGTGATCCGGTTCCAGGCCGTCGACCGGCTCGCTTCGCAGCGGCCAGATCCGTGCGAACCGAAGAGGCTTCCGGCGCCGCATCGCGCACGAACCAGGCAAGGGACCGGGGCGGCTTTACAGGTGACGAAACTTAAACCTTAAAGCCGAACAATGACATCGCAGCGCAGCGGACGGATGGCGCCCGAGTTGTCAAACCCTGACCGTCTGCTAAACCGGATTGTGGCGCTCTGCCGACACCGTTGACCGGTGCCGGTGCGATCGGATCGACCCGCTTTATTCTGGGAGGAGGAGGGGCATGTCGCGATCAGTCGGCCACAGACGGTGCGGACCGGGGGCGTGCTGACCGGTTCTCTACCCGGGCGGTCCTGCCTTGGTCGGAAACGACAGGGCGCCCGGTCCGGCGCGGCAGGGGTATCGGCACGCCCGGGGCTGTACCGGCATAACCATCCGTCGTGTCGAAATCCTTTGGTGACAGCTCGATTGCTGCCCGGGCAAGGTGAGTACGAGGTTTTGCCACAACAGTGAACGGTCTGAGAAACAGCTCCAGAAAGAGACTGAGAAAGGCCTTTCAGGTCCTGGGGGCGGTCACCTGCGTGCTGCTGGTGGTCGTGGCCGCAGGGCTGGCGCGCATCTATTACGCGCCGCTCAGTGCTCCCTGGATCGGCGACCGGATCGCCGGCCATCTTCAGTCGCAACTGGGCCAGGATATTGCCATCTCGATCGCAGAAGGCTCGATCCACTGGCATGGCGGCGGCGATTTCACGGTCGGCCTCAGCGACGTGACGGTCGAACGCGACCCGGCCATGGCGGCCGCGGTAAAGGCCTTGTCCATCGACCTCGTTTTGCGGCCGTTCGGCACAGACCGGATGTCGTTGAAAGACATCAAGG
>JANQQB010000149.1 GCA_028285165.1 Rhodobiaceae bacterium
CGGGCACGAGCGTCGACAAGTTGGCCAAGCTGCCGACGCCCTTCCGGGCCGGCGGGTCGGTGACGGCCGGCAATGCGTCCGGGGTCAATGACGGCGCCGCGGCCCTGCTGATTGCATCGGAAGCTGCAGTCAAGGCCTATGGTCTGACACCGATTGTGCGGGTCGTGTCGGGCGCGACGGCCGGCGTGCCGCCGCGGGTAATGGGGATCGGCCCGGCGCCGGCCTCGCAAAAGCTCGCCGATCGGCTCGGATGGTCGGTGAAGGATTTCGATGTCGTGGAACTGAACGAAGCGTTCGCCTCGCAGGCGCTCGCTGTCTTGCGCCAGCTCGGCCTGCCGGACGATGCCGACCATGTCAATCCGAACGGCGGTGCCATTGCGCTCGGTCATCCGCTTGGCATGTCCGGTGCCCGGCTTGCCGGAACGGCAGCGATCGAACTGCGCGAACGCGGTGCCAAACGGGCGCTCGCAACCATGTGCATCGGCGTGGGGCAGGGGATCGCCTGCGCGCTCGAGGCGGCGTGAGCGCCGCGCCCGGCAGGCAACGGTCCTCCGGACCACTGCCCGACGGGCCGGTCTGGCTGCGCAGCGAATCTGACCTCCTGAAGCGATGCAGGGAACACGTGCCGGGTTAAGATGACGACGGAGAAAGCCGACCGCCTGGACCATGTCGCATTGATTGCGTCGCTTTCGGCCAGCGACCGCATGTTATTGACGGCAAAGTCGGACCGGGCAGGACTGGCGCATCTGGCCGGACATGCCGGGGCGATCGTATTGTGTACGATCGGTATCGCTTTTCGGGTGCCGGGTTTCGAAGTGCTGCTGCTGGTTCAGGGCATTCTGATCGTGTTCCTCTTCACGGCCTTGCACGAATGCATCCACGGTACGGCGTTTCGAACCGCCCGCCTCAACGATATCGTTGCCATGATCTGCGGGTTCCTGGTGTTCCTGCCGCCGCTCTGGTTCCGGTTCTTTCACCTGGCGCACCACCGGCACACCCACGATCCGGCGCACGACCCGGAACTGGAAACGCCGAAACCGGAAACCTGGACCGCGTACCTGATCTATGTATCCGGAATACCCGACTGGATCGGGCGGATCCGAACGATCCTCGGCAATGCGCTCGGCCTGCGATCGGACGCCTATGTGCCGGACAAGGCGCGGCATCGGGTTGTTCGGGAAGCCCGGCTTTTCACCGCGGCCTACGGGCTCGCCTTCGGCATGGCGATTGCCATGCAATCTGCCGAGATCCTGCTTTTCTGGCTCGGACCGCTGCTGATCGGCGGACCGTTCCTGCGGCTTTATCTGCTGGCCGAACACGGCCGCTGTCCGCATGTGGCCAACATGCTGGAGAATACGCGTACGACGTTTACCACGGCTCTCGTCCGGTTCCTTGCCTGGAACATGCCCTACCACGCGGAACATCATGCCTATCCGAGCGTGCCGTTTCACCGTTTGCCGCTGTTTCACCGGTTCACAAAGATGCATTTGAAGAGCACGGAAAACGGCTATGTCCGGTTCAATTCAGATTATGTGCGGACACTTACGAAGCCGGCAAAGGAGACGGTCTGACCGTTTCGTGAATTGACGAAGGACCTGCCTCCGCGTATTCAGAATGTATGTTCTGAACTTGGCGCGATGCGATGCCCTGGGAAAAATCCTTCGACCGCGACACGGTCCTGCAGCAATCCATGGCGCTGTTCTGGCGCAAGGGGTTCAAGCGCCTTTCCATGGCCGATATCGTTGCAGCGACCGGTGCCAGTCGTTACGGCCTTTACGACGAATTCGGCGACAAGCGGGACCTCTATCTGTCCTGCCTCGACTGGTACACCGATTATCTGATCACCGGTCTGCTTGGTGAACTGGGAACGGAAAATGCGGGCCTTGCGGCGCTGCGGGCCTACCGGGACCGTATCCTGGCGGGACTCGATATCGGCGACAATGCCTCCATGGGCTGTTTCATGTGCGCGGCCGCGGCCGAACAAAGCGCGGAGCCGGCGGTCCGCGAACGCGCCCGCGCGCATTTTTCCCGGGTCGAGGCGGCACTCAGAACGGCCTTTGAAAACGCGGTAGCCGCAGGCGAGATCGACGAACGCGTCAATCCGGCCGATGCGGCCATCGGCCTGACGGCGAGCGTGCAGGGCCTGTCGCTGTTCGCCCGTGCCGGCACGCCGGCCGACACCATGCGGGCGCAGCTCAGCGCCGTCTTTCGAGCTCACAACATCGACTGAATACGAGGCGGGACACCCCGCTGGGAGTAAAGAGCGATACCGGTTTTTGCCTGGTTCAGAATGATTGTTCTGAACTCAACGTCCACCCCCAGAAGGAAAGCCGATCGCATGAAGACCACCAAACGTACATTGCTTTTCGGAATGGCCATTGGGCTGTGCCTGACGGCCGGCCATCCGGCGCTATCCCAGGAAAAGCCCGTCTATGCTCCGCCGATCTCCGCCGAGTTTGCCTATGAGCACAAGACGATTGCCGTCAAAGACAGCACGATGGCCTATGTCGATGTCGGCCAGGGCAAGCCGATCGTTCTCTTGCACGGCAATCCGACGTCATCCTATCTGTGGCGCAATGTCATACCGTTCCTTGAAAAGCGCGGCCGGGTCATCGTGCCCGACCTGATCGGGATGGGACAATCCGGAAAGCCTGACATTGCCTATACCTTTGCCGACCATAGCGCCTATCTCGACGCGTTCCTGGATGCGCTGGACCTGACCGACATTGCCTTCGTCCTGCATGATTGGGGATCGGGGCTCGGATTCGATTTTGCCTCCCGAAACGAAGATCGGGTTCGAGGGATCGCGTTCATGGAAGCCATCCTGCCGCCGGTCTTCCCGATGGAGAGCCTTGAAGCCATGGGGCCCTATGCCGATCTGTTCCGCATGATGCGGGATCCGGAAGCCGGACCGGCTTTCATCCTCGGCAAAAACGGGTTTGTGGAACAGATCCTGCCGGCTGCAGTGATGCGGCCGATGAGTGCAGCCGAAATGGAAGCCTATCGCGCGCCCTTCGCCACCGAGGCATCGCGCAAGCCGACATTGGTCTGGCCGAACCAGATCCCGATCGCCGGTGAACCGGCCGATGTCGTCGAGCGCGTGATTGCCTATGGTGCGTGGCTGGCGGAAACCGACATGCCGAAAATGCACCTGTATGCCTCGCCCGGCGCCCTCAATCCACCGGCGCTTGCGGAGCATCTGGCCGGGTCGTTGAAAAACATAGAAAGCATTTTCGTCGGCGGCGGAATCCACTACATTCAGGAGGATCAGCCGGAGATCATAGGGCGCGCCGTCGCCGATTGGATCCGGCGCCTGGACTGAGCGCCGTTGGAAGATACGACCCTTTTCGGGCCCGCGCCGGACGCGGGCCCAACCGAGTCGGCGACTTCCAGCGGGCTTTGAACCGCCGGAAAGACTGATTCGAAATGTTGCAGCAAGCTCTTGATTTCGAAGAAGAAAGCAAGGCTCTTCACAATCTGTTGCAAGATCTTGATGAAGCTGATTTTGAACAAGAGACCTTGTTCAAGTCCTGGACGATCAACGATGTGATCGGCCATTTGCACATGTTCAATGTGGCCGCTGAATTGTCGCTCAAGGACGAACCGGCTTTTCTCAAGTTTTCCGAAGGTTTGATGGAGGCACTGAATGAACCGGGCGGCATGCTCGGTTTTACCAATGCCTGGCTCGACGGGCTGAAAGGTCGCGCGCTCTTTGCAGCATGGATCGAGAATTCGGTGTCCATGGCCAGGGCCTTCGAACCCATCGATCCGAAACGCCGCCTTAAATGGATCGGGCCTGATATGAGCGCGCTGTCTTATGTAACGGCGCGACTTATGGAAACCTGGGCGCACGGCCAGGCGATCTATGACCTGTGCGGGGTCGAGCGCGAGAACCATGACCGCATCCGGAACATCGCCGTCATGGGCGTCAATACATTCGGTTGGACATTTCGGAACCGGGAATTGCCCGTTCCCGAGCCGGCGCCATACGTGCGCCTGATCGCGCCGTCGGGTGCGATCTGGGAATGGAACGACCCGGCTGCCGGTTCGCGCGTCGAAGGCGAGGCCGTGGCATTCTGCCAGGTGGTGACACAGGTACGCAACGTCGCCGACACCGAGCTGGTCGCGACCGGCGATACGGCAGAACAATGGATGGCGCTCGCCCAGTGTTTTGCCGGACCGCCCAACGATCCTCCGGCGCCGGGGACACGGTATCGACAGGAGTCATTCCGGTCGGCCGAAGCCCCACCAGGCTAATCCGGAAACGCTCCAGCCCGCTTCCAATCTGAAGGGTTCGCTTTGAGCCGCGCGACAGGCGTTGAATCGCGCCTGAATCGATCATCATTTGATTGAAATTATCGTCATTCCCGCCCGCCATCGACAAGATAGGCGTTCCTGTTGCTTTCAAGGCGCCGGCGAAAGTGGAAGGCCGGAGACCCCGGGTCCGATCGTCTCCGGCCTTCCCCGAGCGGCCAACCGGGTGGTGGAATTGCGGTTTTTATTTTTTCCCGCTCGGACAGGGCGTCATGTCGCCAATTTGACGCGCCGATCAGACGGAGCTCTGAGCCGACACGCTTGACAACTTTTCGTCGCAAGTGCAGCGTCTGAATAAACCTAAAGGCCTGTAATTTCTTTCGAATTGACGCCAAATTTCGACGACTTCGCGCCATATCCTCATTTGCCGGGTTATCTTCAGATTCGGGTTGCAGCTGTCGTGCATGGACGGATGGGGCCATGCGGGTATGGCAGCCGCATCGTGCTGCCAGTCTCGACGCGGCAAAAAACGTTCTAGAGGATAACACATGCCGGATTCGCCGAGAACTTTTGGGCTTGCGTCCCGGCTGGCTGTTGACGAATTGCGGCGGCGCGGCCTCGACCCCGACCCGCTCCTGTCGCGTGCTGGGCTGTCGCTTGCGGCAATCGAAGATGACGATGCCCGGGTTCCTTATCTGAAACAGGCCGTGTTGCTTGAAGACGCCGCGCGATTGAGCCGCGAACCGAACTTCGGACTGATGATTGCAGCGCGCCTCGATCCCAGGGACCTGGGAGCCATTGGTTATCTCGGTCTCACATCGCGGACGCTCGGCGATGCGCTCAACAACCTGGAACGTTATCTCGCGATCGTCACCGCGGTCTTTCGGATCGAGTTGTCCGTGGCGCAGGATCGCGCGACAATCCTGTTCGTGCCGACGGAAGCATCATTGCTGCTGCAGCGCCAAGCGTCCGAATGCAGCATCGGGTTTTTCGTCAGGAACTACCAGTTTCTGACGCAGGACAGGGTGAACCCGATTGATGTGCGGTTCTGTCACGCCTTCGCTGGCCCGGCCGGCATGCATGAACGGCATTTCGGCTGTCCCGTGCAGTTCGGCTCGGCAAGGTGTGAGGTCGTCTATCGCCGAAGCGACCTGGCGACGCGCATCAGCACTTCGGACGATCGGCTCCTGAAAATCCTGCAAGCGCATTGCGATGCCCTCCTGGCACGCAACGATACGGCCAAGCCCGACCTGGTTCTGCGACTTGAGCGGAGCATTGTCGGCTTGCTGCCGGCAGGTCGCGCGAAGGTAGCCATCGTGGCGAGCGACATCGGCATGAGCGAACGCAGTCTCGTCCGTCACCTTGCGGATCTGGAAACCAGCTTTTCTCGTGTGCTGTCCGGTATCCGTCATGAACTCGCCCACAGATACCTGCAGGAGCGGGACCTGTCGCTCAGCCAGATTGCCTTTCTTCTCGGCTATTCGAACCAGAGCGCCTTCAGTGCCGCCTTCCGTCGTGCAACGGGGCGTGCGCCGCGCGAGATCCGCCGCGC
The DNA here is from genome assembly GCA_028285165.1 of Rhodobiaceae bacterium. Taxonomy (GTDB): domain Bacteria; phylum Pseudomonadota; class Alphaproteobacteria; order Rhizobiales; family JANQQB01; genus JANQQB01. The sequence continues at coordinate 5,807 of JANQQB010000149.1, forward strand.
TGGCGAGGAGGGGCGGGGGTGACACATGGAGTCATGTGACCGGCGCCTTACGCTTTGCAACAGATTCGGCGAAGGCGTCCAACCGTATGACAAACAATCATTTTTCCGCGCAGTTTGAGTGGTTTCGACCGGGTCTCCGCTCTCACGTTCTGATTCCGATTCAATATCCCAGGGCAATCGAGATCTCGTTGAGAAGCGGTTCGCCGGAGGTCAGTCGGCGGTAGTTTTCAGCAACGTCTCGCAATCCGTCATCGACGTGCCAGCCGGAAACATGCGGGGTGATGCGGAGCCGTTCATGGGTCCAGAACATGTGGTCGGCGGGGAGCGGCTCGACATGAAACACGTCGAGAACGGCACCGGCCAGTTGGCCGCTGTCGAGCGCAGCCAGCAAGGCGTCGTCGTCTACGAGATCGCCGCGACCGATGTTCATGAAATGCGCGCCGGGCTTCATTGCCGCGAACCGGTCGGCATTCATCAATCCACGCGTCGCCGCGGTCGACGGCAGGACCGCTATCAGATAGTCGCTTTCGCCTAGCACCGTGCGCAGGCCGGCGTCCCCGGCATGGCATTCGAACGCTTCGCTCGACCGCGGCGACCGGCTGTAGCCGAGGACGCGGAAACCGAGACCGGAAAACGCCGCGGCGATGGACCCGCCGATATGGCCGAGGCCGAGTACGCCGATGACGGTTTCCGCCATCATGCGCGGCGGACGGGGATGCCAGCGCTTCGCGGTCTGGTCGGCGCGATATTGTGCCAAGTTGAGCTGATCATCGAGCACATGGGCCAGGGCATAGCGGGTCATTTCATCGGCCGCGGCTCTCGGCTTCAGGCGGGCAATGCGCACGCCGTCCGGAAGATCCTGCTGCCGGACGATGGTTTCCACGCCGGCACCCAGTTTCTGGATCATCTGCAGGTTCGGGTAGCCGGCCGCCTCGCCGGGGTCGAGGCGGTCGACAACCAGCATGCGCACGGCATCGGTTGCAAAAGCCTCGTCGCGGCAGACGATTGGGGTGTCCGGCAACCAGGGTTTCAGGACATCGCGCAAAGCATCGTTCGTCATCCAGTCCGAAAGTTTGGTGCTCAGGAGAATTGTCATGGCGGTTCCGGTTTTCAAAGGGTGCGGCAGAGCCTGAAGGCGTCATAGATGGCGGCGGCGATGTTGCGCGACGCAACGCAGTCGCCGACGCGATAAAGCGCAAGGTCACCGTCGTGCTCGGCGGGCTGAGGCGCGCCCTGTTTCAGCGCGGCAAGGTCGGTGACGCCGTGATTGCGGGAAATCGGTTTCAGGGCGTGAAAGACTGTATCGACCGGGACTGTCCCGTGTTCGACAATGATGCGGTCCGCCACCTGTTCGGAGACGGCGCCCGTAATGTCATTCTCGAAGGTGGCGCGGAACCCGTTGCCGGACGATACAACCCCGATCAGCCGATTCTCCGGTACGAAGGGAATACCGAGCTCATAGAGCCGCTTCTTCCAATAGGTGCGTTCGGCATAGGCCATTTCGGGGGTCACGGCATCGTCGATGGCGTGCAGGGTCACAGCGACGCCGGCCTCAGCCCAGCGTTCGGCGACCGTTGCGGCCGCGTGGCGCCCGGTTCCGTCATAGACAATCGCCGTGCCGCTGTCGGGACCGGAGACGGTGAGCGCATCCCAGGACGAGATGACATGATTGGCGCCATCGAGCCACGCAAGATCGGGTTCGCCACCTGTCGCGACAACAACGATGTCCGGTGCGAGCGCCTTGATGTCGCCGGCATCGGCGAGCATGCCGGTTCGAACCTCGACGCCCAATCTGGCCAGTTCCGAGACGCGCCAATCGACAACGCCGATCAGGTCGCGGCGCCAGCTTGCCGATGCCGCGAGCAAGACCTGTCCGCCGAGCCGCGGAGCGGCTTCGAACAAAGTGACGGCATGGCCGCGTTCGGCAAGCACCCGCGCGGCTTCGAGGCCAGCCGGCCCGCCGCCTACGACGATTGCCGTCAATGCGGTCTCAGCCTTGTCGACATCATGGGACAGGACGGTCTCCCGTCCGGTGGCGGGATTGTGCAGGCAGACGGGCCGGTGCGGGCTCATGCAATGGGTGGCGCCGACACAGGGTCGGATACGCGCTTCCTCTCCCGCCACCAGCTTGGCCACAAGGTGCGGATCGGCAATATGGGCGCGGGTCATTGCCACCATGTCCAGAAGACCTTCGGCAATGGCGTGGCGGGCCGTGGCGATGTCGGCAATGCGGGCGGCATGAAAGACGGGCAGGCTGACGGCCTTCTTGAAGGCGCCGGCCCTGTCCAGCCAGGGTGCGATCGGTGAGGCCATGCCGGGCATGTTGTCCCGCGCCAACCCCATTACCGTGTCCATCCGCCCGTAGACGGCGTTGAAGAAGTCAAGCGTGCCGGAGGCTTCGAAGCGATGGGCGATGGCCACGCATTCCTCGAAATCGAGGCCCCCGCGCATCGCCTCGTCGATCACGAACCGGAAGCCGACAATGAAATCGTCTCCGACCCGGCGCCGGATCTCCTCGTAGACCATCAGGCCGAACCGACAGCGGTTTTCCAGCGATCCGCCATAGGCATCGGTGCGTTTGTTGGTGGCCGGCGACAGGAACTGGCCGATCAGGTGGGCGCCGGCGAGCGTTTCCAGGCCGTCGAGGCCGCCCTGCTTGCAGCGCCAGGCGGCATCTCCGAAGGCGGCAACCACGCGCTTGATGTCGTTGTCGTCCATTTCCCGTGGGAAGGCGCGGTGCAGGGTTTCACGGACCGGGGAGGGGGCAATCGCCGGGAACCAGTCGCCCGCATAGGATTCGGCGCGCCGGCCGAGATGCGTGATCTGGATCATCAGAGCCGCACCGTGCCGGTGCATGCGCTCCGCGAATTCCTGAAAGCGCGGAATGCATCTGTCGTCGCCGACATCCAGTTGCCCGAACACGTTGGGGCTGTCGGGCGCGACGTTCGAGGACCCGCCGAACATGGACAGCGCAATGCCGCCTTTCGCCTTTTCCTCGTGGTACCGCTGGTAGCGTTCTCCCGTCAGTCCATGCTCCTCCAGACCGCTGGCATGGCTGGTGCTCATGATGCGGTTTTTCAGGACCAGATGCTTCAGGCGAAACGGCTGAAGCAGCGGGTCCGTTCCAGGAGTTTGGTTCATGGAAACGTGCTCCGATTTCACTTGTGCCGCGCCTGCCGTGTGACACAGTACGGCATGGGCGACTGGCGACCAATCTGGCGGTTTGCGTTCGGCGTCGGGCTTTTGACGGCGGCGTGTGTGACGGCAAAAGCGACGATGGCGACGGAACTTCCCGTCGAACTGGAACTCGTGCTTACCGCCGACACGTCGTCAAGCATTCGCGGCAGCGAATTCGACCTGCAGATCAAGGGCTATGCCGATGCCTTTCGCGATCCCGGCGTCATTTCCGCGATCACGGGACTGGGCGGCAACGGCATTGCCGTGGCATTCGTGCAATGGAGCGCCACCTTCCAGCAGATCGAGGCGGTCGGCTGGACGCAGGTTCGGACCGCCGAGGATGCGCACCGGTTTGCGCACGCCATCGAACGCCAGGCCCGGCGCTTTACCGGGTTCGGCACCGCGACCGGGAGCGCAATGATGCATGCCGCCGCCATGTTCGAAAACAATGGTTTTGCCGGCAAACGACAGGTGATCGACATTTCGTCGGATGAGCGATCCAACCAGGGCCGGCATCCGGAAAGTGCTCGGGATCTGATCCTTGACAAAGGCATCACCATCAACGGGCTGGCGGTTCAGGATCGCAGCGACTACCTGATCGGCTATTTCGAGGATCATGTGATCGGCGGCCCCGGGGCGTTCGTGCTGCCGGTCAGCGGCTTTCCCGATTTTGCCGAAGCCATCCGCCGCAAACTCATCCGCGAGATTTCCGATGCGCCGCTTGCAAGGCTCGGCGACTTTCGACGCGTCGAATGACATTCCGCTCTGTCGTGGCGATTTGAGTAAGTCCAAGGGGTTTGCCGGATCGTATTCTCCTGTGTGCACTTCGGCACGACGATTAAGGGGAACACTGATGAAAGTCCTTCTTGCCGCCGCATGGATCCTGACCGGGCTTTCCGGAGCGGCATTTGCCTGCGATATCAGGGCGAGCGCGGAATTCCTTGAAGGCGCACCTCGTGACAGGCTGGTGGTCAGGAACCTCAGCGCCGGTGAGTGGACGCTGGCGCGGGCGGACTGGCTGTTGGCCCGATCAAAGGGCAGGGTTCTCTTCGACACCACTGCGAGCGGGGCAGGGGTTCAGGTCTATCAACCGTTCCGGATCGAAAAGTCGGAAGAGCTTTTGGCCCGACAGCCGGAAGTGACGGATGGCGATCAGGCCCTGACCCTTGAATTCAAAGGGTTCGGGCCGGGCCGGATCTTCATATTTTCAATCGATGTCGACGATCAGTTGCAGGCCAACGAGACCATCGTGGACGGTACCGAGATGAAGGGCGCGGAAATGGTCTTCGGATTTGTCGGGCCGGACGGCACGACAGCGCGCCTCCGCGGTACATTCGAAGCGAGCGCAGACACCATTGTCGCGTCGGGCTGCGTGTCCTGATCAGGCCGTCGAGCGCAACAGGTCGAATGCGTCGCCCCAGCAATCGGACACCTTGAAGCCCAAGGGATAAGGGTCGCTCGGGTCGACGCCGATCTGGTGAATGCCGTGGATCCAGCCGCGCCCGGTGACGCGCGGCCGCACGGCGGTCCGGTTGCCGATGGTCAGTTCTTCCGAAAGCGCAACTTCGAACGTCGAGTCGATAATCGATCGGGCGGTGACGCGGTCGCCTGTCGTCGCTTCGCCGCGGGCATGGCGGACCGCAAGGCGGGCGGAATTGCCCGTGCCGCAAGGCGAGCGATCGATGCGGCCGGGCGGCATGATCGTCGCGCCGACGAGGTCGCCGTTGCTTCGCTGGTCGACGAACATGACATAACCCAGCGTGTTCAGGTGCGGGCTGTCGGGATGGTCGAGCATGACCTGATCGCGGGCGGCGCGATGGATGCGCGAGCCGATGTCCACAAGCGCTCGGGCCGCGGACGGTTCGATCGTCAGGCCGACTTCGCCAGCCGATACCAGACCGTAATAGACGCCGCCGAAGGCGACATCGAGCCGAACAGGGCCGAGGTCCGGGACATCCACGCTCAGATCGAGGCTTTCGACAAAGCTCGGCGGCATGTCGAGGCTGACCGTCTCGCACTTGCCGTTCGCACAGGTCGCGCGGGCCGTGACAAGGCCGGCCGGCGTTTCGAGGCGCACGATCGTTTCCGGCTCCTGCATGGCGACGAGCCCGGTTTCCAGGAGCACGGTCACCACACAGATGCAATTGGACCCCGACATGGCGTGCGCCTGGTCGCCCTGCAGCACGATGAAGCCGGCATCGGCCTCGTCGCGGGTCGGCGGAAACAGGAGATTGGTGCTCATCTGAGCCGCACCTCGAGGCTCGAAGACACAGAACCGGCGCAACGTATCGTCGACCGTGTTCAGGTACACCATCTTGTCCAGCATGGTCGCGCCCGGCACATCCAGAATGCTGGACGTGACGACGCGTCCGACTTCGCCTTCGGCATGCGCCTCGATCATGGTCAGTGTTTTTTTCCAGCGCATGGGTGGCGTCCTTCGGTGCCCGGTGGCGGTTCGAAGGGCGAGTCCTAACCGCATTCCGCGGGTCGGTCACGGGTTTTGGATGCGCACACGCTTTCGATCCAGTGTGTCGATGGTGTTTTGGCCACAACGGGATGGACATCGGAAGCGAAATGAGTTTGACGAAGAAGCTCAAGGGAGATCATGCTGCCGACACAAATGATCCGCGCGACTTGCCGACGCAGGAGTGGTGCCGGGTCGAAACGAGAGGCCTTCGGTCGCCTTTGTCCTGCACGCCATCGGGACCGTTCGGCGACGATCGAGTGGGGGACCGTCCATGCTGCGCCATGTCGTTGATGATCTCTACCAGATCGGAGAGAGCCTATCGGGTGCAAATGGCTGGCACGAAGCCGTACGGGTCTATGTGCTTCTCAATGACGGCAATCCGCTGATCTTCGATTCCGGATCGCATCTGCATTCAGGCCAGATCATGTCCCGGCTCCGGGAATTGCTTGGCGACGGGCAACCGAAACATGTTTTCCTGACACATACGGAGCTTCCGCATACGGGGAATATCAGCGCCATCACAAAGGCATGGCCCGACGTGCACCTCGTCGTCTCCAGCGGGATCCTGCCCCATGTGGAATTGCCGTGGTGGGTCACGGAAGACCAGGTCCGTTTCGCCTATGCGGGAACCACCGAGGCCTATGCCGGCCGTGACATCGCCTTCCTCGATGGCATTCTAAAAGACCAGCCCGGCACGCACTGGATGTTCGACGGCCGGACCGGCACGCTGTTTACCGCCGATGCGTTCGGATATTTTTTTCCGGCCGAGGCAGACCCGAGGTTCGACGACGAACTTGAGAACGGCGTGCCGATGGACTGGATCCGGCAATACCACGCTTCGGCGTTTCGTTTTCTGCCTTTGGTGAGCGGCGCGAAAGTGAGCGACGATTTCACCAGACTGTTCGCCGCGCGGGACGTCAGAGTGCTTGCGCCGACACATGGCAATGCGGTGCGGCGCGACGTGCCGCGGTTTGTCGGCAAATTCCAAAACGCCATTCACGAGATCTGCCAATGACGACGACAATTTATGGTGCGGGTGCGACCCGGGTCGGCGTGCGCGAGATCACGCCGCAGATTTTCTGGATCTCGCACAGCGCGGGGGACCAGGCGGCGAAGCTGAACCGCGGCTTTGCGGAAGACTTCGCGCGTGTGAATCCCGGCTTCGATCCGGAAGCCAACGACATCATCTACGGGTCCTATCTGTTCCTCGATGAAAAGACATTCCTGATCGACACCCTGGGACCGGCTCAGCACGAAACCATGCTGGAAGCGCTCGGCGATCTGTTGGCCGGGCGCCGGCTCGACTATCTCTGGATCAGCCACACGGAATTGCCCCATGCGGGCAACGCGGCGGCCATCGTGCGAGCGCATCCCGAGGTTCAGCTTCTGACCGTCGGCGGGCATGATCACTACGCCTTACATGGGCTCGGAGACGCCCGGCAATTGGCCTATGGCGATTGTGTCGACCTCGGCCAGCATAGGATGGAAATCATCGAACCGTTGTTCGTCGACCACGCGCTGACACAATGGATCTATGAACACCGAACCGGCTTCCTGTGTCCGGTCGACTGGGCGCTGAATGCGCAGAACCAGCACCAAAGCTTTCGCTTCATGGATGAGATGGAAGAGGTCGGCTATTCGCGCGAGCGTTTCCAGCACGACGTCTCGATCACGAATTGTGTCGTCTTTCCCTGGCTCCGATGGGCCGATCCCGACCAGATCGCTCGCATGATCGATGCGTTCTACGCCAAATACGACATCCGGATTTTCGCGCCCAGCCACACGAACGTCATTCGCAAGGATGTGCCTGAATATCTGGCGGCGTTGCGGGAAGCGATGCGCAGCGTTGCGAGCAGAGAGTTTTCGATTGTCTACTGACGAGCCGGCCTTCGCGGATCGATTTTTCCTGTTCTGCGGTCCCCGCGATAGCCTCGTCTCCTTCAGCGCGCCGGCCGACCCTTTGGTGGATCCCTTACGGGCCATCGGCTTGCCGACGATCGGTGGGGGCGAAGCCTTCGAGCGGTTTGCATGGTCGGGCACTACCGACCGTGCCCGTTTGTCATTGCGGCTGCCGGACTGCTCAATGGTCGGGTTTTCTTCCAAAAAGCAGCACGCGCGGCGCGTTCAGATGTATCGGGATCCCGGTCTACGGAACGACCGCAACCGCATCCACCTCGACCCTCACATCTTCACGGAAGAGCGCGGCCACACCGACGAGCGCGCTCGCCGGCGGTTGTGATGTGTCGACAAATTCGTCACGGACCGAGCGTATCACACCGAGTTCATCCGGTTGGAAATCGCGCACATAGATCGTCAGCCGGACCACGTTGGAAAAATCCGTGTTCGCCGCTTTCAATGTTGCGCGTATGTTCTGAAAGACTTGGCGGAGTTGTGAGCCCAGTCCGCCACCGGCAACAGCGCCGTCGGCGTTGAGTGGCACGTGGCCGGAAAGAAAGAGCAGATTGCCTTTCTCGACGAGCATGGCCTGCGACAGCCCCGGAATAGTCGCACCGGCTGGATTCACCGGACGAATGAGATCGGACATGGTTGCATCCGTGGATTGGGCCTGAGCAACAGGAGATGTGAAGGCCAGACCGAGAAGGACGAGCAGCACCTTGGACACGCGCGGTGCGTTGTTATCGGTCATCGAGAGCTCCCCGTCCGTGGGTATCTGCCTGTCTTCAAAATCGGCGATCGGGTCATTGTGTTGCCTGGGCTGCCAGCCAATCGTCATGCAGCCACTTCTCGGTCTGTCGATGGCCGGGCATGGTGACCCAAACGATGTCACGCTCGAACACGATCGGCGCGCCGTCCGTTCCGATGATCACCCAAAACCAGCGCCCGTCTGCCGTGTTGCGCATCTTCACCTTCATCCCGGCTATCGTCGTCGCCACTCTTTGCGCGCCGTTGCCGACCGTGATTTCCTCGTCATGCCGCGCAATCCAGTGAAGCTCCAGGTTCTCCAGAAGATCGGGCGCGGCGCTTTCTAAAAACGCGTGCGCTGCGTCCTGTGCGACCTGCTTGGCCGGCAAGTCGCCCGAAGCCAGCATCTGTTGCATTCTGACAAATCCCTTGAGGCGACCTTGGTCATCGTGAAGCCAACTCACGTGCTCGCCGCCCAGACCCGTGTTGCGACCATCGCTGCGCTCGTTCCGGATCAGAACAGCGGGCGCACCGTCGACAGCCACGTGTCTGCGTGACACCTCCCGGTAGCCGTCCGGAAGCGGGACCAGGTTGATCGTCTCTGCGGTCGGTCGAACTGCTGTCGTTGACGCCACTGCCATTGTCGTCTCCGCAATGAAGAAGGTGCCGGACCCCAGCATGACGAGCGCAGCCATCATGCTGCGCCATGCATAACTACACCCAACGTCAAGTGTAGATTTTGGATATGGCATATCCCGTTTCCTTTCCAACGCTTACGTTTTCTTCGCTTCTTCGGTGAGAGTTTCGATCCTGGCGATGTTGGCCTTGATGTCGGAACGGAAATGCCGGAGTTCAGTGATCTTGTTATCCGTCTCGTCCAATTGGGCCTTCAAAATCTCCAAGACCTTGCGCTTGCCGCGAATGCCCGTCGCATCTTCGAAATACAAGTCAATCACCGACGCAATTTCATCGAGGCTCAGCCCGAGTTTCTTCAGCGCCGCGATCTTCTCCAGACGCTTGGCCGCCTCTTCGTCGAAGTACCTGTAGCCGGTTCCCTCTCGTTCATGTGGAGAGAGAAGTCCCAGTCGCTCGTAATAGTGGATCGTGCGGTGGCTGACGCCTGTTCGGTCCGCCAATTCGCCGATCTTCATGAGATTTTGCGGCTTCGGCATGCTTTTCATTGGGCGGCAGGTTAGCAAATTCAAACCTGACGTCAAGTGTAGATTGATCGATGTTGCGCTTTTTGACTGTCAATTTGCAATCCGACGAAGCGGTGTCTGGCGCACCGTGCCGCCCAATGGGAAGGGCTCGAAACCGGCCCGCGATGCCATGTTTGTCTTCGATATGTCTCGCTCGGTTTGTGGCGAACGTGTTGCTTCCGGCAGGCTGTATGCGGTGTCTGTTCTTTGCGGGCATCGCGCCCTCTCGACCTCGTCGGTCAGGGTGAATGATCTGATCCTCACTGCCGGTTGCATCATCCCGAAGTGATCCGCCCCCAAGGTGGATGCATCGTTCCGGGCTGCGGCAACACTTGCACGGACAGCGGGCATCCGAAGAAGCGCGACTGGATGCATCTATCAATCCAGGTGATGGCTGCCCTCCCTTTTTCGATTTGTTCTTGCCCGTCTTTTCAGCCATGTCGAAGCCGATGACAGCCCTCATGGTTGTGTCCGGTCCTGACCACGATATCAGGCGCACCGATCACGAGCACACATTTGCAAAGGCGTTCCCCGATTGATCCGTAAAGCGAACACAATTTCCAAAGGCCACCTGCACAGCGCCATGAATGCGGCCTTTTCCGATTACTCGGTGCCCATGCATCTCAGCGCCGAGGCGTTCGATCTGATGATGCGCGCGCGCAGTCTGAATACGGACCTGTCCCATGCGGTCTTTGTTGAGGACGCGTTGGCCGCCTTCTGGCTGATCGGCGCACGCGAAAAGCGGGCCTATCTGATCGCCAGCGGCACCTTGCCGGCGTTCAGGCGGTGCGGATTGTCGCGGGTTCTGGGGGAAGCCGTGATCGATCATCTGGCGGGCGAGGGCTTCAGCACGCTGCAATCGGAAGTGCTTGAGGCCAATGATCGGGCGCGCCCGCTTTATCGCTCTCTGGGCTTTGCCGAGACGCGGACGCTGGATTCCTATCGCGTGTCGGAAGTACCGCAACGCGCGGCATGCGGTGATGTGGAAGCCTGCGCCATAGGCTCGATTTCTTCGACGGCCGGGCAGCTCTGGGACAGTGAACCCAGTTGGCAAAACGACATTCAATCGGTCATCGCCGCCGGCGATGATGCGGCGTGTTTTGCGATCCACGATGCGTCGGGTCTTGCGGCTTATGCGGCGGTTGTGCCTGCGCAATCAAGCCTTGCGCAAATCGCCGTGCGGCCGGACCGGCGGCGCGATGGATTGGCAACGCGCGTGCTGGCCCACGCCATCGCCGTTCTCGACATTGATGCGTTGCGCATCATCAACGTCGATCGGGACGACACCGGACTGGCCGGGTTTCTCGACCGCTTCGGTGCCCGCCACCTTGTCTCCCAAAAGGAATTGTGGCTGCGCTTCTGACCGGTCGAGGCCCCCCTTTTCAAAGATTTTGCGATGGCGGTTTGGCACGCGGAAACGGGCAAGCGATGCAAGCCGGCCCTTGAATCATGGCGATGGCCGGCGCGACGGGATCGCTCGTCGAAGCGCCCTGAGCCCGGACAAGCCTGCTTCGTCGGCGCGGCCGGATTTCACCGGCCGCGCCTGTCGTTTCGTCACCGCCAATCAGGCGAAGATGAATGTGTCTTCGCTCAGGTCGGCAATGTCGACGCCGCGAAGCAGGACGCTCGTGTCGTCGAATTCCAGTTCGACGCCCAGTGCCCGGTCTTCGGCGACGGCCAGCACGTCTTCGAAGGTCTCGATGCCCTCGATATCCAGCGCGATGTGATCGACGCCTTCTTCAAAATCGAGAACCGTGTCGTGACCGCCGCCGTCGGCAAAGACGAAGGTGTCCTCGCCTTGGCCGCCGCGCAGAAGGTCATTGCCGCCATCGCCGCCGAGGATGTCGTCGCCCTGGCCGCCCGACAGAGTATCGCGGCCTTCGCCGCCCGACAGGATGTCGTCGCCGCTGCCGCCCTTCAGATTGTCGCGGCCGTCGCCGCCGGACAGGACGTCATGGCCCGTGCCGCCGAGCAGGTTGTCGCGGCCGTTGCCGCCATGCAATTCATCATTGCCGTCGCCACCGGACAGAAAATCCCGGCCGTCGCCACCGTTCAGCACGTCCCATCCCGCGCGGCCGAACACGATGTCGTTGCCGCCGCCGGCGTCCACCAGGTCGTCGTCGCGTCCACCATGGATCACGTCCCGCCGATCGGTGCCTTCGGTTTCCTTGACCGTGTTGATGTGGATCTGTGCGATCTGCGCGCCGGGCTGGGTGAAGTCGGCGGCGATGGGATCGATGAACTCGCCCAACGCATTGGTGCCGCCGAGAATGATCTGATCGCCGGAAGTGCTGTTCGGATTGCCGAGCGAGCCGTTGAAACCGGGATGCAGCGTCACCACGCCGTTTTCGTCCTCGCCGGTATTGTTGGCGGTCTGGTTGATGAAGGCGGCGTCGAGTTCGGTGTTGACTTCGGTGCCGGCGTCGTAGACGCGCTCGCCGGAAATCGTCGTCGTCTGGGCTCCGAGGAAATTGCCCTCGTCATCGAACAGTTTGGTCGCCGTGCTGTTGCCGACAAAGGCGTCGTTCGAGGGCAGGATCATCGCCGCATAGTTCACATAGGCATTCGACGTGCCGTCGACGGTGACGATGATCGAGGTCGTCTCGCCCGGAGCGATCGGGCCGGCCGCACCGGTGAGCACGGTCCCCAGAGCGTCCGCGTCGGCGGCCGTCAGTTCCGCGTTAAGGCCGCCCACCGTGCCGTCTTCGGCGAGCGCTTCCAGGCCGGCCGACGCCGCTTCGCCGGGATTGAACAGGTCAAACGAATTGTCGTGAAAACCGAACCAGAACGGCGTGGTGAACACCCCGCCTTTGTCGCTCAGGTTCTTCACCGATACCCGCAATTCAGTCATTGATCTCTCCTCCACATGCCGCGCGTCG
>JANQQB010000153.1 GCA_028285165.1 Rhodobiaceae bacterium
TCGGTCGGCACCCCTGGATCGCCCGGTCAAGCCGGGCGAAGACGGAGCAGGGGGTTGTTCGGGGAATCCATTCTGGCGCGGGCAGACCCTGGAAAGCTGACGTCAATCGGCCCCCAATCCGTCATCCGACGGCGTGACCGGCGGACCCAGACTGCAGGGCGCGTCGGTCGGCACCCCTGGATCGCCCGGTCAAGCCGGGCGAAGACGGAGCAGGGGGGTGTTCGGGGAATTCATTCTGGCGCGTGCAGACTCTGAAAAGAAGACGTCACCGGCCCCCCAATCCGTCATCCGACGGCGTGATGCAAAGCCCGAACACCTGTAAACTGTGTCTTCGGACTGAACAAAAATTCGCGTGATAACGGACGGGACCGGGGTGATTTGCGCACTCGCGTCGCCGTCGCGTAACTCTGTCACGCCGACAAAAAGCCACGTGAATACTGTCGCATTAGACCAAGGCGGCGCTGCCTTACAACAGCGCCGCCTTTCCTGTCTACTCCCCCGATCGCTGGCGCAGATAGGCGATCACGTCCTCAATGTCCTGAGGACGGCGCAGACGCAGCACCATCCGGGTGCCGGGCACGAGCTCGCGCGGATTTTCCAGATAGGGACGCAGTGTTTCTTCGTTCCACGTGATGCCGGATTCCGTCATGGCATCCGAATACCGGAACCCTTCGACTGACCCCGCAGCCCGTCCGAACAGGTCGGCAAGATGCGGTCCGGCGCGTCTCTGGCCCGGATCGAAGGTGTGGCAGGCGGCGCATCGGCGAAACACGCTTTCGCCGGCTTCCGGATCGCCCGCTTGCACCTCCTGTGCGAGCGCCGCGATCGGGGCTAGGCCGAGCCAGGTGCCGAACGCGATCTTCACAATACCTCTGGAACTGATTGTCATTCATGCCTCTCCGAGATGGGGAACGGGTCTTGGGGTGCAATCGGCCATTACCAGGCCATGATCGCCGACGGTCCTTTTGCGCCCCGCCGCCGGCAATTCCACACACGGCCACGACAATCGGTTCCGCTGCGCTTTGCAATGCGGCACGTCAACACTGCCGCTTGCGCTCGCCGGCCGGTTCCGTGTTCGAAGCGTGTTTGAAAACCAACGGGTGAGGATCGCGAACAGCCGCCGGTCTCAGGCGAACCGGTGATCCTCCAGCACAAGTGCGGCACCCTTTTCCCCGACCATGATTGCCGGAGCATTCGTATTTCCGGACGTGAGCGTCGGGAAGATCGAGGCGTCAATGACGCGCAGACCCTCCGTGCCATAGACACGCAGGCGGGCGTCGACGACGTCGATTTCCGGGTCCGGTCCCATGCGGCAGGTGCTGACCGGATGAAAGACGGTCGAACAGCGGTTGCGGACGTCCTCCAGCATTTCCTCGTCGGACTGGACGGCGGGTCCGGGTGTGATCTCTTCCTCGATGATGCTCTGCAGGGCCGGGGTCGACGCGATCCGGCGCATCACCTTGCAGCCCTCGATCATGTCGTTGAGATCGTGGTTGGTGCTGAGCGAATTCGGATGTATTTGTGGCGGATCCAGTGGATTCGGCGATCGTAACGTGATGTGGCCGCGGCTTGACGGCCGGGTCGGCTGCATGCCGAGCAGAAAACCGGAAAACGGATCGGGGTTCATCAGCGGACGCTTGCCGGGAGGCGCCTTGGTGTAGCTGACCGGTGAGAAATAGAGTTGCAGGTTCGGCCGGGTACAGTCGGGGTTCGACCGCACGAAGCCGCCGGCCTGGTTGACGCTGAGCGACAGCGGCCCGCGCCGTGTGCAGACATAGCGCACGCCCTGCGCCAGCTTGCCCCACCAGGGATGCAGTTGGTCGTTCAGGGTGGGCACCCGCGATCGGTAGAGGTAGTCGAGGCCGAGATGGTCTTGGAGGTTGCGGCCGACACCGTTGCGTTCGACAGCGATCGGAATGCCGTGTGCACCCAGAACGTCGGGCGGTCCTATGCCCGACAGCATCAACAATTGCGGCGCGTTGACAGCGCCGGCGCTGACGATGACCTCGCGTCGTGCGGTCACGGTGCGTTCCTCGCCGCCGCGTCTATAGGCGACGCCGATAGCGCGATTGCCTTCCATCAGGATGCGCGTCGCATGGGCGCGTTTGATGACCTGCACATTGGCGCGCTTGCGGGCGCCGGCCAGAAAGGCGCGCGCGGCCGACATGCGCAGGCCCTTCTTGGAGGTGGTCTGATAAAGGCCGACGCCCTCCGGATCGGGCCCGTTGAAATCGGCATTGCGCGTGAAGCCGGCCTCTTCCCCTGCCTTCAGGAAGACCTCGCACAAAGGGTGCCGGTCCCGCTCGATGGTCGAGACATAAAGCGGGCCGTAGCCTCCGCGACAATCCGATTCCCCGGCCTCGAACGTTTCGCTCTGTTTGAAATAAGGCAGGACGTCATCCCAGCCCCAGCCAGGATTGCCCATCGCCTCCCAGTCGTTGAAATCGTCGCGGTGACCGCGGATATAGACCATGGCGTTGATGGAACTGGAGCCGCCCAGCACCTTGCCGCGCGGCCAATAGCCGGAGCGGCCGTTGAGCCCCGGATCCGCTTCGGTCCGGTACATCCAGTTGATACGGGAATTGTAGAACGCCTTGCCGTAACCGATCGGCATCCAGATCCAGAAATTGAGATCCGTTCCGCCGGCTTCCAGGACGCAGATTGTATACCTGCCGTCGGCCGACAGACGGTCGGCAAGCACCGAACCGGCAGAGCCGGCGCCGACAATGATGAAATCGAACGTGCTCATGCCTGCTACCGGACGGCCTTGTCGCGTTGGACAAGGATGGAGATCAGCGCCAGCAGGCCGGAGCCAATCATCAGGAAAAAGGAAACCGCGTTCAGCACCGGGGTCGATCCGACCTTGGCCATGCGGTCGTACATGGTGATCGTCAGCGGCGCTTCCGAGCCGACGAGGAACAGCGTGGTGTTGAAGTTCTCGAACGAGACCAGGAACGCCACGATACCGGATGCGATCATCGCCGGACGCAGAAACGGCAAGGTGATGGTGCGCAGGACGCGGGCACGGCTGGCGCCGAGATTGAGCGCGGCTTCTTCCATCGCCCCGTCGAACTTCTTCAGGCGTGCCGTGATCACCAGCGACGTGATCGTGGTGATGAACGAGAATTGCCCGAGCACGACCAGGAACAGTCCCGGCCTCAGGAATTCCAATTCGATGTCGAACGCGTTCTCGGCGTAATTGGCCGTGTTGCTTGCCAGGACGAGGATGGAGATGCCGAGAATGACGCCTGGAATGACCAGCGGCACGACCATCAGGATGTAGAAGAAATTCTTGGCGGGGAACTCGCCGCGCACGAACAGGAAGGCGTTCGTCGTGCCGACGAAAGCAGACAGGGCGGATACGAAGACGGCGATGACAAACGAGAAATACAGGCCGCGCAGCAGTCGGCGATCATGAAACATGCCGAGCTTCGGCTCGGTGTCGTTGAAAAACCAGTCGAGCGTAAAGCCTTGCCAGGGCAGGGCCGGGAACAGGCTGTCGTTGAAGGCAAAGGCGCCGGCGGCGATCAGGGGCGCCGCGAGAAACACAAAGAAGGCGGCGACATAAATGCGAAAGCCCCAGAGGAAGGGCGTCGGTTTTTCGCTCGGCAGCATCCCGTCCTCCTCAGCTCTTGGCGATCGTATTCGACAGGGTCTGGCCGCTGAGCTTCAGGCCGAGCCAGATGACGATCGAGGTGAACAGGAGCAGGAGCATGCCGAAGGCGGCGCCGGCCTCCCAATTGAACCGGGTGATGAACTGATTGTAGATCTGCTCGGTGAACCAGCTGGAATTCTTGCCGCCGAGCAGGATCGGCGTCAGATACGAGCCGGCGGTCAACATGAACACGACGATGCAGCCCGCGACGATACCCGGCATGGCGTAGGGGATTATGATCCGACGCAGGACCGTGAAACCGTTGCCGCCAAGATTGTAGCCGGCCTCGACCATGGCATTGTCCATGCCGTCGAGCGTGGAGACGAGCGGTACGATCATGAACAGCATGACCGTATAGACAAGGCCGACGATCACGGTGACGTCGTTGTAGAGCAGTTCGACCGGCCCCTCGACCAGACCGGTCCATTGCAGCGCCGACGACACGACGCCGGTCTCGCGCAGCAGCAGGATCCAGCCGAAAGCCCGGATCAGATCGCTGACCCATAAGGGAACCAGACAGAGCAGGAACAGCGCGCCGCGAGTGCGATTGCCGGCCAGCTTGGCAATGTAATAGGCGATCGGAAACCCGATGAGGAGCGCCAGCGCGGTGACCAGAAGCGACATCGATCCGGTGCGCAGGAGCGTGTTCCAGTAGATCGGCTCGTTGATGAAATCCAGGTAGTTCGCGAAGCTGAACTCGTAGACCCGCGGCGCCACTTTCTCGCGCAGCGACAAAGCGACCATGCCGATATGCGGCAGGATGATCAAAAGGCTGATCCACAGCGCGAACGGCGCAAACAGGAGGATCAGGACGAGGCGCTTGAAGTCCTTGTTCAGCATCACCCGGTCTTTCCGGATGCAAAACACATGGCCTGGGCCGACGACCAGGACAGGCAGACTTCCTCGCCGGGCGCGAGGTCGTCCTTGCCCGTCAGCGTGACATCCGCCTCGATCAGTTCGCCGTTGGCACTGCGCACCAGAACACGGCTGTTGGCGCCATTGAACAACAGGCTGTCGACGACGCCGTCCATGCGGTTGTCGGTTTCGGTCAGATCCGCCGACTCTGCGGATTTGCGGGTCGTGCGGATGAATTCCGGACGGACAAAAATTTCCACCTTCGTTCCGTCCGAAGGAGCCTGTCCGCCTGCCGCGCTGAAGACGATTTCCAGACCCTGGTCGGTTTCGGCCCGGCCGCCGGTCGCGTCGCTCGATCGGACCCGCCCGGACCACCGGTTGCTGTCGCCGACAAATCCGGCGACGAAGGCGGTATCGGGTCGATGGTACAGGTCCTGCGGCGTTCCGATCTGTTCGAACCGGCCTTCATTCATGACGGCGACCCGGTCGGACATGACAAGCGCCTCGGACTGGTCGTGCGTGATGTAGATGAACGTCGTATCGAACTGGTGCTGCAGCAGTTTCAGTTCGATTTTCATGGCCTCGCGCAATTTGAGGTCCAGCGCGCCGAGCGGTTCGTCCAAGAGCAGCACATCGGGATCGAGCACCATGCAGCGGGCGATGGCTATGCGCTGTTTCTGGCCGCCGGACAATTGATGGATTTCCCGGTTGCCGACGTCCGGCAACGCTATCCTGTCCAGGACATCCCGGACCCGACGTTCGATCTCGGCGCGGGCCATGCCGTTGCAGCGCAAGCCGTAGGCGATGTTTTCGTAGACGTTCATCATCGGAAACAACGCGAGATGCTGGAAGACCATCTTGACGTTGCGCCGGTTCGGCGGTGTGCCGAGTACCGATTTTCCCTTGATCCGGATGTCGCCGCCGGACGGTTCCTCGAAACCCGCGATCATGCGCATCAACGTGGTCTTGCCGCAGCCCGACGGTCCGAGAATGGAAAAGAAGGATCCGCTCGGGATGTCGAACGAGACGTCGTCAACGGCCCGCAATGCGCCGAATGACTTGGAGAGCCGGATGCATTCGAGGTCGTAAAGCGGAGTGTTCGTCATGGGCGGGAGCCGGCCGGAAAGTGAAACCAATGAGGGGGCAAAGCTGTCATTGCCCGGAAGGCTTGTTGTGTCCGGGATCTGCCGGCGCGCCGGCCGCTGACTTTCACCCTGCGCGGCGGTCCGTACCGCCGTCAAGTGCACGAGCGGCCGGCGTGTCGTCGCGACGCCGGCCGTCCGAGGTGTTGCTTGCGATCATGCCACTGGGCCCGGTCTCGGGTGCGGCATGGCGGGGGCGGGATCTAGCCGCCGGTCGCCGCCTTGATCTTTTCCAGTGTCTTGCCTTCCATATCCTCGACGCCCGGAGGGATGTTGGCGAAGAATTTCAGGTTTTCGATGTCGGCGTCGCTGAAGGCCGCATTGACGGCGGCTTTCTTGTCGGCCGGCAGCAGATCCTTGGCGCCCTTGACCGAAGCAATCGCGCCCGTATTGGCCGACATGATGGTGACGTTTTCCGGACGCAGCACAAAGTTGATCCACTTGTAGGCCGCGTCGTCGGCCTTGCCCTTGCGCGGCAGGGCGAAGGTGTCGATCCAGGCGAGCGCTCCGGTTTCCGGCGGCACGAAGACGATGTTCTCGTTCTGACCGTAGAGTTTGTAGGCGGTGGAATCCCAGGTCTCCGATGCCACGATCTCGCCGGACAACATCATCGCCGACAGGTCGTCGCCGCCCTTCCAATAGGCCTTGATGTTGGCCTTGCACTCGATCAGCTTGTCGGCGACCTTATCGAGAATGCCCTGATACTTTTCGAGATCGGAATAGGCCGCGAACGGGTCCTCGCCCATGGCGAATGCGGTGCCGAGCAGGATCGTGCGCTTCAGGCGCATGGAGGTCTTGCCCTTGTAGGCCGGATCGCAGAGATCGCCCCAGCCCTTGAAGTCAGGCGCCTTGGTCTTGTCCGCCATGAGGCCCGACGTGCCCCATTGATGCGGGACCGCATAGACCTCGCCTTCAATGGTCGTGTTCGCCTTCACGCCGTCCAGGAGCTTGGCTTCCATCACGCTGGTGTCGATCTTGGACAGGTCGAGCGGCTTGTAGATGTCGTATTCGAGCTGCGCGGCATAGATGCGGTCATGGCTGGGCTGTGCAAGGTCGAACCCGGCGCCGCCGGTCGCCCGCAGCTTGGCGATCATTTCCTCGTTGTTGGAAAACGTGACCTCGACATCGATGTCCGGGTATTCCGCCTCGAACTTCTTGATCAGTTCTTCAGGCGCATAGGAGCCCCAGGTCAGAAGTCGCAGCGTTTCCGCCTGGGCGGCACCGGTGCCCGCCAACAGGGTCGCCGCCAGCAGGCCGGCAAGTGTCGTCTTTGTCGACATTGTGTTCTCCCTTGATCCGATCAAAACCGAAAAAGCGCACTGTAAAGTAAAAGACTATGCGGCGATTGGACTGGGAAATATATCCATTGCCGATAATTGTTCAGACCAATTCATCGGCACACAGGATCTGTCGCATGACATCAATCCCGGCGCGAATGTCGTCGGGCGGCGTGCTCCCGAAACCGAGCACGATGCCTTGATACCCAAGCGGCGTCAGAGCATATCGGCCGAGACCGGCGGTCACGATTCCCCGCTCACGGGTCCGGGCGATAAAATCGGCTTCGCAGATCCCGGCATTCAGGAACCCGACGGCATGAAACCCGCTGCTTGTCGGGTGTACCTCAATGCTTTCCGTGAGGGCGCGGGCCGCGTGCATCAGCGTATCGTGTCTCTCACGGTAGATCTGGCGCATGGTTCGAACGTGGGTCGCGAACAGGCCCTCGTCCATGAAGTCGGCGACAATCGCCTGGATGGCCGTGGGCACACCGCTTTGCCAGGCGTTGCAAACCCGCCGGAAGCTGTCGACCAGGCCGAGCGGCGACAGAATGAATCCGAGCCTGAGGGACGGAAACAGCGATTTGGAAAACGTGCCGACATAGATCACCCGCTCCTGGGTATCGATGCTCTTCAGGGTCGGCGGCGGCTGGTCGCCATAGTAGAATTCGCCGTCGTAATCGTCTTCCACGATCATGGCGTCTGCGTCCTTGGCGGCTTGCAACAGGGCGAGCCGCCGGCTCAGGCTCATGACATGGCCGAGCGGCTGCTGATGCGACGGGGTAACAAAGGCCAGACGGAAGCGGGCCGCCTTGTCGAGACCGTCGCTGACGCGAATTCCTTTCTCGTCGACAGCGACCGGGATCAGTGTCGCGCCGGTCGCGACAAAAGCGTTGCGGGCACCGATCGCGCCGGGATTTTCAAACCAAACCGCCTCGCCGGGATCCACCAGCATGGCGCTGATCAGCGAAAACGCGTGTTGCGCGCCGTTCATGACAAAGATCTGTTCGGGATCGCATTTTATGCCGCGCGAGGCATTGAGCTGACGGGCGATCGCGGCGCGCAAGCGCGGATAGCCGAATGGCTCGCCATATCCGGTGACGTGGTCGCGGTTCTGGCGCCAGTGACGCGCCGAAAGCCGGGCCCATTGTGCCATCGGAAAAGCGTCGAGCGCGGGCAGGGCGGTCACAAAGGCGGCCGATTCATGCGGCAGACGCCGGCGCAATGCAAAGCCCGCATCGGCATCGGAGGCGGCATGCGACAATCTTGGCGCGGCGATCATGCCGCCGGAGCCGGAGGGTGCCGCCGTCAGCATGCATTGCGCCTGCAGGGCCTCGCTGACATAGGTGCCGGCGCCGACACGTGCTTCAAGCAATCCTTCTGAGACCAGTCGGTCGATCGCGTCGATCACCGTGGTCCGGGATATGCCCAATTCCAGCGCCAGGGTGCGCGTGGCGGGCAACCGCTCACCGGGTGTCAATCCGCCGGACAGCAACAAATCCCGCAGGCCCATATAGAGTTGCACCGACATGCGCCGGTCGGACGCCTTGTCGATCCGTAGAGAAGACAACAATGCGCCGCCATGCCGTTTCATGGTCTGCTCCGGATTGGTATGACAGTTTCCGCAAAACGGTTCTTCTATCAAGGCCAATTCCGCATTACTTGGCGTAATCTCACACCGTGGCCGATACAAACGGCACCTGCCCCAGGCTGGATCCCCGATGAAGATTCGCTCAATCGAAACGTTCACCAACGACTTCGTCTGCTTTGTCCGTGTAACCAGTGACAGCGGTGCCCAGGGCTGGGGGCAGACGGCGCCCTATTATGCCGATATCACGGCCCAGGTGGTGCATCGCCAGGTGGCGCCCTACGCGCTCGGTGAGGACGCCTTCGACATTGCCGGGTTGATGGACATCATCCCGGATCGCGAGCACAAGTTTCCCGGGTCCTATCTGCGGCGCGCCATGGGCGGGCTCGACACCGCGCTCCACGACCTGCGCGGCAAGCTCGAAGGCCGGCCGGTCTGCGCGCTGCTTGGCGGAACGCCCGGTCCGGTCCGCGCCTACGGCTCATCGATGAAGCGCGATATCACGCCGGCGGACGAGGCCGACCGCCTGAAGAGATTGCAGGACGCGTTCGGATTTAAGGCCTTCAAGTTCCGGATCGGGGCGGAATGCGGCCGCGACCAGGACGAATGGCCCGGTCGGACCGAGGAAATCGTTCCGACGATGCGCAAGGCGTTTGCCGACGACACCGCACTGCTGGTCGACGCGAATTCCTGTTATTCGCCGGCCAAGGCCATCGAAGTGGGCCGGTTCCTCATCGACAACGGCATTTCCCATTACGAGGAACCCTGCCCCTATTGGCATTACGACCAGACCAAGCAGGTCACGGATGCGCTGGATATCGATGTCACCGGCGGCGAGCAGGATTGTTCGCTCGTCGACTGGCAACGCATGATCGACCAGCGCGTCGTCGACATCATCCAGCCGGACGTCTGCTATCTGGGCGGCATGGTCCGCACGCTGCAGGTGGCGCGGATGGCGGAGGCGGCGGGAATCCCGTGCACGCCCCATGCGGCGAACCTGTCCATGGTGACCCTGTTCACCATGCATTTACTGCGTGTCATTCCGAACGCGGGAAAGTATCTCGAGTTCGCCATCGAACAGGAAGACTATTATCCTTGGCAATCCGGCCTGTTCGTCGACTCGCCGTTCACCATCGTCGACGGGCATGCCCGTGTCACGGACGCGCCGGGCTGGGGCGTGGAGATCGACCCGGACTGGCTGGCGCGATCGACCTACGCGATCAGCGATATCGAGTGCTGACAACGCGTTTCGGGACAACCTCGTCGGGTGACGGGACACTCCGTTAGGTTATGGCGTGCCGGGAAAGGGCTAAATCGTGAACAATGTTCGAGTCCGTTGTACCAGGGTCTCAAATTCCGTATAGATTCTGGCGAACGTGGAATGGAATCCCTTATGATTCTCATGAATTTTTTATAATTTTTCATTTTTTCATCCAATTTCAATAAAAGCGCCCTGCTTTCTTTCTGGCATTTGCGTCACTTTGTGCTTGAATTAGGCAGTGTACTCAAAGTTTTTAATCGAATTTTTGAGTCTTGCTGTTTTTAAACTTCTTTCACCTTCCTTGCCGCGTTTCAAGAAAGAAAAACCGTAAGCTGAACAAACTCTCGGGAAAATCCCCCAGAGGACATTTTTTACCGGTAGGTCAAGGATTCATAAGGATAATATTCGTTCTGATAGAGCGGTCCCGCCAAGCACACGCATGTGGCATGGTCCGTGGACAGGCGAAAAATCGTTCACTTTGTGTTCTTTTTGGTCGCGGGCTGCATCCTTCCTGCCATTGGCGCCTTGTCTCCAGGCGCGTTGCCCGATAGCGCCAAAGGGGACAGGTCATTGACCGAGTACTGGGACCGGCGTGTTCATCCGGCGGTCAGACCAATCGAGCGTGCGGTGTCCGCTTCTGTTGTCCGGGAAGGCGATTGCGGCAGGATGTTCTGGTTGATCCGGAACAGGTTTTCCGGATCGTAATGCTGCTTAATGGCGGCGAGGCGGTCGCCGTTCGGTCCATACGCCTCGTTGCCCCGGCCTTCTCGGTCGGCAATGAAGTTGACATAGGCGCCGGGACTTGCCCCGGCGCGCAGCAATCCGGCCGCCTGCCTGACCCAGGCGATCATTTCGGTGTCGTCAGCCGGATCCCGCCATCTTGCGCCGGGCGTGACCATGAACGGCACGTTGCGATGCGGGTAGGCCGTGTCCGTCGGTGCGATGTCGTCGATCGCGCCGCCATGGGCGCACAGCAGGATATCGGATTCCAGGCTCGGCAGGTGCGCGGCCAGATCGACCAGGTGCGCGATCAACCCGTCGTCCATTGTCCGGTGATTGACCGCGTTCCAATAGTTCCGGGCGCCTTTGGCATAGGTCTGATCGAGGAAGGCTTGCGCGTCCACATAAGGTCGCCAGGCGACCGCGTTGCCGAGTGCCGCCGGATGATTCCGCAGCGGCGCGAGGACGACCTCGCCCTCTTCCGGCTCTCCGGCCCAGAACGCCATCAGGATGACGACCGGCGATCCGTGGCTGTTTTCCGGCAGGAAGGGTGCGGCAGGTGCATGTGCCAGGTCGGCCCATACCGTGCATACGCGCGGTGCGGTCGCCATGAAATCGGCCCAGAACCGCAAGGCCGTGTGGCCGTGATCGAGCGGAAAGACCGTCGGCCCGAAGAGCACTTGCGGTCCGACCGGATGGAGGCGGAATTCAAATGCCGTCGCCACGCCGAAATTGCCGCTGCCGCCGCGCAAGGCCCAGAAGAGGTCGGGCAGTTCGCCCGCGCTTGCCCGTCTTTGCGCGCCGTCTGCAAGAACCATGTCGACCGAGACAAGGTTGTCGACGGTCAGCCCGTGCTGACGCGACAGCCAGCCGAAACCGCCGCCGAGCGTCAATCCGCCGATCCCCGTATCGGAAACGACACCGGCAGGCGTTGCCAGGCCGTGGACCTGGGCGGCGCGGTCAAGGTCGGCCAATGTGGCGCCGCCCTCGACTCTGGCAATGCGGCGGCCGGGGTCAACCCGGACGGAACGCATCGCGGACAGGTCGATCATGACGGCACCGTTGCCGACCGCCGTTCCGGCAATGTTGTGGCCGCCGCCCTTCACCGAGACGGCACATCCGGCAGCGCGTGCCGCGCGAACGGCGCCGGTTACGTCGTCGGCATTGCGGCAGCGGGCGATGGCGACCGGCCGTTGATCGACCATCGCGTTCCACACGGTCCGGGCCTCGTCGTACGCGGCTGAACCGGGCTGCAGGGTCGGCACACCGGGAATATCGCCCATATTCGGTTGGTCGAGGTTGCTGCCCATCCTGTCCTCCCAGTGGTCCGGCGCTGCCGATTTTGCCGAGCGTGGCGGAAATGCCCGATCGCGGATACTCAAAAATCTGGAGCGCTTCAGATTATGGAGTGGTTTGTCGGCCGTCCGGATGGCAGACTTGTCTGCCGATTGCCGAGAGGAGATCAGGCCATGGCCCCCAAGGGATACGGTCAATATTGTCCGCTGGCACTTGCAGCGGAACTGCTTTGCGAACGCTGGACGTTGCTCGTCATGAGCCGGCTGATCGACGGGTGCCGGCGCTTCAATGAAATTCACCGCGGCGTGCCGAAGATTTCGCCGACGCTTTTGAAGCAGCGTCTGGAACAGCTGGAACATGCCGGATTGTGCGAACGGGTTCCGCTGCCGGACGGCCGCGGGCATGAATACCGGCCGACCGAGGCCGGCCGGGAACTCGATCCGATCATCATGAACCTGGCCGCCTGGGGCCAGCGCTGGTCGCGGGACCTTGAGAGCGACGATCTCGATCCCGCCTTCCTTGCCTGGAGCATGCATACGCGGATCAACGTGGATACGATGCCGCGCGGCCGCACGGTCCTGGAATTTACCTTCTCGGGAACCGCCAAGGGCCTGCACCGGTTCTGGCTGGTGGTGGAGAATGGCAAGGTCGACATGTGCCTCAAACATCCCGGCTACGATTCAGATGTCGTGATCCGATCGGACATCCGCCGTTTCGTCGAGGCGTGGCGTGGGTTCCGGGACATGCGCCGGGAAATCGCCGGCGGGCATATTGTCGTTGAAGGGCCGGAGAAGCATCGCCGTGCCCTGCCGGACTGGCTGCTGCTGAGTGCCTTGTCGCAATTCGAGCGCAAACGGTGCGGACGCGAGCGTACCCTTTATGAAGACATGCGTACCATTGCCGCCGAATGACGCCACCCGCCCCGTGGCCGATTGCAACGGTGGCGCGGCGAGGATTTTGTCGGTTCACAGCGGCTTCAGGAGGACGCCGCTGTCGCGCGAATGGCGTGCGAGGATCGGAAGGATCGCGGCGCCCAGCGCCCGCGCGTCCTCGCCGATACGGCCGGGCACAATGTCGATGTCCGACAGGCCGCGCCGGTCGAGACGGTCATAGGCCTCGGCCGTCCGGCCGATCAGGACATCGCGAAAGGGCGCCGGAAAGGCCCCGTCGATGCAGGCGGCCTGAAGGTCCAGCATGGCCGCGCCGGACGCGATGATCTGGGCGATTGCCCGGGCCGACCGATCGAGCCAGTCGGCAAGCGGACCACCCGACCGGGCCTCCGCCAGATGCCGGTCCAGCATTTCGTCGGACCGGAACGCCGCCCGGGTCGCTTCGTCAAGGGTCGACAGCGATGCGATCTGCAGGGCCTGGTACGTGTCGCCGCCGGCTGTAACGGGCAGAGAGCCGATGGCTGCGGAATTGCCACGGCGCCCGGGATAGAGCGAACCGCCCAAAACCAGGCCGCCGCCGATGAACCAGCCGACATAGATGTACAAAAAGTCGGTGTAATGCCTTTGGCGCGAGACCATGAGTTCCGCGGCGCAGGCTGCCGTCGCGTCGTTGGCGAGCACCACAAAGAGCCCTGTCGCCGCCGTGATCTCGGCTTCGATGTCCACGCCCTTCCAGACGTCAAGCACCGCCGCGTCCGTCTTGGCGTCGTCCTTCCAGTTCCAGATGTCAAACGGCATGGCGATGCCGACACCGATGATCCGCAGCGCCTCCTCGTTGGAAAGCATTGACCGGATCCGAGCGATTTCCCCTTGCGCGAAGGCGACGGTGTCGGCAGGCGTCGGAAAGTCGTAGGCCAGTGACGACCGCTCCAGGATCGTGCCGTTAAAGTCGCTGAGCACGATTTCCGCGCTGCGCCGACCGATTTTGACGCCGAACGAAAGCGCGCCGCGCGGATTGAGTGCATAGGGGACGGACGGCTGGCCGACGCGACCGCGGATCGGGGTCGTTGGCACAAGCAGGCCTTCGGTTTCCAGGCGCTTGACGATGACCGTCAGGGTCTGCGCCGACAGGCCCGTCATGCGCGCCAGTTCGGCCTTCGGCAACGGTCCGGACTGGCGGATGAGCGACAGGACGAGGCGATCATTATAGGCGCGGGCGCCGGTCTGGTTGGCGCCGCCGCCAAGCCGCTGAGAGTCCGAAGGATCGGGGTGGGACGTCAATGTGCTCATCGGCGATCAGAGTGCCATCGCAAATTTATAAATCAAGATGATTTATTTATTGACCTGCTTGCACGAAGAGCGCATCCTTGAAGCAACGCTTTTCTCATGGTGCGGCTCTTGCCGGAGAAAAGGCAGAAATCCGGTACGCCGGCACGCATAATCAAAACCGAAACGGGAGGACGGAATGACGTTCATGAAATGGCTGGTCGCCAGCACGGCCCTGGCCGGCATGAGCCTTGCGGCTCAGGCCGAAACGATCACGATCGCCACGGTCAATAACGGTGACATGATCCGCATGCAGAAGCTGACCGATGACTTTACAGCAAAGAACCCGGACATCACGCTGGAATGGGTCACGCTGGAAGAAAATGTCCTGCGCCAGCGGGTGACGACCGATATTGCAACAAAAGGCGGGCAATACGACGTGATGACGATCGGCACCTACGAAGTGCCGATCTGGGGCAAGCAGGGCTGGCTGGTCTCGCTCGACGACCTGCCGGCGAGCTACGATATCGACGATCTCCTGCCTGCAATCCGCAGCGGCCTGACGGTGGATGGCTCACTCTATGCCGCGCCGTTCTACGGTGAGAGTTCCATGGTCATGTACCGGACCGACCTGATGGAAAAGGCCGGGCTGGAAATGCCGGAAGCGCCGACCTGGGAATTCATCGGCAAGGCGGCGCGCGCCATGACCGACAAGGACAACGAGATTTATGGCGTCTGCCTGCGCGGCAAGGCCGGATGGGGCGAGAATGTCGCGTTCCTGACGGCGACGGCAAACTCCTTTGGGGCGCGCTGGTTCGACATGGACTGGAATCCGCAATTCGACAGCCCGGCCTGGAAGGAAACGCTGACCTTCTATCTTGATTTGATGAAGGATGCTGGTCCTCCGGGCGCGTCCTCCAACGGCTTCAACGAGAACCTTGCCCTCTTCCAGTCCGGCAAGTGCGGCATGTGGATCGACGCGACGGTGGCGGCCTCCTTCGTGACCAATCCGAACGATTCGACTGTGGCGGACAAGGTCGGCTTCGCGTTGGCGCCGGATAATGGAAAGGGCGTTCGCGGCAATTGGCTCTGGGCCTGGTCGCTTGCCATTCCTGCCGGCACCCAGAAGGAAGCTGCGGCCAAGAAATTCATCGAATGGGCGACGTCGAAGGAATACCTGGAACTGGTCGCCTCGAAAGAAGGCTGGGCAAACGTGCCGCCGGGCACGCGGACCTCGCTTTACGAGAACCCCGAATACGCCAAGGTGCCGTTTGCGAAGATGACGCTCGACAGCATCAATTCGGCCGATCCGAGCAAGCCAACGGTCGACCCGGTGCCCTATGTCGGCGTGCAGTTCGTCGCCATTCCTGAATTCCAGGGTATTGCCACCGCCATTGGACAGCAATTCTCGGCGGCGCTTGCCGGAACCGTATCGGCAGATCAGGCGTTGCAGAGCGCTCAGGCGCTGGCCGAACGGCAGATGAAAAAGTCCGGCTACATCAAGTAACCCGACGATGCGGTGGGTGGAGACCGGCCTTCGCGGCCGGTCCCACTCCCATCACACACACTCCCTTTGAAACCGACCCTGTTGCCGGAGGCAGCACCATGGCCACGCAGCATTCCCGCACGGCTGCCCGCCTGATGATTTCGCCTGCAGTCATTCTGCTGCTTGGCTGGATGATCATCCCCCTGTCGATGACCATCTATTTCTCGTTCCTCAGCTACAATCTGCTGATGCCGGGCCAGGAAGCCTGGATCGGCCTGCTGAACTACGAATTCTTTCTGACCGATCCGGCGTTCTTTGCCGCCCTCACCAACACGCTGATGCTCGTCGGTGGCGTGCTCGTCATCACCATCGTCGGGGGTGTCGGCCTGGCGCTGATCCTCGATCAGCCGATCTGGGGGCAGGGCATTGTGCGGGTGCTCGTGATCGCACCGTTCTTCGTGATGCCGACGGTGTCGGCGCTGGTCTGGAAGAACATGTTCATGAATCCGGTCAACGGTCTGTTCGCCCACGCCGCCAAGGCCGTCGGCCTGCCACCCTTCGACTTTCTCGCCCACGCGCCGCTGGCCTCGATCATCCTGATCGTCGCCTGGCAATGGCTGCCGTTTGCGACCCTGATCCTCTTGACGGCGCTGCAATCGCTCGACAGCGAACAATTGGAAGCCGCCGAAATGGATGGGGCGCGCCCGCTGATGCGGTTTGTCTTCATCGTGCTGCCGCATCTTGCCCGGGCGATCACGGTCGTGGTGCTGATCCAGACCATTTTCCTGTTGTCGATCTTCGCCGAGATCCTGGTCACGACGAATGGCGGACCGGGCTATGCGTCCACCAACATCACCTATCTCGTCTACGCCCAGTCGCTGCTGCAATTCGATGTCGGCGGCGGATCGGCCGGCGGTATCGTCGCCGTGATCCTCGCCAACATCGTCGCGATCTTCCTGATGCGGATGATCGGTCGGAACCTGGAGACCTGATGCCATGGCCCGGTCCGTTCCCGTTGTTCGCAAGACGATCCTCACAGCTATCGCCTGGGCGATTGCGCTTGCGATCTTCTTTCCGATCCTTTGGACCATCCTGACGAGCTTCAAGACCGAGGCGGAAGCCATCGCCTCGCCGCCCTCCTTCATCGCCTTTGACTGGACTCTGGAGAATTACGGCGAGGTGCAACAGCGTTCGGACTATGTTCGGCACTTCTGGAACTCGATGGTGATTTCCTTCGGATCGACCTTTCTCGGGCTGCTGATCGCCATTCCCGCAGCATGGGCCATGGCGTTCGTGCCCGGGCGCGGCACCAAACATGTCCTGATGTGGATGCTGTCGACGAAGATGCTGCCGCCGGTCGGCGTGCTGATCCCGATCTACCTGATCTTTCGCGATACCGGATTGCTGGACACGCGCGTCGGTCTGGTGATCGTGCTGACGCTGATCAACCTGCCGATCATCGTCTGGATGCTCTACACGTATTTCAAGGAGATCCCCGGCGAGATCCTGGAAGCGGCGCGCATGGACGGCGCCACGCTGCGCTCCGAAATCCTCTATGTGCTGACGCCGATGGCCATTCCGGGCATTGCCTCGACGCTGCTGCTCAATGTGATCCTCGCCTGGAACGAGGCGTTCTGGACACTCAACCTCACGGCCGCACAGGCTGCGCCGCTCACCGTGTTCATCGCCAGTTATTCGAGCCCGGAAGGGTTGTTCTATGCCAAGCTCAGTGCCGCCTCGACCATGGCGATCGCACCAATCCTTATCCTCGGCTGGTTCAGCCAGAAACAATTGGTGCGCGGCCTGACCTTCGGCGCGGTCAAATAGGGGCAAGGCATGGGAACCATTCATCTCAACAAGGTGGTCAAGCGGTTCGGCGACGTGGAAGTGATCCGCCCGCTCGACCTGGAAATCGCGGATGGCGAATTCGTCGTCTTCGTCGGGCCGTCCGGCTGCGGCAAGTCCACGCTTCTGCGTCTCATTGCCGGTCTGGAAGACACCACGGACGGCGTCATCAGCATTGACGGTGCCGACGCAACCGACGTGCCGCCGGCAAAGCGCGGCCTTGCCATGGTGTTCCAGTCCTATGCGCTCTATCCGCATATGAGCGTGCGCCGCAACATTGCGTTTCCGTTGCGGATGGCCGGGCTCGACAAGGCAGAGGCTGACCGCAAGGTGGCCGAGGCGGCCCGGGTTCTCAACCTGACCGATTACCTTGACCGTCGTCCCGGCCAGCTTTCGGGCGGCCAGCGCCAGCGTGTCGCCATCGGCCGGGCGATCGTGCGGGAACCGAAGGCGTTTCTCTTCGACGAACCATTATCCAACCTGGACGCCGCGCTCCGGGTGAACATGCGGCTGGAGATCTCCGAACTGCACCAGTCGCTCAAAACCACGATGATCTACGTGACCCACGACCAGGTCGAGGCCATGACCATGGCCGACAAGATCGTGGTGCTGAATGCCGGGCAGATCGAGCAGGTGGGCTCGCCGCTCGAACTCTACCGCCAGCCGCGCAACCTGTTCGTCGCCGGGTTTATCGGCTCGCCGAAGATGAACTTCATTTCCGGCGAATCGGCCCGGACGCATGGCGCGGAGACAATCGGCATCCGGCCGGAACATCTGACGCTGTCCACGGAAGCGGGGCTCTGGTCGGGCACGGTCGGCGTTTCGGAACACCTGGGCTCGGATACGTTCGTCTACGTGACGGTGGACGGTGTCGGCACGCTTACGGCCCGGGCAGGCGGCGAGTTTCCGGTGCATCACGGCGACCGGGTCTGGCTCAGCCCGCAGGACGAATGCTTGCATCGTTTCAATGAAAACGGAGAGGCGATGTGACGGGGCGGCTGCAGGGAAAGACCGCGCTGATCACAGGAGCGGCACGGGGGATCGGCAAGGCCTTTGCCGAACGTTACACCCGGGAAGGCGCGCGCGTCGCCATCGGCGACATCAATGACGCGCGGGCCGGGGAAGCGGCGGCCGACATCGGCGGCGGCTGTCTTGCCCTCCGCCTGGACGTCAGCGCGCAGGAGTCCATCGACGCCGGTGTTGCCGAAGCCGAAGACCGGCTCGGCGGGATCGATATCCTGATCAACAACGCCGCAATCTTCGATGCCGCGCCGATCGTGGAGATCGAGCGCGCGAGCTTCGACCGGCTGTTCGCGATCAACGTCGCCGGCACCCTGTTCACGCTACAGGCGGTCGCGCGCCGCATGATCGCGCGCGGCAAAGGCGGCAAGATCATCAACATGGCGAGCCAGGCCGGGCGCAGGGGCGAGGCGCTGGTGGCGGTCTATTGCGCCACCAAGGCCGCCGTGATCAGCCTTACACAATCCGCCGGCCTCGACCTGATCCGCCACGGGATCAATGTCAACGCGATCGCGCCCGGCGTCGTCGACGGCGAGCACTGGGATGGCGTCGACGCGCTGTTCGCCAAGTACGAGAACCGGCCGAAGGGCGAAAAGAAAAAACTGGTCGGGGCCGCCGTGCCCTTCGGGCGCATGGGCAATGCCGAGGATCTCACAGGCATGGCGGTTTTCCTGGCGAGCGCCGAGGCCGATTACGTCGTCGCCCAGACCTACAATGTCGACGGCGGGAACTGGATGAGCTGATGAGTGTGCGTCTCTCCTTGCAATCCCTGGAACAGATCCGGACGGCGGCCCGGCCGGGGTACGATCGCAGCGCCTTGTCGGCCGGGGTGCTGCATTTCGGTGTCGGCAACTTCCATCGCGCGCATCAGGCGGTCTATCTCGACCGTCTGTTCAACGACGGACGGGATCACGACTGGGCAATCGTCGGGGCCGGGGTGATGCCGTCGGATGGTCGCATGCGCGATGCGCTCCGCGGCCAGGATTTCCTGTCGACGGTCGTCGAGCAATCGGCCGATGAAAGCCGGGGCCGCATCATAGGAAGCATGACCGACTTTCTGCCCGTCGGCGATACTGGCGCGATCATCGCGCGGCTCGCCGATCCGGCGATCCGCATCGTTTCGCTCACGGTGACCGAGGGAGGCTATTTTATCGATCCGGCCACAACCCGGTTCGATCCGGAAGACCCGGCGGTGCGCGCCGATGCAGCGTCGCCGCATGACCCAAAGACCGTATTCGGGCTGATCGTCGCCGGGCTGGCACGACGGTTTGCGGAGAACCTCCCGCCCTTCACAATCATGTCCTGCGACAACATCCCCCACAACGGCGCCGTGGTCCGCGACACGGTCACCGGTTTCGCACGTCTCATGGATCCGGACCTTGCCTCTCGGATCGAGGAAAGCATCGCCTTTCCGAACGGCATGGTGGATCGCATCACGCCGGCCACGGGGGAGCGGGAACGCCGGCTGCTTGCTGACGATTTCGGCATTGAGGACGTCGCACCGGTGTTCTGCGAGGACTTCACGCAATGGGTCCTGGAGGACCGATTTCCCGCTGGACGCCCGGCTCTGGAGGCTGTCGGTGTGCAATTCGTTTCCGATGTCACGCCCTATGAACTCATGAAGATCCGGATCCTCAACGGCGGCCATGCGGCGATTGCCTATCCGGCCGGGCTGATGGGTATCCATTTTGTGCACGAGGCGATGCAGCATCCGCTGGTTAGCGGCTTTCTGCGCAAGCTGGAGACCGAGGAAATCATTCCGGTCGTCCCGCCCGTGCCCGATACCGAGCTTGGAAATTATTTCGCGCTGATCGAAGCCCGGTTTGCCAACCCCAAGATCGGTGACACGATCCGCCGGCTTTGCCTCGACGGGTCGAACCGGCAACCCAAATTCATCGTGCCGTCAATTTCCGACCGGCTTGCGATTGGCGCGCCGGTCCGCGGTCTTGCCTTGGAATCCGCGTTATGGTGCCGCTATTGCTACGGGGAAACCGACGACGGCACCGCCATCGAACCGAATGATCCGAACTGGGATCGCCTCGTGCCTGTCGCCCGGGCCGCCCGCGCCGAATCCATGGCCTGGCTTGCCATGGAGGACATTTACGGCCCATCCGGACAGGCGGCTTCTTTCCGTGCGGAATTCTCAAAGGCTTTGAAAGCCCTGTGGGCGGACGGGACCGAGGCAGTGCTGACGCGCTATCTGGACGGCACCTATTGAGCGTGCAGCTGTTCCGGTCTTGCGCCACTTGACATCGGTGCTGCGCGGATCATTATTTCCGCGTGGCCGGACAGGCGGCCCACGGTCCGCGTGAAGGGTTCAACCCGCCTCTCCCTATCTGACTGATCGCCATCTTCTTTCTGCCCGAGAGCCGCGGACGCCGGGCGCCGAGAGAGAAGGTGTCTCATGACCGAAGCACTTCCCCCCCGTCCCGATCTCGCGTGGCTGAAAAAGGCTGCCAAACGCCGGTTGAGCGAATTGCGCTCCGCCGATCCGTCGGCCCGCCTCAACCAGGCCCAGAAGGACATTGCCGAACGCTATGGCTTTGCAAGCTGGCGGGCGCTGAAGGCGCATGTCGACGGGCTCAGCCTGGACGGACAGATCCTGGCCGCGGCGATCGGCGGGCGGGCCGATGACCTTGCCCGCCTGCTCGACGCGCATCCTGACCGGATCGGCATAACCGGAGGGCGCTGGCGCCGGCCGCTTCTGCACCTCGCGGCGGAAGGCGGCCATCTGGATTGCATCGAATGTCTGCTGGATCGCGGGTTCGATGCAAAGCGGCGCGACACCTTCGACCATGCAACGGCACTGCACTGGGCGGCCTATGGCGGCAACCTCTCCGTGGTGCGGCGCCTCGTCGAAGCCGGTTGTGACGTTACGGATGACAGCGACGCGCACGAAATGGGCGTGCTGGGATGGGCAACCTGTTTTCATGACGTGCACCATGCTGTCGCGGATTACCTGATCGAGACGGGAGCCGAGCCGAGCCTGGTTGCCGCGATCGCGCTTGACCGGGCCGATCTGGTGCTGCGTCTTGCGGGCGAGGATCCGCGCCGGATCGCCCGCCAGATGAGCCGGCTGGAGAACCATTGCACGCCGCTGCATTTTGCCGTGCGCTGCAACCGGACCAACATTGTCGGTCTGCTCATCGATCTCGGCGCCGACGCGACGATCCGCGACAGCCGCGGCCAGACGCCGCTCGGCTATGCGTCGGCCGAAACCGATGCGGTCATCGTCGACCGGCTGGTCGCGGCCGGCGCCGATCCGGCTGAACGCAGCCCCAACCGCTTC
Organism: Rhodobiaceae bacterium; assembly: GCA_028285165.1. Lineage (GTDB taxonomy): Bacteria > Pseudomonadota > Alphaproteobacteria > Rhizobiales > JANQQB01 > JANQQB01. The sequence continues at coordinate 21,588 of JANQQB010000153.1, forward strand.
GAATCCGCCGTGCCGATCCTCAATGTCCGGAACGTGCCGGCCTCCATCGCCTATTATGTGGAAGCGCTCGGCTTCGAGAAGGAATGGGATTGGGGTACCCCGCCGAGTTTTGCCTCGGTGCAGCGCGACGACGTGCGCCTCTTTTTGTGCCAGGACGCCCAGGGCGGGGCGGGCATGTGGATCTCGATTTTTATCCAGGACGTCGACGCGCTCTATGAGGATTATCGGGGTCGGGGAGCGATCATCCGCCAGAAACCGACGACTTTTCCCTGGGGCGTGCGCGAGATGAATGTCGAGGATCCGGATGGACACCGTCTGCGCATCGGCAGCGATGCGCCGGGACCGGCCGACGGGGAAGCATTGAACGAGACCCCCTGAAGCATCGGTGTCGGCAACCGGGCGAACCGCCTGGACGGCGATGCGCTCGTCAAGGATCTGATCACGGCCCTGCTTGATTGACCGCAACCCTGTTTGCCCGCGATAGTGCGGGTAAGGGACATTGTGTCCTGAACAGGGTCGACAGGCCGCGATGAAGATCACGCGCATCACCAGCCACGTCCTGCAATACGACCTGCCGGAGGAATTGGGCTATTCGCAGCAATTCTACGTCCGGCGCACGGCGCATCTTGTCGAAGTCGAGACGGATGAAGGTGTGACCGGCTGGGGCGAGTGTTTCGGTCCGGGGGCGGTCGCGCTTGGCAACAAGGCGATCGTTGAAGGCGTCATCCAGCCGATGATCCTTGGCTTTGACGCGCTCGCCCGCGACGTGATCTGGCACCGGGTTTACAATCTCCTGCGCGACCACGGCCAAAAGGGGATGCCGCTGCAAGCGCTGTCCGGCGTCGACATCGCGCTCTGGGACATTGCCGGCAAGGTGGCGGGCCTGCCGATCCATATGCTGATCGGCGGCGCCCATCGCGATCGCGTGCCGGTCTATGGCTACGGCATGATGCTGCGGCGCGGTGATGCCGAAAGCCTTGCCGCCCGTTTCAACGACGAGGCGGCGGCCATCCGGGATGCCGGGTTCGTCGCCACCAAGATGAAAGTCGGTCTGGGCGCCAGAGCCGATATCCGGCTGGCGGAGGCCGTGCGGCGCGGCGTCGGCGACGAATTCGATTTCATGGTCGACGCCAACCATTGTTACACGACCGCAGATGCCTTTTACGTCGGTCGCGCGCTAGAGGAGCTCGGTGCCTATTGGTTCGAGGAACCTGTGGCGCCGGAGGATCATGACGGTTACCGCGAATTGCGTCAGGGACTGACGGTCAACATTTCCGGCGGCGAGGCTGAATTCACGCGCTGGGGGTGGCGTGCGCTCCTGGAAGCCCGTGGGCTCGACATCGCCCAGCCGGAAGTCTGTGCGCTCGGCGGAATTTCAGAATACCTGCGTGTGCTTGCGCTCTGCCACGCGCATTTCACGCCGGTTGTCAATCATGTCTGGGGATCGGCGATTGCGGTCGCAACCAACCTGCATCTTCTGGCCGCGATGCCGCCCCTGCCCGGAGGATTGCATCCGCGCGAACCGATGCTGGAATTCGATACGACCGACAACCGGTTTCGCGACGACCTGCTGATCGAGCCGCTCGATATCCAGGGACAGGTTGCGCGCAATGGCGGGACGGTCGGCATACCGTCCGGCGCCGGTCTGGGGGTCGAACCTGATCGCGCTTTCATACACCGCTACACCGTCGACGCCTGAGGTCCTCGGCCAGGAATCGCTTCTGCAGGGAGGAAGTCGGTCCGGCAGTCGACCTCGATCAATTCAGACGATCGTCTGATCCGCGAGAGTGCGTCCCGTCCTTATGAGCTTGGGAGTGCGAAATGCCGAAGGCCGTTGGAAACAAGGGTAATTGTCTGTGCGGGGCCGTGACGATCCGGGGCGGAGCAGGCCACACGGATGTCGGCATTTGTCATTGCGCTATGTGCCGGCGTTGGGGAAGCGGGCCCAACATGGCTCTCGACGTCGGCAAGGATCTTGTCATCGACGGTTTTGAGTCCATCACGACCTACCGCTCGTCGGAATGGGCGGAACGCGCCTTCTGCCGAACCTGCGGCAGCAATCTCTATTGCCGGATCGTCGAGGACGACACGTATGCGGTGTGCGCGGGGCTTTTCGACGAAACCGGCGGTATGGAACTGACAAGCCAGATTTTTATTGACGAAAAGCCGGACGTTTTTGCCTTTGCCAACGAGACCCGGACCATGACGAGCGCCGAGGTTGTTGCCCAATACGCACCGTCCGGTCACAACAAGTAGGCGGTCGGACGGGCGGCGGACCGACGACGCTCGCCATTGGCCTTCCCGGCATCGCTCTCACACACTTCGTGCGGGAGACCCGACAGCGCCATTAGTTGCACCCGGCATCCTGGATCCGCCGGGCACGCCGTCGGATGACGGATTGGAGAACAGGGATCGTCCTTTTTGGCATTGTCGGCGTGGCCAGATCGCGTGCCTACGCCTGTGCCTTGCAGGCCTATGTGGCAGGGAATGCCACGGGAGGACAACCGGAATTGGCTCCCACCGTTTTGGCGTCCGCGACGACATACGTGAGACGCGCCCGTCTCCCCTCCACCGTCTTCACCCGCTTCAAGCGGGTGATCCAGCGGCGTCAGCGATTGTGCGCGGCAGACTGGATCCGCTGGACACTACGTCGGATGACGGATTGGAGAGCGGGGACTGTCCCTTTTGGCCTTGTTGGCGTGGCCAGATCGCGCCCCTACGCCTATGCCTTGCAGGCATACGTGGCTGGAAACACCATCGGATGACAGCCGGAGCCGGAATGGGTTCCTACCGTTTTGACGCCCGCAACGACATCCGCGAGACGCGCCCGTCTCCCCTCCGCCGTCTTCGCCCGTTTCAAGCGGGTGATCCAGCGGCGTCAGCAATTGTGCGCGGCATCCTGGATCCGCCGGACACGCCGTCGGATGACGGATTGGAGAGCGGGGATCGTCCTTTTCGGCATTGTCGGCGTGGCCAGATCGCGTCCCTCCTCCTGTGCCTTGCAGGCCTATGTGGCAGGGAATGCCATCGGAGGACAACCGTAATTGGCTCCCACCGTTTTGGCGTCCGCGACGACATCCGGGAGACGCGCCCGCCTCACCTCCACCGTCTTCACCCGCTTCAAGCGGGTGATCCAGCGGCGCCAACGATTGTACGCGGAAAACCGAGATGGCCAGATCGTGTGCTCGCGTGGGGGATCCAGCCCTACGAGAAGGTTCCTTTTTCTGCCTATCGATAGATAGGCCTTGACAGCAATTGCATCATTTCCATTTATCTACCTATCGATAGATATACATACATACTTCAGAAAGGACGTCCTCATGAGCAACACCCTCAGCCTCATCATCGGCGGGTCGACGGGAATGGGTAAGGCCACGGCCGCGGAACTGGCGCGCGAAGGCCGAACCGTGCTTATCGTCGGCCGCGACACCGCCAAACTCGAGGCTGCCCGTACCGAGATCATGGACGAGGTGAACGGATTGATAGAAATCCTGTCGGCGAACCTCCTGGACCGGGAATCCGTTAATGACCTGATCGCCCGCATCGACGCTGAAACCCGGCATATCGACCAGCTTGTCAACGCCGCGGGGACCTTCGCGCCGCGCCCGTTCACGGAGCATACGGTCGACGAATACGACCGGTACATGGACCTCAACCGCTCGACCTTCTTCGTCACGCAAGCGGTTGTGCGCAACATGCAGCGCCACGGTGGCGGGTCGATCGTCAATATCGGCTCGATGTGGGCGAAACAGGCGATCAAGGCGACCCCGTCGTCCGCCTATTCGATGGCCAAGGCCGGCCTGCATTCCCTGACCCAGCATTTGGCGATGGAACTCGGCGAATCCGGGATCCGCGTGAACGCGGTTTCCCCGGCCGTGGTCGTCACCCCGATTTATGGTGCCTTCATCGATCCGGACAAGATCGAGGAGACGCTGACCGGCGGTTTCGATGCTTTCCATCCGATCAAAAGGGTCGGCCGAGCGCAGGACATCGCGCATCATGTGGCCTTCCTTTTGTCGGACAAGGCGGGCTGGACAACCGGCGCGGTCCACGATGTCGACGGCGGCGTCATGGCCGGTCGGGTCTGAAGGCAATCCGGGTCGGACGGCCGTGCGTAACGTCCGGCCCGGTCCGATCATCCAAACCAAGTCTGCCCGATACCCGCGCCTCTCAGCGGGAATCCGATTATTCTGTTTCTGCAAACCTCCACCGGACCGCACGCCACACGCGGGCCGTCCGATGTCGAAAAGAGAAAAACCATGGAAAAGATCAAAGTCGATGTGGCCATCATTGGCGCCGGCAGCGCCGGTATGCGGGCCTATCGTGAAGCCAGCCAGGTCACGGACAAGGTGCTGCTGATCGAAGGCGGTGCCTACGGAACGACATGTGCGCGTGTTGGCTGCATGCCGTCCAAACTGCTGATCGCCGCCGCGGAGGCCGCGCATCACGGCCGGCACACGGCGCAATTCGGCGTGACCTACGCGCCGCCGGAAATTGACGGACGCGCGGTCATGCAGCGGGTGCGCGACGAGCGGGACCGGTTTGTCGGGTTCGTCATCGAGAGCGTCGAAGGCTGGCCGGAACAGAACCGTATCCGGCAATGGGCACGGTTCCGGTCCGATACCGAACTGGAACTTGAAGACGGCCGCATCGTGGAAGCGGACCGGATCGTGATCGCCACCGGGTCGCGGCCGAACGTGCCGAAAGTGTTCGAGGGTTTCGGCGACCGGCTGATCGTCAACGACGATGTCTTCGATTGGCAGGACCTGCCATCGTCCATTGCCGTGTTCGGCGCCGGCGTGATCGGGCTGGAACTCGGCCAGGCGCTCAGTCGCCTCGGCGTTCGGGTCTCGCTGTTCGGCCGCGACCATCTTGTTGGCCCGCTGACCGATCCGAAGGTCCTGGAGACGGCCCGGACCCTGTTCACACACGAATTCGCCTTCCATCCGCATGCCGACGTGATGCGGCATGCCCGGACCGAGGACGGTGTGGTCGTCGATTACACGGTCGACGGCGAAACGCACACCGAGACATTCGACTTTGCGCTGGTCGCCACCGGCCGCCGGCCGAATGTCGACAATCTCGGGCTGGAGAACACCTCCCTGCAACGCGACGATCGCGGCGTGCCGGTCTACGATTCATTTACCGGGCAGTGCGGCACCAGCCGTATCTTCCTCGCGGGAGATGCGACCAACACGGTTCCGTTGCTGCACGAGGCGGCCGATGAAGGGTTTGCAGCCGGATACAATGCGGCGCATTACCCGGATATTCGGCGGTTTGCCAAAAGCGCGCCGATCTCGGTCATGTTCAGCGATCCTCAGATCATGATGGTCGGCGCCACCCATCGCGCACTGACAGAAGCCGGCACCGATTTCGCCGTCGGGGAACTGGATTGGTCCGACCAGGGCCGTGCCCGGGTGATGGGTGTGAACCAGGGCTTGCTTCGGGTCTATGGCGAACGCAATACCGGGCGATTTCTCGGAGCTGAAATGATCGGTCCCCGGGCGGAAAATATCGCCCACCTGCTCGCCTGGTCCCTGCAGTCGAATCTGACCGTGTCGCAGATGCTCGAACGGCCGTTCTATCATCCGGTGCTGGAAGAGGGCGTGCGCACGGCCTTGCGGCTCCTCAACCACGCCCTTGAAATGGGACCGATGCCGCCGGCCCGGTGCATCGATTGCGGGCCCGGCGCTTAGAGCGATTCCGCTTCGCCACGGACAAACCCGCATCCGGATGGATGCGGGTTTTCGCCTGACCCGACCGAAGTTGCCGGCATTCGTCTATTCTGGACCGAAGTCGACGACTTTCACGCGCGCGACCCGGCTACCGTTCGGACGGCAAACAGGCCAAGGAAGGCTGCAACGAGCAGCAGCGCTGCAGGTGGCAACGGCACAGGCGTAACAGTCAGGGATTGCAGCCGGATCGCCCCGACATTCGTGGCAATCGTGAAATTGCTGCCAACGACGCTTCCGGATAGCAGCGATCCGAGATCAGTGAGTGCGAACGTGTCGGCTCCCGGATCGGCCGGCAGATTGATTGTGCCGATCGCGGTCTGGTCGTTGTAGATCGTAAACTGATCCGGTTGGCCATCGAGTTCGAAGACGAGTGCACTGAGCAGGACGATGCTCGTTGGCGAGAAGTCGAGGTTCAGTGCGTCGCCGACGTCGATCAGCCCGCTGCCGCCATTGTTCACGCCCCAACCATTGGCGGTCCGGTTAATGTTGGTGGCCGTCCCAAGGTTGCCGGACGACGTGAACGTCGCGTCGGTGAAACCGCTAAAGCCTCGGACCGTAAGATCGATCCCGCCCATGTTTAGCGCGTGTGTGTTTTCGGTGTTGGATCCGGCACCGAAATCGAAGGTCACCGCGGCTGCCGGGCCTGCCAGACCCAAGGACACACAGCAGATCCCCGCAAGAATCATGACTTTTCTGAAAAACACGACTGCCTACTCCCCAATAAGCCCGTTTGCGTTTGACACTTCCGGGCCTCCCCAAATCCCACGCTAGATCAGATCGGCAAATCTAACAAGGAAGCCTTAGGAGAAATCTCGAGCAAAAAGAGAGGTTATTCGGTCCATTACCCGAGCGCCTGGCTGGCAAGGCCGAAGAGGCGCGCTCCGGACCTCCGTGGCGCCGCAACCGGTCCTTTTGCCATCGCGATCCCGCCGCCGACCCGGCCCAATCCGTGATTGGTCAGCCAGTCGCCGAATCCGACTGCTTCAGGCACATCGATCCGAACCAGGGAACCGGTCAGATCCGACAGCCCCGCAGTGATCAGGGCTTGTGCGTCCGCCCGGTCGTGCGCGACGACCGGACCAATGACCTGGCCAAGCCCGAACCGCCGGATCACCGCATAGCCGGTTATCGTTCCGTCGCAATCGCTGACAATGAGCCGTCCGGCGCGCTGGAGGGCGACGATGACAGCGCTGCGGTCGCCGCCGGACGCCTCGCCGTCGAGGGCCAGTACGGTCGCGATGTCGTCGGCGCCGTTCGCCGTGCGGATGCCGGGCGGTCTGTCTATTGCCGGCGCCTGGCCCCGGTGCTGGTGAATGCGGTCGGTTCCTCGGAACCCGAGGCGTTCGTAAAGCGGCAGACCTTCGTCGGTCGCGACAAGCACGCCGGTGCGCGGTTCGGCTTCTGCCATGGCGTTTTCCATCAGGCGTCTGGCAATCCCACGGCCGCGAAAAGCGGGATCGACCATGACCATGCCGTAGACGGCGAGGCGCGGACCATAGGACCACCAGATCGTCGTTCCGACCAAGCGAGACCCCTGCAACGCGACGGTTCCGCGGCCGAGCGCCAGGACAGACGCCCAGTCCTCGCGCCGGTGCGGCCAATGCTCGGCCTGCGACAGGGCATGGGCGGTGTCGAGATGGGCATCCTGCATGGGGGCAAGAATTGGCTGTCCAGGCTCGTTGATCCTGTCCATCAGACTATCCGAAGCGGGAGTGCAGGCTTTGCTGGCCGAAACCTTTATCCGCAAGCAGCCGCCATGTCTCAATGCTCGCGCACGAAATGATCCGGTTCCACCTCGATCAGCGGCTTCTGGTCGCTGACCCAGTCGAGCGGGCGCACCGGGCTCTTGATCTCCTCGGTCATCAGCCCGGCCCGCATGTGGCGCTCGGCCGGATCGGGGACCGGCACGGCGTCGATCAGCTTGCGCGTATAGGGATGGCGCGGATTGCCGAGCACGGCGCGGCGCGGTCCCATCTCGACGATCTCGCCCAGTAGCATGACGGCGACGCGGTGGCTGACGCGTTCAACGACAGCGATGTCGTGGCTGATGAACAGGAAGGCGAGGCCGAGATCGCGCTGCAGGTCGAGCATCAGGTTGATCACCTGGGCCTTGACGGACACGTCGAGAGCGGAGACGGATTCGTCGGCAACGATCAGCTTCGGCTCAAGCGCCAAACAGCGGGCGATGCAGAGGCGCTGGCGCTGGCCGCCGGAGAATTCATGCGGGAATCGTGTCGCGTGTTCCGGCAGGAGGCCGACCTGGTCGAGGAGCCGGGCGACGGCCAGGTCGGCCTCGGCTCCGGTCTTCAGGCCGTGCACGACCATCGGTTCGCGGATCGAGGCGCCGACCGTCTTGCGCGGATTGAGGGATCCGTAAGGGTCCTGGAAGATCATCTGCATGCGGCGGCGCGCATCGCGCATCCGAGCCGGCGAGGCGGCGCTCAGATCCTCGCCCTCAAAACGGATCGTGCCGCCAACCGGTTCGATCAGGCGCAGGATCGAGCGGCCGGTCGTCGACTTGCCGCATCCGGATTCGCCCACCAGCGACAATGTCTCGCCGGCGCGCAGTTTGAAGGAGACGTTTTCGACGGCGTGGATGTGGCCGGTCTTGCGGCCGAGAAAGCCGCCGCGCACCGGGAAGCGCGTCGACAGGTTCTGCACGTCCAGGATGATGTCGCTGCGGCGGTCGGGCTCGTCGTCGGGTTCGAGGCCGGCTGCGTCTTTGGTTCCGGCCGGTTCCGGCGTTTCCGGTGCAGCCTCCGGCATCGCGCCGACGAGACTGTCCGTGTCCGGCGCGGCCGGAAAACGGCGCGGCAGGTCCGAGGCGGACAGGGCGCCGAGCTTCGGCACGGCGCCGAGCAGCTTGCGGCTATAAGGGTGGCGGGCGGCGGAAAAGATCTGTCCTACCGGTCCGTCCTCGACCCGGTCGCCCTTCAGCATGACCACGACCCGGTCGGCGATTTCGGCCACCACCCCCATGTCGTGGGTGATGAACATGACCGACATGCCGATCTCTTCCTGGAGGGCACGCACCAGTTCCAGGATCTGCGCCTGGATGGTCACGTCGAGCGCCGTCGTCGGTTCGTCGGCGATCAGAAGCCGCGGCTGGCAGGCGAGGGCCATGGCGATCATCACCCGCTGGCGCATGCCGCCGGAAAAGGTGTGCGGGAATTCATCGTACCGCCTGGCCGCGTCGGGAATGCGCACCAGGTCGAACAGGCGCAGGGTCTCGGCGCGGGCGGCCGCGGCATCCATCTCGCGGTGGCGCCGCAGCACTTCGGACACCTGGAAGCCGACGGTCAGGACCGGATTGAGGCTCGTCATCGGCTCCTGGAAGATCATGCCGATATCGCCGCCGCGCACGTCGCGCATGTCGGCCTCCGACAATGCCGTGAGGTCGCGGCCGTCCAGCGTCACGCGGCCTTCGATACGGCCGGTGGCTTCCGGGATCAGGCGCATGATCGACAGGGCGGTCACCGATTTGCCGGATCCGGATTCGCCGACAACGGCCAGCGTCTCGCGCGCGCCGATGGTGAACGAAATGTCGTGGATGACCGGCGTCCACCGCCCCTCGACGCGGAAGGACGTGGTCAGGCCCTCGACGCTCAGGACCGTCTCGGTCGCGGCAGGGGCGTTCATTGTTCGCCCCTGAGGCGCGGATCGATGGCGTCGCGCAAGCCGTCGCCGAGGAGGTTGAGGGCGAAGACGACGATCAGGATCGCAATGGAGGGAAACAGCGCAAGCCAGAAACTGTCCAGAATGTTTTCGAACCCCTCGCGGATCATGCCGCCCCAGGTCGCGGTCGGTGGGCTGACGCCAAGGCCGATGAAGGCGAGCGAGGCCTCGACCCGGATGGCGGTCGCCAGCCACAGCGATCCCATGACCAGCACTTCCGGCAGGATGTTGGGCAGGATGTGGCCGAGCATCAGCCGTGCGTCGGAATAGCCGAGCGCCCGGCCGGCCTCGATGAATTCGCGTTCCTTGACCGCGATTGTTGGCGCCCGTGCGATCCGGGCAAAGGGCGGGATCGCCGTCAGCGCGATTGCGATGATCAGGTTGGTGATGCTCGGACCCAGCATGGCGACGACGATCAGGCCGAGGATCAGCGATGGGAAGGCGAGCAGAACGTCCATGGTCTGCATGACGATGATATCGACGCGACCGCCGTAATAGCCGGCAATCAGGCCGATCGCGGTGCCGATCACCATGGCGGTGGCGATCGCCACGAGACCGATCACCAGCGAGATCCGGGCGCCGTAGAGAATGCGGCTCAGGATGTCGCGACCGAAGAAGTCGGTGCCCATCCAATGGGCCTCGGAGGGCGGGCGCAGGCGAAACAGAATGTTCTGGTCGAGCGGATCGTACGGCGCGATCCATGGGGCAAGGATCGCCAAGAGGCAGACGAAGAGGAACAGGCCGAGCCCGATCCAGGACGTCTTGTTGGTGTTGAACGCCTTGATCAGGCCGGCGCCGGCGGCGCCCAGCATGATCCGGAAATCGCTCGAAGCGGCGGGGTGCACGGCCTTGGTCATGAATATTTGATCCTCGGATCGATCAGGCCGTAGGTGAGGTCGGTCAACAGGTTCACGCCGACCACCATCAGCGTGTAGATGACCATCATGCCCTGCAGCATGGTGTAGTCGCGCTGGTTCAGCGCGCCGACGATCAACCGGCCGAGGCCGGGTCGGTTGAAGACGATTTCGGTGAGCACGGAATTGCCGATCAGGATGCCGAGATAGAGGCCGACAACGGTGACCACCGGGATCAGCGTGTTGCGCAGGCAATGGCGCATCAGGATCTGGCCGAAGGCGATGCCCTTGGCCTTGGCCGTGCGCACATAGTCCTGGTTCAGGACTTCCAGCATGGCGGAGCGCGATACCCGTGTGATGTAGGCCGCCATGATGAGGCCGAGATTGATCGCGGGCAGCGCCAGGTCGCGCAGCCGGTCGACGGGTGTCTCGCCGTGCCCGGAACTCATGACGGGAAACCAGCGCAGCGTGATCGAGAAGGCCAGCAGCAAAAGAACCGCCGATACGAATGCCGGGAAGGATAGACCGAGAAGCGAGGCAAGCCGGATCACATAATCCGGCAGCGTGTTGCGCGAGACAGCCGACCAGACGCCGAGCGGAATGCCGACGGCGGCGCCGAGGATCAGGGCCGCGAATGTGAGTTCCAGCGTCGCCGGCAACACCTTGGCGATTTCCTGGATCACCGGGCGGCCGGAAACCATGGAGACGCCCCAGTCGCCGACAAAGACGCCGCGCATGAAATCGACATATTGCAGCGTGATCGGCCGATCGAGACCGAGCCGTGTGCGCAGCGATTCAATGGCGGCCTGGCTGGCCTGATCGCCGAGAATGACCATGGCCGGATCGCCCGGCAGCACGCGCACGATGAAAAAAACGAGCGTCAGCACCGAAAACAGGGTGATGACCGCAAACCCCATGCGTTTCAGGACGAACCCGGTCAATCCGTTGCCCCTCTTCCTGGCATTGAATTCCGCTCGAAGATGGGCCGGGCGGACGTCGAACCGACCGCCCGGCCGTATTGCTATTCGGTGAAGCGCGAGGCTTCGGTGAGCGCGGGGCTCAGGTTCAGCGACCCTTCCACGGAATGACCGAGGTCGAGCGAGGAATTCCAGGCCCACAATTGCAGGTTCTGGAAGATCGGGATGGCGCAGACCGCGTCAGCGATCTTGCGTTGCGCTTCCGCCCACAGCTCAAGTTGGCGTTCCGGATCCGGCTCGGTCCTTGCATTGGTGATTTCCGCATCGGCCACGTCGCAATGGCTGAAATTGGTGACAGCCGTCGGCTTCAGCGGGATCGAGTCGGAATGGAAGAATTGCGTCAGATAGGTATCGGCGATCGGGAACCGAGCCGCCGAATAGTGGGTTACCTGACTCAGGTCCTTGCGGATGTTGGCATGGAACGTGGCGTGTTCGACGAGTTCGATGTCGAGCGTAATGTTCGCCTCGCGCAACAGTGCCTGAACCGCTTCGATGGTCGACAGCATGCCCGGCAGGGTGGTGTGCACCGCCTTAAGCGTCACGCCGTCCGGGAAGCCGGCTTCGGTGAGCAGGGCCTTCGATTTCTCCAGATTGAAATCGTAGGTGGTGATTTCGTCGGTGAAGCCGAGATAGCCTTCCGGCACGACCGAGACGGCCGGCAGCGTCACGTCCGGCCCCTTGAACGCCACCATGGCGCTGCGGTCGATCGCATGGGCGACGGCCTTGCGCACCCTGATGTCATCGAGCGGCGGCATGGTCTTGTTGAGCGACAGGACCGACATCTCGCCGGGCCGCATGACGGCGACCTGCGTGTTCGGCACGTCCTTGATGCGTTCCACCCAGGTCTGATCCTGGCGCCCGTAGATCATGTCGATCTCACCGGCCTGGAAGGCGAGGTCACGGCTGGCGTCCGACGGGATGTAGCGGTAGTAGATTTCCTTGATTGCCGGCGCGCCGCGGAAATAGTCCTCATGCGCCACCAGTTTCACATATTGCTGGGGCTGGTATTCGGCGAACATGAACGGGCCGGTGCCGATTGGCGTGCGTTCGAACCCGTCGCCGAGCGCTTCCACCGCATCGCGGCAGACGATGTTGCCGCCATGATAGGGGACAAGCAGTCCGAGAAGACTCGGAACCGGGTTGGCCAATGTGATCGTCACCTCATAGGGCCCGGTGGCTTCCACGCTCTTGAAGGACGAATAGTCACCGGCAAAGGCCGACGTGTCGGTGTTCGATGAGCGGTTCAGGGAAAACACCACATCCTCGGCATCCAGATTGCCGTATTCGCCGTGGCAGTCCACATCCTCGCGCAGGGTGAACACCCAGGTCAGCCCGTCGTCGGAACTGGTCCAGCTCTGGGCGATGTCCGGTTCGATGTATTCCGGGCTCGCCTTGCCCGGCTGGATGCGGACCAGACCGTTGAACATCCAGTGTAGGAGGCCCTTGTCCGGCGTGGTGGTGGCAATGTGCGGGTCGAGCTTGCCGGCGTCGGCACTGCCCATGCCGACGTTAAGGGTCGTCTTCTGGGCCGATGCCACGCCCGCCGTCAGGCTGAGCGCCGCAACGGCCGAGAGTAGGATCCCTGTCTTGAGTGTTGTCATTGTCTTCACTCCTCCAATCCTGTTGAGGGGGTGGCCGGGTTGTCCGGCCCTACAGAAGCGCGCCCGGCGGACACTTGGGACGCTGCTGTAACGGGTTGGGATCGACAAGCGCCGCATCCGGCCATGGGGCCGGCACGACGGCATTGATGTCGATCCGTCTGGCGGCGGGCGGTCACAATGTGTCCTCCAGCCGGCAATTCACGAGCAATTCGGCGATGGATGCGCTGTTCGGCAGCGCGATCACGGTGGCCGCCAGTTCGGCAAGATCTTCCGGCTGGATCATCTCCGTGCGGGCCACCTTGGTGACGTCGGCCGTCAGGTCCGTGGCGACGAAGCTCGGGCAGAGCGCCGTGGCGCGCACGCCGTCCTCCCAGCCGAGGCGGCGTGTGCCGTGGGTCAGCGCCATGACGGCGTATTTCGTCATGTTGTAGGCGATGTTGTCGTTGCGCACGCGCTTGCCGGACAGCGACCCGACATTGACGATGCGTCCGCTCCCGCAAGCCTTCAGGTGCGGCAGGCAGGCGCGGGTCAGGAAGAGCGGTCCCTTGACGTTGGTCGTCCACAGGGCGTCGAGCTCGGACTCGTCGCCCGTCTCGATCGAAAACCGGTTGGATGTGCCGGCATTGTTGACGAGGGCGTCCAGGCGATCGAACCGGGCGAGCGTTGCCGCAACCCAGTCGGTATGGGTCTGCCGATCGCCGGCGTCGTAGCGCGCGATCAGCAACCGGTCGCCGACCTTGTCGGCAAAGGCCGTTTGCAGCCCATCGGTATCCCGTGCGCCGACGCTGACCCAATAGCCCTTGTCGTGCAGCAGGCGGGCAATGGCGAGGCCGATGCCGCGGTTGGCACCGGAGACCATGACGACGCGGCCGGTCGGGTCAAGCATGGTGAACTGCCCCTTGAAGTGTCTCATCTTGGCCGCAGGCAGAAGTATTGCCCAAAGGATCGAACCGGTCGACCGCAAATGCGGACAGGGAAAGATTGCCGGACCGGCCTTCCAAGAGATCGGCGACAAGCGGTCCGATCAGAGGCGACAGGGCAAATCCATGCGCTGAGAATCCGAAGGCGTGCACGAGGCCGGGCAGTCTGCCGCTCGGTCCGATCACCGGCAGGCCGTCGGCAACAATGCCTTCGATACCGGCCCAACTGCGCACCAGCCGCGCACCGGCAAGATGCGGGAAGAGGCGTACGGCGTTGGCGAGGTTTTCCGCAATCGTGCGGGCGCCGGGCCGGCCGCGGTCCTTGCCGTCCGCCCCGGAAATCACTGTGCCTCGGAACCCGCCGCCGATGACAACGGCGCCGGCCGCCGTCTGTTTGAGCGACAGTTTGCGGCCCTCGGTTCCGACCACGGGCGTAACAAACGGTGCAACCGGCGCGGTGACGATCATCTGCAGGGCGACACGGTCCAGCGGCACCGGTTCGCCGAGCGCCGCAGCGAGCCCGGCTCCCCAGGCACCGGCGGCATTCACACAATAAGGGGCAAAAAAGGATCCCGTCGTCGTCTCGACGATCAATCCGTCCGCGCTGTGCGATTCGATCGATTGGACCGGCGTCCCTTCATGCAGCGTGACGCCCAGCGTCGCGGCGTGGCGTCGATAGGCCCGCAGGCAGGCCAGAGGATCGGCAAAGCCGTCGTCTTCCACCACCAGGGCGCCCTGGCAATGGTCGGCGATGCTCGGAATCCGGTCGCGCAGCGCGTCCGGTCCGATCATCTGTTCGTGGTCATAGCCCAAGGCGTTTGTCGTCTCGGCGCGGCGTTCGAGCGCGTGCATTGCTTCATTGTCTTCAGCGACGCGCACCTGCGCACTGGCCTTGAAGCCGCACTCGGCGCCGAGCGTATCGGCGAGGCCGCGCCACAGGGGCAGGGCGGCGCGGGCGAGCGGGATCTCCGCCGGATGCCGGTTCAGGCTGCGCACCCCGCCGGCGCTGGCCGAGGAGGCATGACGCCCGCAGGTTTCCGCTTCCAGGATACAGACCCGCATGCCCCGCGATGCCGCTGCGGTCGCAACCGTCAGGCCGATCAGCCCGCCGCCGATGACGATCAGGTCGAACCGGTTGGCGCTCATGAAACCGCCTCCGGGGAGCGGGCGGGATCCGCCGCGAGATAATCGGCGACCAGGACCGGCTTCAGCGGCGGGCGGATGCGCAGGGCGCCGACCTTGTCCGGCGCCTTGCCGGTCTCTTCGGCAATGATCCGGGTCAAGAGGTTGCCGCACATCCGGCCCTGGCAAGGCCCCATGCCGCAACGGGTGAATGTCTTGACCCGGTTCGGTCCCGTGCCGCCGTCGGCAATCGCCTTGCGGACGGCGGTGAGCGGGACGGCTTCGCAGCGACAGATCAGCGTGTCGTCATCGGCATGGGCGGTGACCGGCAACGGTGCATAGAGCGTGTCGATGAACCGGCGTGCCGCGAGGCGGTCCGGGGATGTGCCGGACCGTGTGGATCCGGGCCGGCCGTCAATCGCTTCTGCCGCATCCCGTCCGGCCTCGGCGCCGCGGCGCTTGGCCATGCCGGCACCGGCAATGCCCGCACCGTCGCCGGCGATCCAGATCGGCAGACCGTCGACGCGACCGGATTGCATCACGCGGGGCCGGAATGCCTGTTGCCGGTCATCCCAGTCATGCGGCAGATCGAGAAGCCTTGTGAGCTGGGTGTTCGGGATGACACCGTCATGCACGGCAAGGAGGCTGCAGGGCAGGGTTTCTTCCCGATCGCCGGTGCGGAATCGGATCCGTTCGATCCGATCGTCGCCTTCCGCCCGCAGATGCGTGACGTGCCGATAACGCTTTGTGCCGCCGCCGGCCGATCCGGCCAGCAGTCGCGCGCCTTCCACCATCAGGCCCGGATCACCGGCCAAAGCGGCCGGCAGAAACGGCAGCGCGCGGCGCATCGCGCTCGGCTCTGAAAGGTCGAGAACGGCGTCGACCCGGCCATCCAGGGCCCGGATCTGGATCAGCGTGAGGAGCAGAAGCGGCCCCTGGCCGGCAAGGATCAGGCCGGGCGCGCCCTCCGACGCTTTCGGCACCAGTCCTGCCTGTTTCATGCCCGTCTGAACGCCGCCAATGCCCATGACGCCCGCCAGTTCGACGCCGGGAAAGGCAAGCGCGCGCTCCTGGGCGCCGGTCGCGATGATCAGCGCTGCCGCTTCGGTTTCCACGATGCGGCGCGCGCCGTCCGGCTCGCGCGCCAGATATGTGACTGAGACGCCGGTCGTCTCCGCACTCGCGTCGATCACACCAGCGCCTGGCCGGTAATCGATGCTATAGTTTTGCAGTCCGGCAAGCGCGGCTTCGGCCCCGCGATAGGAGCGGACCAAGGCATCTGAACGGCGCATCACCTCGGCCGCATTGCGCCAGACCTG
>JANQQB010000165.1 GCA_028285165.1 Rhodobiaceae bacterium
ACCGCTTTGGCCTGCTCGCGAATGAACGCCAGTACCTCCTCGTCTTCCATCAGTGCATTGACGCCCGGCCCGCCGGGCACGCACAGGACATCGAAGGTCGGCGCCGCATCGAAGGTCTGGTTGGCTTCAATGACCATCCCCGTCACGCTTTCGATCGGTCCTGTCGTCTTCCAGACCAGCGAGACCTCGGCGTCCGGCAGCGTGGCAAAGACCTCGTAGGGTCCGGTCAGGTCGAGTTGCTGGACTTTTGGAAAGATCAGGAGTCCGACGCTGAGAGAGGCCATAATCTGTTTCCTTCTTTGTCATGGACGTCAAACGCGTCAGGTTTCCGCGGTCGCGCGCAGGACCGGCTGCAGGCTGAAGAATCCCACCGACACCGCCAATGTGTAAGCCGTCATCGCCAGGAACTGGCTTTCCAGCGTGATGCCACCGTCGATCAGCCAGCCCATGATGCCCGGAGCAAGCGCCGTTGCAAACACCATTTGCGCCATGGCCAGGGCGCGGATGGCGCCGATATGCCGTGTCCCGTAGAGTTCGGCCCAGATCGCGCCGAGCATGGACGAAGCGGCCCCCGCCGTCATGCCAAGCAACGCCATGGCGACCGGCGCGGCGGCGTGTGCGGAAAACCCCGCCAGAACGAGCAGCGAAGCCGCCATCGGCAAAAGGTAAAACGGCAGGAGACGCCGCGCGGTGAACCGGTCGACCAGAAAGCCGGTCACGAAGGCCGTCAGCACGGAAGCGACGGGATAAGCGGCGAAACTGGCCGCGAAAAAGCGCAGTGTCCAGCCCTTGACCTCCACGAGATAGGCCTGATGGAAGATCACGCCCGTACCGATGAACGGAGAGGCGATCAGCCCGGGCATGAGCAAGTAGAACAGGGGCGAGCGCAGCACTGCGGCGCGGGTCCATTGGGTCTTTGCAGCGTCGCCGATATGGTCATGCTCGCCCGCATCGCGGGGCGATGCCGGTTTTCCGGCCAGAAGCAGGGCAAAGACCGGGATCAGGACCAGAACCAGAAAGCCGGCGGCCGTCAGCCAGGTCTCCCGCCAGCCGATCGCCAGGATCAGCGCCACGACGATGCTCGGCCATATCGCCTCGCCGAGGGGGTAGCCGAGGCCCGAAATCGCCAGCGCCTTGCCGCGATCCTTGTCGAACCAGCGCGCCGCCGCGGTCATGGAAATGTGCGTCAACATGCCCTGCCCGAACAGGCGCAGCGCGAAGATGACCGGGATCAGCATCCACCAGGCCGTTACCGACGCCATGCCGAGTGCCGCGACAGCCAATGCCAGTATGGTGGCGATGCCGAGCGTAATCACTCGGAAGTTGTCGGCCGTCTTGCCGAGCCAGATCAGCACGACAGCGCTCAAAACCGTGCCGGCGAGATAGATTTGGCCGAATTCGCCATGGCTCAGATCGAATGCCGATCGGATCTCCGCACCGAACAGCGAGATGAAGAAGGTCTGTCCGAAACTGGACGCAAAAGCCAGGAGAAACGTGGCGGACAGCCAGGACGCCGAGCGTCGGAAGAAGGACAGGTCGATCATGTCGGGATCCGGGTCGCCGTGTTCGGACGACGCTGAAAGCGGTAGTGACACGCCCGGAATGTGCACCTGTCGAGAAAGAGTATCGGGCGGACCGAGCGGTGGTTTCGATCCTACAGGCCGTGGCAAGAAAATGTCAGGAAACTTCCAAGTATTGCAAAAAATGCATACCTGTCATGCGGCCGAAAACCTTGTTTCCGGGCCTCTCAAGATCCATATCGGATACAGGCTGATTGAGACGACGACGGAGCCCTCCCATTCCTTAGTCGTAGCTGCCAGCTGTTCCCCTCTGGAAGGTGATTGCGCATTATGCGCACACTCGACACTGGCCGGGCTTTTGCCCGGCCATTTTTTTTGCCCACCGTTTTTACTTGAGTGTCACTGGGTCATACGACCGTCGTCACATAAACAGCTTTTCGTCCTGCAGGTCGGCATAGAGGTCGGCGACATAGTCGCCGTAGCCGTTGTAGATCACGGTCGGGATGCGCTCGTCGGTGCCCAGCACCCGTTCCGTCGACTGCGCCCAGCGCGGATGCGGTACGCCCGGATGCACATTGGCCCAGAAGCCGTATTCCCGGCCCTGAATCTCTTCCCAGAACGACACCGGCCGTTCTTCGGTGAAAGAGATGCGCACGATCGACTTGATCGACTTGAACCCGTATTTCCAAGGCAGCGCCAGGCGGATCGGCGCGCCGAATTGCTTGGCGAGCGGCTTGCCGTAGGCGCCGGTCACCATGAAGGCGAGTTCGTTGGTCGCCTCTTCGATGGTCACGCCTTCCACATAGGGCCAGGGATACCAGGATTGCCGTTGGCCGGAGGCGACGTCCGGATTGAGGAACGTCTCCATGCGCACATACTTGGCCGAGCCGAGCGGTTTGGCAAAATCGACCAGCGCTTTCATGGGAAAGCCCGACCAGGGAATGGTCATCGACCAGGCTTCGACGCAGCGATGGCGATATAGCCGCTCCTCCAGCGGCATCTGTTTCAAAAGCTCGTCTATGGAAACGGTCTTTTCCGCTTCCACCAGCCCGTCGATGCGGACATCCCACGGGCGGATCGGCAGCGCCTGCGCAGCCTTGAAGATGCGCTTGTGCGATCCGAATTCGTAGAAATTGTTGTAGGTGGAATTGATCTCTTCCGGCGTGATCGGCCGTTCGATCGTATAGGCTTCGTTGCGCGGCACCGGATAGAGCGAAGCGCTCGGGTCTTCGTCCGCGGCCCGTGCGGCGCGCGGCAACAGGCCGGCGCCTGCGGCGATCGCCCCGCCGGCCAGCAATTGCCGCCGGTTGAAGAAGACGGATTCCGGCGTTGCCCGGGATTCGGGCAATTCCCAGCCGCGGAATCGTTTGATCAGCATGATTTCCTCCAGAAAGAAATCGAAAAAGGACGTTGGCTCGCGCGTGGCCGCGCAAGGTCATGCATGTTCCATACGGGAAAACGCTGAACAATGCGTCCCGGATGCCTTTAAATCCGAATAACTTTTGCGAGAGGTTCTTGCGCAAGCGGGGCGGTCGACATGCGATCGCCCCGCCCGCCCTCTGTCAGGCCGCCTCGCTCGCGTGCTGTTGCAGCACGTCATCGGCGAGCCGGCCTGTCAGTTCCGAAAGATGATCGAATTCATAGGAATACGTTCCGACGCCGGCGGTCGCGGAGCGCAATTCGATGATCAGATCCTGCACTTCGGCTGCCGGCATCATCGCCTGGACCTCGTCCCAGCCGGCCCAGCCTTCGCGCGCATCGAAGCCCATGATCTGGCCGCGCCGGCCCGACAGGATGGCGTTGATCTTGGCCGTATCGTCTGACGGACAATGCACACTGACCCGGTAGATCGGTTCCAGAAGCACGGGTTTGCACTCCGCCATGCCCTCGCGCATGGCAATCTGCGCCGCCGTCTTGAAGGCCTGGTCGGACGAATCCACCGTGTGATAGGAGCCGTCGGTCAGCGTGACGCCGACATCCACGACCGGAAAACCGAGCGGCCCGGAAGAAAGGTATTCCTCGATGCCGTGCTTCACCGAGGGAATGTACTGCTTGGGCACCACGCCGCCGGTGATCGTATCGTCGAAGGCAAAACCCTCGCTGCGCCCGAGCGGTCGGATATCGAGCACCACGTCGCCGAACTGTCCGTGCCCGCCGGACTGTTTCTTGTGACGACCGCGCTGGGTGGTCTTGCCGCGAATGGTTTCCTTGTAGGGGACTTTCGGCGTGCCGGTTTCCACCGTGATGCCGTATTTTCCCGTCAGCCGCTCAATTGCGACACGCAGATGCATCTCGCCTTGGCCGCCGACCAGCGTTTCGCCGGTATCCTGGGAATGCACGACGGAGAGCGAGGGATCCTCTTCCGCAATCCGGTGCAGTGAGGACGACAGCTTCACTTCGTCCTTGCGCTCCAGCGGCCGCACCGACCAGGCCATGACCGATTGCGGAATGGCTGGCGTGAACAGCGCGTCAAAGCCGGCCTTCCCGGTCGACAGCGTCATGCCGGTCTCTGCCGAGTCCACCTTGCCGAGCGCCACTGTCTCGCCTGCACCGACGGTGCCGGTCTTCGTGGCCTGCTGGCCGAAAACCTTGAACAGGCTGGAAATCCGGTCGCTGTCGCCGCCGGGCGTCGCGGCAATGTCGCCCTCCGACACCGACCCGCGCAGCACCCGCGAGACGGACATCTTGCCGCCATGCGCTGTGTGCAGCGTCTTCATGACATGCAGGAGCGGCTCGCCGTCTTTCTCCACGCCGAGCCGCTCGCGCGTCTCGGTAATGCCCGGCGCCTCGTGGCGCAGTGCCTTCAAGAGGCGCAGTATGCCGTTGCCGTGCAGCGCCGACCCGATAAAGACCGGGCAGATCTGTCCGGCGCGGGTCTCCGCCACAAGGTCCTGGAACACCTGGTCGGCCGGCGGATCGATTTCCTCCAGCAATTGCTCCATCAGGGAATCGTCGTAATCGGCGAGCGTTTCCAGCATGGAAAACCGCGCTTCGACCTCGCGCGCCTGCTCGTCGTCGGGGATCGGAATGACTTCGCTTTCCGCATGCTCGCGATAGATGTGCGCCCGCTCCAGCGCCAGGTCGATGAATCCTGTCGCTATACCGTTCTTCCAGATCGGGATCTGGCGCAGCACCATCGGCAGGCTCGAGGCCGGCTGCAGGAACTCGAGCGTTTCGCGCACCCGGTTCGTTGCCTTGTCGATCTTGTTGAGGAACAGCACATGCGGGATGCCCTGATCCTCCAGCCGTTTCAGAATGATCTGCAGGGCCGGAACCTTCTTTTCATCGGGTTCGCAGACGACGATCGCGATGTCGCTGCCAGCCAGCACGCTCTGTGCCTCAAACGCGAATTCGATGGATCCGGGACAATCGACGAACGTGTATTGGTCGCCCATGAATTCGGCGGTGGCGACATTCGCCTCGACCGTCATCGAATGGGCGCGGGCTTCCGGCGATCCGTCGCCGACGCTCGTGCCCTGATCCACGCTTCCCGGCCGCGCCACGGTACCGGTCCGCGCCAGGATGGCTTCCAGAAGCGATGTCTTTCCGCTGGCAAAGGGCCCAACAAGCGCAACGCATCTTGGACCCTCGACCCTGCCTCCCCCGTTGTTTCCATTTCCATCGCCCATGTTCGCACCCTCCGTTCTTGATATGTTCTCCCGCACGCGATGCGACGCGACGCGTCCGGGTTCCGTTGTTTGCCGCGCAAGTCAGGATGGTCTCAATGGATCGGGGACTTGGCAAGGACAAATTGGGGTGCGGCGCAGCATGGCCGCGCCGCCCGTCTCCGTTTTCCCGGCAATCCTGCCTTTGCCGGGGATGGTCAGTTCACCGACAGGCGCAGAGACGCGACGCCGGCGGCAATGTTAAGGCCGCCCTGCTGGCTCTGCAGACTGATCGGGTTGAGTGTGATGGACCGGTTGAAGCCGCCGATCAGCGCGGCAGCGCCGACACCGACGCCGGCGGTTGCCTCACCTGAAACGCCGACATAGGTGCCGGAAAGCGTGCCCTTGTCGAAATTCACCGTCGGCGCGAACACGCCCCAGATCAGGAAGGTCTGCCGGGCCTTGCCGATTTCGATGCCGAAGCGGTCGATCGTGCCGGCATAGGTTTCGCGGAACCCGTCGACGCCCTTGAATTCACAGCTCAGGTCCTTGGTGGTGGCGACGATGAAGCCGCTGCCGCCGGTCACCCGGCATTCCAGCACACCGACCTCGACGCCGCCCTGGGCGTGCGCGTGCGCAGCCGGCAAAAGGGTCGCCGTCGCGAGGCCTGCGAGCAGGCAAAAAACTTTTTTCATTTCAGTCTCGCTGATTGGAGTTATTCAGGCTTCATATGGGCATGGACCCGCGCTGGCCAAAACAACAAGCTGTCAGGGGCCGTAGCGCTCGCTTTTGGTGCGCCGCCCGTTCCCATTCCTGCCGTGTACCCTAGCTAAACGGCTTACAAGAACCCCGAATTGAGGCATATCATGTCCATCGCCCTTCGTTTCGCCCTCGCGGCGGCCCTGTCGACATCCCTTCCCGGCGTCGCACTTGCCGAACAGGCACAGGCCCGCGCGGTCGACACCCCCTATGCCTCCAATACCTCGATCAAATGCGAGGTCGGCGAAATCCCCGACACCAGCATAAGGCGCCTCGCCCATTGCGATTCAGCCCGGTTCGTCTCGTTCAGCGACGGTGCGCCGGAACGCGACATCGTGCGCTTCGAGATCCGCCCGGAGGACGAAAAGATCTCCAACGGCAACCGCGCCGAACTGCGCGACATGCACGAGGCCGTCAATGACCAGGAGGTCTGGTACCGGCTGTCCACCATGCTGCCGGAGGATTTCCCGATCGATGCCACACACCGACTGGTGCTCGCGCAATGGCATGAGCGGTTGCCGGAGGGTACCCCGAGCCTGCGCCCGCCGCTGTCGCACCGGCTTTGGAACGGCCGCTTCGTCATCACATTGTGGAACCAGGACATCATCGATGCCCGCGGCCGCAAGGGCGACGGGGAAATCCTGTACGACCTGCCCGAACTGGAACGCGGCGTGTTCCATGACTTCGTCTACCGCGTCGTGTGGTCGACCGGCGAGAAGGGCCGCATTCTCGGCTGGAAACGGACATGCCCGGCCCCCGGCGACGAGTGCGACGGCGCCGAATGGCAGCGCATCGTCGATTTCAACGGCCCCACCGGCTACGATCAGGCGATCGGCTATTATTTCAAGTACGGGCTTTACACCGTATCCGATTTCGACGCGACCTTCACCGCCTATCACCGCGACGCGCGCATCGGCGCGACGCCGGAAGACATCGGCGCCGATCCGGTAAAGGGCACCATTCAGTGAAACCGTTTATCGGGCGGCGCCGTGCGCCGCCCGTATGAAGACGGTCCGATTTTAGCTCAGATTGCCGCAGAACCGCTGAATGCGCGTGCAGGCCTCTTCCAGGGCCTCCGTCGAGGTGGCATAGGAAATCCGGAAGTTCGGTCCGAGCCCGAATGCCGAGCCGTGCACGACCGCAACGCCTTCAGCCTCCAGAAGTTCGGTCACAAAATCCTCATCGGTCCCGAGCGTCTTGCCCGACGGCGACGTCTTGCCGATCGTGCCGGCACAGGACGGGAAGACATAGAACGCGCCTTCCGGCACCGGACAGGAAATCCCGCTGGCCTGGTTGAGCATGGAGACGACCAGGTCGCGCCGGCCCTTGAAGACCTCGTTGTTGGGCGCAATGAAATCCTGCGGCCCGTTCAGCGCTTCCACGGCCGCCCATTGCGAGATCGAGGACGGGTTCGAGGTCGATTGCGACTGCACGTTGGCCATCGCCTTGATCAGCGTTTTCGGACCGCCGGCATAACCGATCCGCCAGCCCGTCATCGAATAGGCCTTGGAAACACCGTTGACCGTCAGCGTGCGCTCGACCAGCGCCGGCGCGACTTCGGCCACCGTCGCGAATTTGAAATCGTCATAGACCAGGTGCTCATACATGTCGTCGGTCATCACCCAGACATGCGGATGCGCTTCCAGCACATCGGTCAGCGCCTTGATTTCGGCCGCCGTATAGGCCGCACCTGACGGGTTTGACGGCGAGTTGAAGATCAGCCACTTGGTCTTCGGCGTGATCGCCGCTTTCAGAACGCCCGGATCGACTTTGAAGCCGCTTTCAAGGCTCGATTCGATGATCACCGGCGTCCCGCCGGCCAGCGCCACCATGTCGGGATAGCTGACCCAATAGGGCGTCGGGATGATCACCTCGTCTCCCGGATTGATGGTTGCCATCAGCGCGTTGTAGAGCACCTGCTTGCCGCCGGTACCGACCGAGATTTGATCCGGCGCGTAGTCGAGCCCGTTCTCGCGTTTGAACTTGGCGCTGATCGCCTGTTTCAGTTCCGGGATGCCGTCGACTGCCGTGTATTTCGTCTTGCCGTCGCGGATTGCCTTGATCGCCGCCTCCTTGATATTTTCCGGCGTGTCGAAATCCGGCTCGCCGGCGCCGAGGCCGATGACGTCGCGTCCGGCGGCCTTCAATTCGCGGGCCTTGGTCGACACGGCAATGGTTGCGGACGGTTTTACGCGGGACAAGGAATCGGCAATGAAACCCATCGTGAGCTCTCCCAGAGCAGGGCAGTGGCGAGGGGCGGCCAGGCAACAAGCGCCCGACCGGGCACGGGACCGACAACCTGAAACAGGCCACCCGCTAGAGGGGTGGTGAGCGGTCGGCCGGACACTAGAACAAGTCCGGAAAAAGTGTAAGCGGTTTTCGGGCCTTAGAGCGGGCATACCGCAAGATGCGGCGGTACCACGGACACGCCTCTTGACATTTCCATTTTCATTTAACATTTTTGTTAAATGATAAACGAAACCCTCTGCACAACCTTTGCCGCGCTTTCCGATCCGATCCGCCTTTCCATTGTCGAACGGCTGGCGGAAAGCGGCGAATTGTCGGCCGGCGAGATTTCCGACGCCTATGCGGTCAGCCGTCCGGCCATTTCCCGTCACCTGAACGTGCTCGAACAGGCCGGTCTCGTGGAACGCCGCGTCGACCGAAAATTCCGCAAGTTCCGTCTGCGGCCGCAGGCCGTCGATGAAGCCCAGGACTGGTTCGACCGCACCGCCCGGTTCTGGGAGAGCTCGCTCGACCGTCTGGAAAA
>JANQQB010000183.1 GCA_028285165.1 Rhodobiaceae bacterium
CTGAAGATCACCGTCATGGACCAGCTTCGTGATCGTGTTGTGCAACACCAGATAGCGCGGCCCGCGCTCGCGCGCGAGCACCGCGAAGCGATCGGCGACAAGTTCCGCCGTTTCACCCTTGCCTGCGGCGGTCGGCGAATGCCCATTGGCCGAAGGTCCCGTCAACTCCTCGCTGCCAAGCGCCATTGCGGTCACTCCCTCCCCATCTTTGCGAATCAGTATAGACCTATATAGGAATATATGTATGGTGGCTAAACCATCGCCCAACATAGGGCGAGGTCGGGAGGATGTCATGGCGGAGTGCCGGCAATTGCGGTCAGATGCGCCGCTCGGAGCGCGGTGATCGATGGGCAACGCGCTGCAGGAATTCATTGCGGGATGTGTTTTCGTCGTCGTCGCGGTGACGGCCTATGTGAGTCTCAACACAACCACCGGCGCGGCCTTTCAGTTCGGCGAACAGTCTTCGATGTCGTCGACGACATTTCCGAATTTCCTAGCGATCGGACTGGGGCTGCTTGGCGGCCTGTTTGCCCTGGGAGCTGCGCGCAGGCTGCTGGCCGAGGGCAATGCCGGGCGTGAGGTTGCGGCGTTGCTGTCAGGCTTGACCGGGCGCGAAACCGTCATCGCGCTTGCGATTGTCGCACTGCTTCTGGCCTACGCTTTCCTGCTCAAGAAAGTCCATTTCGCCCTGCTGACATTTGTGTTCCTTGCAGCCGGCTTCGTGCTTTTCGGCCGGCGCAATCCGCGCGCCATTCTGGCCGTTGCCGCTGCGGGCGCGGCCGGATTTTACGGGCTGTTCGTCGGCATCCTGCAACTGGCGCTCAATCCGTGAGGCGCGTTGCGGCATGATCCAGGACCTCGCAAACGGCTTCATCACAGCGCTCGAGCCGATCAACGTTCTGATGATTTTCGTCGGCACGGTGCTCGGCCTGTTCGCCGGCGCCCTGCCCGGCCTCAGTTCGCCGATGGCCATCGTCGTGCTGCTGCCGTTGACCTACACCATGAACGCCCTGCCGGCGCTGCTGGTGATGATCGGCGTCTATGTGGGGACCAAGCTCGGCGGATCGTTCGCGGCCATTCTGCTGCGCACGCCGGGCACCCCCGGTGCCGCCTGCACGGCGCTCGACGGATTTCCCATGGCGGAACAGGGCAAGGCCGGACTGGCTTTGGGCTATGCAACATTGGGGTCGACCGCCGGCGGGGTGTTCGGCTGGATTCTGGCGATTATCTTCATTCCGCTCCTGTCCACCGTGGCGGTGAAGTCGTCGAATGCCGATATCGCGCTGGTCGGCATTATGGGCCTGTTCATGGTCTCCGCCTTCGTACGCGGGTCGATGCTGCGCGGGCTCATCGGCGTCTTCCTCGGCCTGCTCATTTCGACGGTCGGCCTCGATAAGATCGATGCCAGCGAACGGCTGACCTTCGGCAGTATAGACCTTCTCAGCGGCGTGCCCTTTGCCGCTGCCCTGACCGGCTTTTTCGGGATCGCGGTGGTGCTGAGCGATGTGAAACTGATCGGCCGCAAGGAAACCATGATCACAGACCGGGTCAATATGGCATTGCCGCGGCTGCGCGACATGCTGGCCCGCTGGCGCGCCATGCTGACCGGCGCTCTGTTCGGCACCGGCGTGGGAGCGATCCCCGGGGTCGGGGCGGAGGGCGCCACATGGGTGGCCTATGCCTCCATCAAGGGCCAATCCAAACGGCCCGACAATTTCGGCAAGGGCGAGCCGGACGGCATTGTCGCCCCGGAAGCCGCCAACAACGCCACCACGGGCGGCACCATGGTGCCGATGCTCACCCTGGGCATCCCCGGCGATGGTTCGACCGCCGTTATCCTGGGCGCTTTCATCCTGCATGGTATCGAACCGGGCGTGCTTTTGATGCAGACCTCCAGCGAGTTGGTCTACGGCATGCTCGCGGGACTGCTGATCTCGACTGTTTTCATGTTTCTGATCGCGCTGCTCGCGGTCCGGGTGTTCATCTACATGCTGCAGCAGGACCGCTCCTGGCTGTTCCCGATCGTGCTGGTGCTGGCATGCATGGGCGCCTTCGCGACCATGGGATCGGCGTTTCCTGTTTATGTCGCCATCATTCTGGGGGTCGTCGGCTTCCTGATGGAGAAAGTCGGCTTTCCCGTCGTCACCGTGGTCCTCGGCGTCATCCTCGGACCGATCATCGAAGAGAACATCCGCCTGGCGCTCGTTCTGTCGGGTGACGATTGGGGCACGTTCTACGCCACCTGGCCGAGGACGTTCCTGCTTGCCGTGATTGTCGGCCTCTTGTCCTGGGAGGTCTGGCGGATCGCCCGCCGGGACACGCCGCGCATGGGCAGCAACAACGATCAGCCAATCGGCGACTAGATCGAAGGGCCTTCAACTAGGGAGAAAGACATGATCGCAAGAATGATCGCAGCAGCCGGGGTGGCGCTCGCCGCACTGGTCACGACGCCGGGGACAGGGCTCGCGGAATTCCCGGAGCAAACGGTCCGGATGATCATACCCTGGAAGCCGGGCGGTGGCACGGACGCCATCGGACGGGGCTTGCAACCGGCCTTCGAGGAGGCGGCAGGCCAAAGTCTGATCATCGACAACATTTCGGGGGCCGGCACCGTGTCAGGTACCTTGCAAATGCTGAAGGCCAAACCGGACGGCTATACGATCCTGATGAACGGTTCCACGGATGTCGCCGCGCCGCTGACCTTCAAGGAAGACCTGCCTTATTCGCTCGACGACATGCGCTTTGTCGGCGGCTTCTTTTTTTCGCCGACCTGGGTGATCAGCCACGCCGATCGCGGATACCAGGATCTGAACGACTTTCTTGCTGCCGCCAAAGCGGCCCCTGTTACCCTGGGCGTGGCCGGTTCGGCCGGTGCGCAGATGATCATGGCCGCCTCCATCAAAGGTGTGACCGGGCTGGACATCACGCTCGTGCCCTATTCGGGCGGCGCCGACCTCAAAAAGGCGATCCTCGGCAATCAGGTCGATGCCGGCGTGATCCATGCACCGGTCATGCTCGGCGATGCGAAGGCCGGGATTATCAATGTCCTGGGTGCCGGCGGGTCGCTTGACGCGCTGACCTGGGAACCGGCACGCAGCAAACCGACGCTCAAGGATGTCGGGATCAACGTCGAAGTCGGCGTGACCCGCGGCGTGTTCGCGCCGAAGAATACACCCGATGCGGTCATTGCCCGGCTCGAACAGATCCTCGAACGCGCGGCGAAAAGCGAGCATTTCACCGCGTTCGGTGCAGGCTTCGGCTTTGCGCCCACCTGGATCTCCGCAGCCCAGTTCGAGACGCAAGTGAAGGGCGAGCTCGCATCCTTCAAGCGCATCAAATCGGAATTTATCGACTGATCCGTCTTGTGGGTTCGACCTCAAACGACGTTAAGGACGCCGGTGCGCTGCCGGCGTCCGCAGTTCAGGCATGACCGAGGAGCGTGATGACAGAGTTGACGATTGGCGGCGGCACGATGCGGCTGACCGAGGAGGAAGAGTCGATGCGCGCCGGCGAATTGGGGGCGGCCCGGCAATGGGCCATCAACCATCAGCTCCAGGTCGCGCGCATGTTCGACGCAGCCGACATGGTTGCCGTCAGTCAGGCTCATATGATGGCCGACCCCGAATCGATCGGAAAAGCAGGGGTCGCGTTCGTCGAGCGGTTTGCCGAATTGCCAGAGGCGGAACGCCGTGTTGCCGTGCCGATGATCACCGATCCGCGCGGCGTCGATCTCTCCTACTACGATCCGCTTGGCCAGACCGAGGAGATGGCCAATATCGAACGCCGTTTCATTGCGGCATGCCAGGCCCTCGGCATCATGATGACCGACACCTGCATCAACTACCAGACGATCATGCCGCCGGTGCTCGGTGACCATGTTGCCTATGGCGACACCGGCGTGGTGATCTATTCCAACAGTGTTTGCGGGGCACGGTCGAATTTCGAAGGCGGGCCTTCGGCGCTGGCCGCAGGACTGACCGGGCGCACGCCGCGTTACGGCCTTCACCTGGACGAACACCGCCGCGCGACACAACGCTATCTGGTCCGCGTGCAACCGAAGGACCTTACCGATTGGGGCGTGCTCGGCGCCGTTATCGGCCGCATGGCGGGCTCCTATTGGGAAGTCCCGGTCATCGAAGGGATCGAGGTCGTCCCGACCTCGGACGAGATCAAGCATATGGGCGCGGCCATGGCGAGCTATGGCTCGACGCCGCTGTTCCACATCGTCGGCATTACGCCCGAATGCCCGTCGCTTGGCACGGTCGGCGGCGACAGGCTGCCCGCCCGCGAGATCCTGGCCATTGATCTTGAAAGGCTGCGCCAGCCTTTCGGCGCGGTCGGGGAAAAGGTTGATGTGGTCGTCTTTGCAGCGCCGCAGCTCTCACTGGTTGAAATGCAGCAGGTCGCCGACATCTGCCGCGGCCGCCGTATCCATGCCGATACCGCAATGATCGTCTGCACGTCGCCCAGCGTCTACGCCGATTCGGTCCGGATGGGATACAACGCCGCCATCGAGACCTTCGGGGGCAAGGTGCTGCAGGGCACTTGCTTCTATCAGCAATATGCCCGCGAGATCGGCGAGGCAAATGGCTGGAAGCGATTGTTGTCGAACTCCACCAAGATCGTGAACATTCTCGGCGGCTATGGCTATCTGCCAGCCCTGGCCTGCATGGAGACGTGCATCGCTTCGGCGGAAAAGGGAGCGATCGTTTCATGAGCATCGCGTTGAAATGCCATGTCGGCATTGGCCATCGGGTCGAGGGCGAAGCGCTTGTGGCACGCGACAACTTTTCCGCACGCTACGACCTCGACCGGATCAAGGGGATCTTTTCACGACCGCAACACGCCCTGACCGGCCAGAGCTACGTCGACAAGATCCTGGTTCTCAACACAGCCAAGGGCGGTGTGGCGTCCGCCTGGATGCTGCATGAGATGGCCTCTCGCGGCATGGCCCCGAAAGCCATCCTCTTCAACGCGGCCAATACCATTCTCGCGCAGGGCGCCGCGCTGGCCGACATGGCCATGTGCGACCGCTTCGAGGACGGCGATGTGACCATGCTCATCCGGACCGGCGACCGACTGGTTGTCGATCCGGAGCGCGGGCTGGTGACTGTCGTCAGCCGTGCGGCGAACGATCACCCTGCGCCTGCATAACCGGTCTCGGCTCCCGTGACGTGAGCCTGCGCTGCACAGGGCGTCGGCGATACTGCAAGAGCGGGATTTGCCGGGCTCTCCCAAGGCACGTTTCGGACACGCCAGCGGACAAACACAAA
This sequence comes from Rhodobiaceae bacterium, assembly GCA_028285165.1. Lineage (GTDB taxonomy): Bacteria > Pseudomonadota > Alphaproteobacteria > Rhizobiales > JANQQB01 > JANQQB01. The sequence continues at coordinate 5,274 of JANQQB010000183.1, forward strand.
ATCGGAAACCTCTGACCCTCCCCGCATCGGCGGATTTGCTTTCCGGCACGGCAGCGAGAGGCTGACGCAGGTTGTCCATAATATTTATTGAACGTACGTATAATATTTGCTAACACAAGTTTCATCGCATTACCGCGTCGCTCTAATCCTGCTTTGGGATTCGGCTGACCCGAACGCCAGGGCGCTGACCGACATGACAACCTTTACGATCGAGTGCCTGATCACCTGCGAGAACCATCTCGGCGAAGGACCGGTCTGGGATGTGGCCGAGGGTTGCCTCTATTGGGTCGATTCCACTGGTCGCCGGGTCGATAAGCCGGCGATCTGGCGGTTCGATCCGCGCAACGGGGCCGTTCGGCACTGGTCGATCGACCGCGACGTCGGTGCCATGGCGCTTCGCGCCGAAGGCGGTGCCGTGCTTGCGCTCAACGACGGATTTTATGCGTTCGATTTCGACACCGGCGCCCTCGACCCGATCGCCCATGTCGATGACGACACGACACGCGCGCGGCTGAACGACGGCAAATGCGATCGCCGCGGCCGCTTCTTTGCCGGCGGCATGGACGACCAGGAAGAATTGGGGATTTGCGGGCTCTGGCGCCTCGATCCCGACCACAGCCTCACCAAGGTCGACGATGGAATTATCTGCTCCAACGGTCCGTGCTGGAGCCCGGACGACCAGACCTTCTATTTCGCCGACACATTCCAGCAGGAGATCTGGGCCTACGATTACGCCGTCGACACGGGCAACGTTTCGAACCGGCGGGTGTTTGCGTCTACGGCCGACGATGCCGGTTTCGCCGACGGCTCCACGGTCGATTCCGAAGGGTATCTGTGGAACGCGCAGGTGATTTCCGGCGACCTGATCCGCTACGCGCCGGACGGGTCGGTGGACCGCAAGATCACCATGCCCGTGCGCAACATCACCAGCGTCATTTTCGGGGGCAACGACCTCGACGAGATCTACGTCACCTCGATGGCTCGGGTGCAGCATCCCGCCGCCCACGACAATTTCGTCCAGGAGATCAAACCGCAATTTGCGGCCGGCAGTCTTTTCCGGATCACGGGCCTTGGCATCCGCGGCCTGCCGGAACCAAGGTTTGCCGGATGACCGCATGAAGCAAGCCTAACGCGGTCGGCCGCGCAGCCTGCCGAGCGAACGACCAGCATACCTTGCCAGCGCACGAAGAAGGCGCGGCCATAGCCGATGGAGGACACCGAATGAAACCCGCCGCCTTCACCTATGAGAGACCGGACACGCTGTCGGCCGCGCTCGACATGCTCGCTGATAGCACGGACGACGCCCGCATTCTGGCCGGCGGCCAGAGCCTCGTGCCGATGATGAACACGCGTCTTGCCCGACCCGACCGACTCATCGACATCAATCGATTGCCTGACCTCGACTATATCCGGCACGAAGATGGGCAAATCCGCATTGGCGCCCTCGCCCGTCACGCCGATGTCAAAAAATCCGAAGCGGTCCGAACCGCCATTCCACTGATCGGCGAAGCATACGAATGGATCGCCCACGGCGCCGTGCGCAATCGCGGGACGCTTTGCGGCAATCTCTGCCACGCCGACCCGGCTTCAGAAATGCCGGCGATCATGCAGGTGCTTGACGCAATATTCGTCGCGCAATCGCAGACCGGAAGGCGCGAGATCCCGGCCAAGGCATTTTTCACCGGGCTCTACGAGACCGCCCTGAAACCGAACGAAATGCTTGTCGAGATCCGAATACCCGATCTGGCACCGAACCAGTCATGGGGGTTTCACGAAATCTCCATGCGCAAGGGAGATTTTGCCTGGGTTCTGGTGGCGTGCGTCGTCACCTGGGACGGCAGCACTGTTTCAAACGCACGCCTGGCCGCAGCCGGGATCGCAGACCGGGCACTCCGGCTTCACGACGTCGAAGCCGCGATTGTCGGACAGACGCTGACGCCGGCGCTCTGTGAAGCGGCAGGCGACCAAGCACGCCAATCCGTGGATCCCTCCCACGATGCCGTCACGAGCGGCGAATACCGCCGGGATCTCATCGGCACGCTTGTTTGCCGGGCGCTGAGCGACGCCGCCGGCCGCGCAGCACAACCATAAGAACCAAGGGAGACAACGCCATGGAGAACGTCTCGATTTCCGTTTCGGTCAACGGCCGCACGCGCCGGGCCGACGTCCCGCCCCGCCTCCTGCTCAGCGATTTCATTCGCCACACGCTGGCCTTGCCAGGCACGCATGTCGGCTGCGAACATGGCGTGTGCGGCGCTTGCAATGTGATTGTCGACGGGCGCGCGGTGCGGTCCTGCCTGATGTTCGCCGTCCAGGCGGACGGCTGCGCGCTTACGACCGTTGAGGGCCTCGGAAGCGCGGATGGGCTCCACCCGATCCAGGAAGCGTTCTGGGAAGAACACGGCCTGCAATGCGGCTTCTGTACGCCCGGCATGCTGATGGCCGCGCAAGAATTGCTGCAGGACAACCCCGATCCCACCGACGAGGAAATCCGCGAAGCCATTTCCGGCAATCTCTGCCGCTGCACGGGATACACCTACATCGTCGACGCGATCCGGTCGGCTGCCACGAAACTCCGGGACGCAGCCGACGCCGATCGTGCCGCGACGGCAGCCTGAGGGAGGACGAGCATGAGCGCCCATCTGGAAAGCAATGTCATCCCGCCGAGCCGGCAACGCGAAGCGCCCGGAAACGGTACCAAATGGATCGGCAAATCCATCAAGCGGGTCGAGGACCCGCGCTTCCTGGCCGGCAAGGGCAAATACATCGACGATTACACCGTGCCGAACATGGCGCAGGCCGCCACGGTCCGCAGCCCGCACGCGCACGCCCGGATCAAGTCCATCGATACGTCAAAGGCCAAAGACCTTCCGGGCGTCATCGGCGTGTTCACCGGCCAGGATATCGCCACGGTCGTCGACCCCTGCCCCAGTTTTGCCTCTCCGCCGGTGCCGCAGACGGCATGCGCGATTGATCGCGTCCGCCATGTCGGCGAAGTGGTTGCCGCCGTGGTCGCAGAGGACCGCTACATTGCCGAGGACGCCGCGGATCTGGTCGAGGTTGAGTACGAGGTGCTCCCGCCAAACGTCGATATCGAAACATCGGCCGCGGCCACCGGCGATGCGATCCTGCATCCGGAGGCCCGGGAGTCCAACGTCGCATTGGACGAGAGCTTTTCGTTCGGACCGGTCGAGGACGACTTCGCGCGCGCCGATCACGTGGTGCGCCGCCGCCTGCGCTGGGGCCGCGCGTCCGCCCAGGCAATCGAAACGGCCGGATGCCTCTCCGAGTTCGACCCCTTGTCGGGCGGCTTTACGATCCATTGCAACACGAACTTCTACAATTTCATTCCCTTCGTCATCGCGGGATCCCTGCGTGTCTCGCCGACGCAGCTCAAGATGATGCCGATCATGACCGGCGGGTCGTTCGGTTCGAAGGTGTTCATCCACAAGATCATCATCCTGACATCGGCGCTTGCCCGGCTGACCAACCAACCGGTCAAGTATATCGAGGACCGTGAGGAGCATTTCACCAATTCGGACAGCCATGGCTCAGACCGCCTGTACGACGCCGAACTGGCGCTGACCCGCGACGGCGAGATGGTGTCGTTCCGCTTCGATGTGATGGACGATTACGGCGCGTACATGCAGTTCGGCGTAGGCACACACGGCAACGCCATGGCGCAGGTCACGGGCCCGTACAAGATCGGATCCTTCGCCATGCGCGTGATGGCCGTCCTGACGAACAAGTGCCAACAGGGCCCCTATCGGGGTTTCGGGTCGGAGGTGACCAATTGGGTTATCGAACGCATGGTCGATGCGGCCGCAAAGGAACTCGGCATCGATCCGGTCGAGCTGCGGCTGAAAAACATGATCCAGCCGGACGAGTTCCCCTACATGATCCCGACCGGCAACATCTACGACAGCGGCAATTTCCAGGAAGTGTTCCGCCAGGCGACCGACCTGATCGACTACGACGCATGGAAGGCCAAGGCGGCAAAGATGCGGTCGGAGGGGCGGTGCGTCGGCATCGGTCTCGCCACCTGCCAGGAACGCAGCGTCTACGGACCGACCGAATGGTGGTTCCTCAACAATGTCGAGACACCGGGCTTTACCCTGACCTCCACACCGGAAGGCATATCGTTACGGATCGATCCGACGGGCAAAGTGTTTGTCACGCTCAATTCCATTTTTGTCGGCAACAGCCCGGAAACTGTCGTAACGCAAGTCCTGGCTGAACAACTGACCGTCGATCCGGCCGATATCGTGGTCGGGTATGCCGACACCCATTCCGGGTTCAACGGCGTCGGACCGCAGGGCAGCCGCTTTACCGCCATGGTCGCCGGTGCCTGCGTCTCGGCGTCCATCAAGGTCAAGGACAAGCTGAAGACGTTTGCCTCGCATCTCCTGGAAGCCAACCCGGCCGATCTCGAACTCCGCGACGCCAAGGTCGGTGTCAAGGGATCGGACAAGGAAGTCGCGATCGCCGACATCGCGATCCAGGCCAACTTCTTCCGGCTCAACTTCCCGGATACGCCGGAATTCGATTCAGGGCTCGAAACGACCGCTGTCTACGACCACCCGATCTCCGCCGAACCGGCGCCGGATCGCAGTCACCTCGGCATCTTCTATCCAATGGTCGGTCACATCTGTCACATCGCGGTGGTCGAGGTCGATCCGGCGACGGGCAAGGTGGAAATCCTCGACTATGCCGCGGTGCATGACAACGGTACGATCGTCAATCCGAAGACGCTCGGCGGACAGGTTTTCGGCGGCACGGCCAACGGAATCGGCACGACGCTGACGGAGGAATTCATCTACGACGAAAACGGTCAGTTCACGAACGCCAATTTCGCCGAATTCGCCCTTCCCTCCGTGCATGAAATGCCGGTCAACCTGAAACTCGGTCACGTCGAAACACCCTCGCCCTACACCGAATACGGCATCAAGGGTGGTGGCGAAGGCGGGCGTCTCGGTGCCCCATCCGCCCTGTCGAGCGCGATCGACGATGCGCTGCAGGCCTATGGCGTCGAAACCACGACGCTGCCGGTGCGTCCGGTCCGGCTGCGGGCAATGATCCGCGAAGCCGAAATGCGGTCCGCGGCCGAGTGACAGATAAACGCCGACACGGCCCGACTACCGATCAAGGAGGCGACATGACCCAATCGACCCAGGCGCGCCCGGTGATTATCACCTGCGCCCTGACCGGCGCAATCCATACGCCCTCGATGTCGCCGTATCTTCCTGTGACACCAGAGGAGATGATTGCCGAAGCTGTCGCTGCGAGCGAGGCCGGTGCGGCGATCCTGCATCTGCATGCCCGCAATCCGGCCGACGGCAGGCCGGATCAGACACCGGAGGCTTTCGGGGCCTTTGTGCCCGACATCCACGCGCGCACCGATGCCGTCCTCAATCTCACGACGGGTGGAAGCCCGTTCATGACGGTCGACGAGCGCGTTCGACCGGCGGCCCGCTTCAAGCCGGAAGTGGCATCGCTGAACATGGGATCGATGAATATGGGGCTGTTCCCCATGCTCGACCGCTTCACCGATTTCAAGCACGACTGGGAGCGGGTGCACCTTGAGACCAGCGACGATCTCGTGTTCCGGAATTCCTTCAAGGACATCCGCTTCGTGCTCGAAACCTGCCGGGCGTCCGGCACGCGGTTCGAGTTCGAATGTTACGACACGGCCCACTTGTACAATCTTGCCCATTTCGCCGATCGGGGCATGATCGAACCGCCCTTCTTCATCCAGACCGTCTTCGGCATCCTCGGCGGCATCGGCAGCCATGCCGACGACGTGGCCCATATGCGCCGTACCGCGGATCGGCTGTTCGGCTCGGACTATGTTTGGTCGGTGCTCGGAGCGGGCAAGGCGCAGATGGCGGTGGCCGCCCAGTCGGCGGCAGCGGGCGGACATGTCCGCGTCGGGCTTGAGGATTCCCTTTGGGCGGGACCCGGAGTGCTGGCGGAAGGAAACGCGGTTCAGGTTGCGCTCGTCCGTCAGATCATCGAGGGGCTCGGCCATCGCGTTGCAAGCCCGGATGAAGCCCGTTCGATCCTTGCCTTGAAAGGTCGTGACGCGGTGGACATGTCCGGAACGGGTTCCCTGCAGGGTGCCGCATGACCGGTAAAGCCAAATCTGCCGGACCGCCCGGGACGACACTTGCCTCCTTGCCGTCCGACCATCGGTCCGGCCGGCGGGTCGGCCGTCCGAAAGGACAGACGGCGGATGAAACACGGGAGCGCATCCTGAATGCGGCCGAAGAACTCTTCGCTGCGAACGGGTTCGACGGCACCAGCATCCGCGACGTCGCCCGTCTGGCCGATCTGCAACTGGCCGCGATCGGCTATCATTTCGGCCCGAAGGAAGAACTCTTCGATAGTGTGATACGGCGCAGGGCGGAGTTCATGTCAGCGTCCCGGCGCAACGCGCTTGCTGCGCTTAGCGCGGAATTCAAGGGCGCACCGGTGCCGCTCGAGCACCTCATCAAAGCGTATGTGCGGCCGTTCATCGAGTCGGCGAGCCATGGCGATCGCGGCTGGCGGAACTACGCAGCGCTCATGGGGCGCCTTGCGAATTCAGCGCTTGGAACCGAAGTGATCGCCCGTCACTACGATGCGATGGCGAGAGCCTATCTCGAGGCGTTTCGGGAGACGCTGCCACATGTCGAGGAGCGCAAGCTGATTGACGGATTCACCTATATGGTCGCCGCGATGCTCGCGCTCTGCGCCGACACGGGCCGTGCCGAACGCCTGTCGAAGGACACCGACGCGACACACAGCGTCTCAGAAGCGTTGACGCCGCTGGTCGCGTTCGTGGCCGCGGGGTTCAGAGCGCTTGCAGAGTGCGACGGCCCGTCCGACGACCCGGTCTGACGCTTCACGCTGCCCCTCCCTGTCCACCCTGACTTAGAGCATTGTCCGACCAGATAGAATCATTTGACCGGTTTTACAGGCTCGCTGGCTAGGCGCGGTTCCCGCCGTGGTCTGATGACCACAAGGGGACCGCAA
>JANQQB010000199.1 GCA_028285165.1 Rhodobiaceae bacterium
GGCGGCCGGTATGGGCACCGCCTCGCGCGGGCCCGATCCGGACAGCTATGAGCATGCCCACGACCATTGCGACGTGCCGGCCGCCGCGGCTTCCAATGCCGACGCCCGACCCGCCGGGCCGGATCCGACGACCAGCACGTCGCAATGGTCGTGGGCATGCTCATAGCTGTCCGGATCGGGCTCGCGCGAGGCGGTGCCCATACCGGCCGCCTTGCGGATGATCGCTTCATAGCGCATCCAGAGACCGGTGCCTGATCCCCATTCGAAGGGCGGCAGGCCCATGAAGGTCTTGTAATAGAAGCCGGCGGCAAAGAACGGCGACAGCAGGTTGTTCACCGCGCCGAGATCGAAACGCACGTTCGGCCATGCGTTCTGGCCGTTCGCGACAAGCCCGTCATGGAGTTCCTGGGTGCTCGCCTTGACGTTCGGATCGCGCCGCGCGCCAGTACCGACCGTGACGATTGCGCCGGATTCCTCGACGCCGGCGGACATGATTCCCCGCGGACGGTGGTACTTGAAGCTGCGGCCGATCACGCCGACATCGGCGGCAAGCAGCGCGGAGGCCAGCGTATCGCCTGGATGGCCGGTCAGGTCCCGGCCGTCCCAGGTAAAGGACAGGGTCCTGCTGCGGTCGATATGGCCGCCGGCGGAAAGGCGCGACGCGCTCATGTCTCGGACTCCAGCACGGCGGCGAATCCCGGATGGGCCGGACGCACGTTGCGGATCTCATGGGTCATCGTGTTGCGCTCGACCAGGAGCCACATCCGGCATCCGCCGACATGGTGCCAGGTCTCGGTCTGCCAGCCGCGCACGTTCTCGCGTTCAAAGACGGCCTTCGTCCAGTCTTCCGCCGAAGCGTCAAGCGCCGGATAAGCGATCGACCCGTCGCCGCCATAGGTGAACTCGCTGTGGTCGCGCGGCCCGCAAAACGGACAATTGATCCGGATCATCTCTTTTATCCGTGCAGTTTGGGGTCGGGTCCGGCGCCGCGTTCGTCGATGTTGACGCCGCGTTCGAACCGCGTGAGGTCATGGTCGGCCAGGATCGGATCGGGCCGATCGTTGGCGATCAGGTCGGCAAAGTACCAGCCCGAGGCCGGGCTCGCCTTGAACCCGCCGTAATTCCAGCCGGCGTTTAGATAGAGATTGTCGAGCGGCGTCTTGCACAGGAAGAACGTGCCGTCCATCGACATGTCCATGACACCCGCCCAATGGCGCAACAGCCGGACCCGGCCAAGGCAGGGCAGGATCGATGTGGCGCATTCGGCCACGTCCTGGACGATCGGCAGATTGCCGCGCTGGGCATAGGACTTGTACCAATCGAGGTCGCCGCCAAACACCATGCCGCCCTTGTCGGATTGCGAGATATAGAAATGCGCGCCGCCGACGCCGAAGACGACCACCTGGTCGAGCAGCGGTTTCAGCGGCTCGGAAACGAAGGCCTGGAGTTTATGAGTTTCGATCGGCAGATTGCCGAGACCGGCCATCTGCCACAGGCGGGACGTGTTGCCGGCGACAGCGAAGCCGACCTTCTGACCGCGGATCGTGCCGCGCGTGGTTTCCAGTTCGGTGACCCGGCCGTCCTGGCTGCGTACGCCGGTGACCTCGCAATTCTGCAGGATGTCGACACCGCGCGAATCCGCGCCGCGGGCATACCCCCAGGCCACCGCGTCATGCCGGGCGGTGCCGGCGCGTTTCTGAACGGCCGCGCCAATGATGGGAAACCGGGCATCGGGCCCGTAGTTCAGATGCGGGATTTCGCGTTTCAGGGTTTCCAGATCCCACATCTCGGCATCGGACCCGGTCAGGCGCAGCGTGTTGTAGCGGCGCGCGGCGGCGTCCCGCGCCGCCGGTGAATGCAGCAGCGTCACGTGCGAGCGCTGACTGAACATCACATTGTAGTTCAGGTCGTGGCTCAGATTTTCCCATAATTTCAGGGAGTGCTCGTAGAACTGCCGATTGCCCGGCAGCATGTAATTGGAGCGCACAATCGTCGTGTTGCGGCCGCCATTGCCGCCTCCGAGCCAGCCCTTTTCGACGACAGCCACGTTGGTGATACCGTGATTGCGCGCGAGATAATAAGCCGTGGCGAGACCGTGCAGGCCGCCACCGACGATGACGACCTCGTAGTCCGTCCTCGGTTCCGGATCGCGCCAGGCGCGATCCCATCCCTTCTGGCCGGTCAGGCCGTTCCAGAATACGGTCCACGCATTATAGCGAGTCATGCAATAGGCGCCTCTTAATCCGAGGAGAGCCCGGTCCTGGTACCAGCAGCCACGGCGGGCTGTCGTCAAGAGCCGGACCGACCCGCGAACGCGGGCCGAAGGAGATGATCGGTCGATTACCGAGCTACAGAAAATCCTCCGTCTTGTCGATGCGCCAAGTGGCGCGACGGCGCGGATCACGATTGCGGCGCGACGAATGGAATTGAGACACCGGTCCCTAGGTGCGCCGCGCCGTGTTCACCCGGCCACTTGTCGGCCTAGCCGGGTTGGCTGACGTTGCAGGCTTTGTGCAAACCAATCCCCCATCCGTCATCACCCGAATTTCTCGGGTGATCCAGCGGCACCTCCCCATCCGGTTCAGACATGTTTGGCCGGCTATCAACACAAGTCCATGTCGAGCGCGTCGATAGTGCCCTCTGCGGACCGGTTCCTGGATTACCCGAATGAATCGGGTAATGACGGATTGGGGTAAGCAAGCGCGTAAACTGTCCGCGGGCAACGCTTTCCAATGCCGGCCGCAGGCATAGTGGCGACTTTCCGAGTTGAGAGAACTTCCCAAGAACGCGCCGGCGGATCACAAACGTACAAGACCGCGCCCGAACATTAGGTGTTCCTAGCGTGACACAATCCGGCGAAAGCGCTCAATGGAAGGCAGCCTTATTCTTCTGTGGCCCGCGGCCCTGCCGCTGATGGGCAGCCCTGGTCCGGCAACGCTCAGCATTGCCGGTGTCGGCGCGGCTTACGGCATTCGGGCCGGCCTGCCGTTCTTGGCCGGCATCTGCACCGGCACGACCGTCGTGCTGATCGCGGTCGCCACCGGCGTGACCGGGCTTGTGCTCTCCGTTCCGGCCCTGGCGAATGCCGTCACTGTCGCAGCGGCGCTCTACATTCTTTACCTGGCCTGGCGCATCGCCACGGCGCCGGTTCTTGGCGATACAAACGCCGAGACGCGACCGCCGGCCTTTGTCAATGCGTTCCTGCTCGCGATCGCCAACCCGAAGGCGTTTGCTGCAATCGGTGCCGTGTTTTCCGGACACAGTCTCGTTCGACAGGATCCGTTTCTCGATGCCGGCCTGAAAGTCGCGGCGCTGATCGTCGTCATCGTAACGGTCAATGTGCTTTGGCTGGCCTTCGGCTCGTCGTTTTCGCTGCTGCTGCGCAATCCGCGCGCGGGTCGCATCGCCAATATCGGTTTTGCCGTCTTGCTTCTGCTATCGGTCGTGCTGGCGGTGTGGCCGTTGTGATCATCGAGCCCCGCCGATCAACGCTCCGGACCCTCCGAGACGATCACCAGACACCGGCTGTCCTCTGTCAGGCCGAAGTCTGAACGCAGATCCGAACGATGCAGCAAAGCCGCCAACCCCGACGCGCCGCTCGGCGTTGTCGGCATGTGCTCGGCCGCCAGCCGGACCGCGGCATCGGTTGCCTCTTCATCCGATATTGTCGTGAAACCATCGGCGTCGGAGCGCAATCCTTCGAAGGCAAGCAGAGACGCCTCCTTGCAATCAAGGCGCCCCATATTCGAGACCGGACCGTCGGCCCGCGTCAACGCTCCGGCCTCGATGCTGGCACGCAGACACGGCGCCGCCTCCGGTTCGACCACGATAATGACCGGCTGGACCGGCCACGAAACGCGGACATGGGCGGCAAAGGCCGCCGCGAGCCCGCCGACGCCCGCCTGAAGGAAGATGTGGCTCGGCCAGGTCTCGGTCTCGGCAAAATGAGCCCGGCACTCCTCGGCGATCACCGTATAGCCTTCCATGACCAGGCCGGGCGCCTCGGTGTATCCCGGCCAGGACCCGTCGGCGAGGTGGATCCATCCGTTGCGATCGGCCTCGGCGGCGGCATGGGCGACGCTGTCTTCGTAGCCGCCGGCAATGCGTTCGACGCCAGCGCCATGCGCCCGGATCCTTTCGGCAAAAGCCTCCGGCACGGTCGCGGAAAGGACGATCACGGCATGGGCTCCGAACACCTTGGCACCGGCGGCAACCGACAGGCCGTGATTGCCGGCGCTTGCGGTGATGAATGTGCGGGAGGCGGCGAACGCCTTGGCATCCGGCTGCAGGAGATCGGCCGGGGACACTGATCCCTCCTCGGCGAGGATCTGCGCCACGGCGAACGCTCCGCCCAACGCCTTGAAACTGCCAAGCCCCATGCGGCCGGCCTCGTGTTTGATCATCAGGGATGCGATCCCCGCTTCCGCGGCAAGGGCCGGACAGGTCCGCAACGGCGTCGGCGCGTAGGCCGGGCAAGAGGTGAGCATGGCCAGGGGCCGGGTGGGCGCAGGACGAAAGCCATAGGCCACAGATTGTCCGCGGAAGCGATTGCGATGTGTTGTCATGGCGCGAGATTATCGTTCACCGTTGATCCAGTCAGAGCAAGTTTTCCGTGAAATCGAGAATTTTTTTCAAATTGACATAAAAGGTTGATACATTTTGATCATGTCAACGATCGACCTTGATCCCACCGATCTCGCCCTGCTTGACCGGTTGCAGGCGGACGCGCGCGAAAAACTCGAAAGCCTGGCCGCCGAAACCGGTCTGTCTGTGCCGACCGTTCAGCGCCGGCTTAAGCGCATGCGGCAGGCCGGCATCATCGAGGGGGAAACCATACGGCTGTCGCCGGAAGCGCTCGGTTTTCCGATGACATTCCTCGTGCTCGTCGAACTGGAACGCGAACGGCTCGACCACCTCGACGCCTTTCGCCGCAAGGCGCGCGCCGAACCGCGCATTCAGCAATGCTATTACATTACCGGGGAAGCCGATTTTGCGCTTATCGTGCTGGCGCGCGACGTACAGGATTTCGAGGCGCTGACCCGGCGGGTGTTTTTTGACGACCCCAACATCAAGCGGTTCCGGACGTCCGTCGCCATGGACCGCACCAAGGTCGGGCTTTCGGTTCCCGTGGAGCCCTGACCGGTCAGCCGCGCTGCCGCGTCAGCCACTCGAAGCGCCACGTCAGCATCAGGCTGGTGACACACAGACCGAGCGCAATGCCCCACCAAAGCCCTGGCGCGCTGAGGTCCAGACCGAAGGCCAGCACCGATCCGCCGCCGATCCCGAGCACCCAATAGCCAAAGGCGGCGATCCATAAGGGCGCGATCGTATCGCGAATACCGCGCAGCGCCCGAGAGGCGATGCCCTGCAGGCCATCGAAAACCTGAAAAAACGCGACGATCACAAGGAGATCAAGGGCCAGGGCGGCAACTTCGTCATAGCCCGGATCGTCGCGATTCAGGAAGATGCTGACGATGACGTCGCCGAAGTTCAGGGGCACCACGATGAGGGCGCACAGCAGCGCCACGCCAATGCCGATGCCGAGGAACCCTGCTCGCCGCGCCGCGACCGGCCGCCCCTCGCCGACGCCGTGCGCCACGCGGATCATGGTGGCTTCGGCAAGCCCGAGCGCAATCACAAACGGCAGCCCGATCCATCCCATCAGGACCTGATAGGCGGCAAGCGTCTTGACTCCCATCAGGCCGGAGAGAATGGCAACCGCCACGAACAGACCCGCTTCCAGCACGATGAGACCCGCCACGGGCGTGCCAAGGCGCATGATGTCCATGCAGACCGCCAAGTCGAGCCGCAGCCGCCCCAGGAACAGCCCGTAGCCGCGCAGGACCGGTGTGCGGAACGCATGGAGTGTCAGCGCGATCACCATGGCCCAGGAGACAATCGTCATAGCCAAACCCGCGCCGAATACGCCAAGCGCCGGCGTCACCGGCGACCCGTGCACGAGCATGACGGTCAGGACATAGTTGAGCCCCACGGCCGCCGTGGTGATCACCATCACGGAACCGGTACGGGACAGGGCCGCAACGAAGTTCCGCAGTACGGCGAACCACAGGACCGGCAGCACAAACCCCGACACGCCCATGAGGTAAGGTTTGGCCAGCGCGACGACGTCCGGGTCCTGGCCCGTCGCCAGCAGCACCTGGTCCAGGTTCCAGATAAAAACGGTGGCGAATATCCCGAGACCGGTTGCCACGACGATGCCCTGGCGGGCGGCGATGCCCGCTTCCGCTTTGCGGCCCGCACCCTCGGCCTGGGCGACCAGCACGCCGACGATCGACAGGATGCCCATCAGGATCAAAAGGATTTCCAGCGACAATTCGCCGGCCAACCCGACGGCTGCGAGTTCACGATATCCCAGATCGCCGACCACGATCTTGGTCGTCTGGAACATGGCGAATTCGGCCAGATTGGCGGCGATCAGCGGCAGCGCGATGATCATCAGCCGGCCGGTTTCGCCGTCCCGGGCAAACAACGATGCAACGCTGGAGCGTATCATGACTGGGATCAATTTCTTGCAGATTTGCAATTTCTTTCAAAATTGCTAGATTGCCCATGATGCCAGATCCGGTCAGGCAGGGAAACACGGAATAATGCCTGTCGATACGATCCGCTCCAGATCCGATCCGCCCTCCGAAGACGCGCCCTCTGACTGTCCGGCGATCGGACCGACCTTGAAACATCTGCGCAAACAAAAGGGCTATTCGCTCGCTCACCTCGCCGATGCCGCCGGCCTGTCGGAAGCGACGTTGTCGCGAATCGAGAACGGCCGCACGCTGGTCAGTGCGCCGCATCTCTACCAATTGGCGCAGATCCTGGATGCCGACATTTCGAGCTTTTTTGTGCCGGATGCACGTCCCATGGGCAGCGGTATCCGGTCCGTCGCGCGCGCCGACAGCGCCGAGCCGGTTGTGACCGACCGGTTTGCCACGAACGTATTGTGTGCCGATCTTTCACAAAAGACGATGCATCCCTTCCTCAATGAAATCACGGCGCGGTCGCTTGAGGACGCCGGCGGATTGAAGGCGCATCGCGGCGAGGAATTCCTGCACGTTCTTGCCGGCACGATCGCGCTGCATTCCGAATTCTACGCACCGCTGGCGCTTGCTGCCGGCGACAGCCTGTATTTCGACGCGGGTATGCCGCATGCCTATCTGAACACCGGACCCGAACCGGCGCGGATCCTGATCGTTACGACTTTCGGTCCGCCGCACCGCACGCCCGAACCGCGATCCGAACATCAAGGAAAAAAACCATGAACGACGCACCGGCATCCGGCACGACACATGCGCGCGCGGAGGTTCGCCTGCCAACTGCGGATCTGACCGCCGATATGGGGTTCTTCATCGACAACCTCGGCTTTCGCCTCGACATGATCTTTCCCGCCGACAACCCGGCCGTCGCGGTATTGTCCGGCCACGGCCTGACGATCCGGCTGCAACGGGACGTCGTCGAGGCGCCGCCGACGATCCGGCTTCTGTGTCCGGACCCGGCGCGGTTTGCCGGCGGCCGGCAAGTGCTGGTGGCGCCGAACGGCACGCGCATCGAAATTGCCGAAGCCGATCCGGCGATGGAAATGCCGGAGACCCAGCACGCCTTCGTCGTGCGTCGGCTTAAGGATCGCGATCCCTGGGTCATCGGACGGGCAGGCATGCAATACCGGGATCTGATCCCCGACCGGCTCGGCGGCAGCATCATCGCCTCACATATCCGGATTCCGGACGGCGGCCCGGTGCCGGACATGGTGCATTACCACACGATCGGCTTCCAACTCATCTTCTGCTATCGCGGCTGGGTGCGGCTGGTCTATGAAGACCAGGGCCCGCCCTTCATTCTGGAAGCCGGCGATTGCGTGATCCAACCGCCGGAGATCCGGCACCGCGTGCTCGAAGCCTCCGACAATGTCGAGGTGATCGAAATCGGCGTTCCGGCCGAACACATCACCACGATCGATCACACCATGACCTTGCCAACGCCCACGGTCCGGCGCGATCGCGAGTTCCAGGGCCAAACTTTCGTGCACCACAAACTGTCGGAGGCCGTCTGGACACCCTGGCGTCTTGCCGGTTTTGCGGCGCGCGATACCGGCATCGGTACCGGCACGAAAGGCGTCGCCAACGTGCAGGTGGCCAAATGGCAGGGTGATGCAGACCCGGTCGTTACAAGCCATGGCACCGACATCCTGTTCACGTTCGTCATGGAAGGCGGCATGACGCTCGAAGGCGACGGCCAGCCCGCGCATCCGCTCACGGCCGGCGACGCCTTCGTCATTCCTCCGGGCATGAAAACCCGCTATGCGGACTGCACAGCCGACCTGGAACTGCTTGAGGTCTGCCTGCCCGGAACGGTTGAGACGCACCTGCACGAGACGTTCTAACCGCAGCGGAACCGAATGAGCGGTCGCGTACCTTTACCGCCTCCATCCATGCGCTTATGGTCCACCGCCGTCCCCGTCCCTCTTCTTGAAATCCAGGCCCGTCATGACCGTGCTCGACCTCGACTTCGTGCGTTCCCACTTTCCTGCATTCTCCGAACCGAGCCTTGACGGCCAGACCATGCTGGAAAATGCCGGCGGGTCCTATGCCTGCAGCGAGACGATCGACCTGCTCGACGGCTATTACCGCCGAACCAAGGTGCAGCCCTACCTGCCGCACGCACCCGGGATTGCCGCCGGCGCCGCCATGGATCGCTCCTACGCTCTGTGGGCCGAAGCGCTCGGCGTGGCGCCGGAAGAGGTCAATTTCGGACCGTCGACCTCGGCCAATGCCTATGTGATCGCCCAGGCTTTCCGAGGAGCGTTGGCGCCGGACGCGGAAATCGTCGTGACCAATGCCGACCACGAGGCGAATATGGGCGCGATGCGCCGGATGGCGCAGGAAAACGGCTTCACCTTGCGGGAATGGAAAGTCGATCCGCAAAGCGGGCAATTGGACGACGCCGGCCTCGACGCCCTTCTCACCGACAAGACCGCCGTCGTCTGCCTGCCCCATTGCAGCAACATTGTCGGCCAGGAAAACCCGGTCGGCGACTGGACACGACGCATCAAGACGCTGCCGCAGAAGCCGGCCGTCATCATCGACGGTGTGAGCCGGGCACCGCACGGCCTGCCGGATGTCGGCGCCATCGGCTGCGACATCTACCTGTTCAGCCTCTACAAGGTCTATTCCGTGCACCAGGGATTGATGGTGGCGCGGCGGTCGATCACCGATTTCCTGCCGAACCAGGGGCATTTCTTCAACGAAGCCTATCCGGGCAAGCGGCTGACGCCGGCGGGTCCGGACCATGCCCAGATCGCGGCCGCCTCCGGCGTGCTCGACTATGTGGCCGCGCTTGACCGGCACCATGGCGGAACCGGCGGTCTCAAATCGGCGGTCGATCGTGTCAACGGGCTCTGGAAAGCGCACGAAGACGCCCTGCTCGACCCGCTTCTCGCCTATCTGCGCGGCAAGAATTCGCTGCGCATCATCGGCCAGGACCGGACCGGCGACCGGCACCCGACGATTGCGCTCGATACGGACAAGGATCCGGAGGCCGTGGCGACCGCACTCGGCGAACGCGGCATCATGTGCGGGTTCGGGGATTTCTACGCCTACCGGCTGGTCGAAGCGCTCGGAATCGATCCGGCGCGCGGCGTCGTGCGGTTGAGCCTCGTGCACTACAACACGCCGGCCGATGTCGAGGCGGCATGCGAAGCGCTCGACGCGGTTCTGTAAAGAGACCGCGGAGCGGCCGGCCTTTAACGAACGGCCAACGATTTTCACCGGATCCGGCATGCCGGTCGTTGGGCCGGCGGGCGGTTCATGTTATGCAAACGCGCGTTTCGGCGCCCTTTTCAGGGCGGTCCGCCGTCCCCTTCCGAGATGAAACCGCCAACGGTTACAAAAGCCTGCCATACGAACCATATAATATTCGTTGAGCGGAGAGGAGAACACATGGCCGTTTCCCAACAGTCCTTTGATCAGGAAATCGAAAAAACCCGCGCCGCAATCAGCGAAATGCGTGAAAAAGTCGGAACAACCGAAGCAGTTCTGGAGAAATTCGCCGAGACGGAGACAATCGGCGAAGTGGATTTCGATATCGAAAACGCACGCATCGAAGATGTACTGCACCAGCAATCGGTCATGGAGGCGAATATTGCCGACCTGATCGTCAGCCTGGAAGATGTGACAGACAGTTTCGGATCGCAGTTCGAAGCCATGAAGACGCTGACCTTTACGGAACAGCTCGTCGGCTTCTTTTCCAAGAAACGCGCCGAGGCAATGCACAATGACCGGGTTCGGTCGACCTCGCTTGCCCAGAACCTGCAGGACCTGCTCGCCAAGTCCGATACGATCGTGACGATCCTGAAGGAACAAAAGGGAATCCTGGAAGAGCGCTACGCATCCTCGGAAGAAAGCCTGAAGACGGTCATCGACCGGCGCCAGAAAGTGGCCGATGACCTGAAGGCGGTGCAGGACCGGGTGCAGGAAATCAATCCGGAACTGCTCGACATCGAAAACAAGATCGCCGCCTCGACCGACCAGGGCGAACGCGTGCAACTTGAAGAAAGCCGCTCGTCTCTGGCCACCGAATACAACCAGAAACTCGCCGAGGAACAGGAATTGCTGGCCGCATCACAGACGCTGGAACGCTATACGAACATGTTCCAGACCTTCGTCGATTCCCTGAACAACCAGATTGCCGCACAGAACACCCTTATCAACAAGCTCAACATCGACACCGAACAGCGCATCGTGCTCTACAAGGCGCTGGAAGATTCGCTGAAGACGGCCGCCCAGCAAAAGGTCGCGCACAAGATCAACACGCTCGGTTCCAAGGTCGATGTGGCGGCGGAAGAAACCATGGCCGGGATCGGCGCCGCCGCCCAGTCGCATATCGGCGACCTTCTGGAGATGCATGAAAAGAACATGGTCTCCACGCAGGAAATCCAGCGCCGCAAGAAACTCGCCGACGAGGCGTTTTCCCGGCGTTTCGCCGAAGTGCTGAAGAAACACGAAACGGCGTCCTACGGCGGAAACTGACGTGGATTCACTGAACGGGAACGGAGCCGACCGCACCGGCGCGGGCGGCTATTTTCGGATCATGGGACGGGCGCTCGCCGCGGTGGAGGACATCCTGCGCGAGGAGCGTCCCGGCCCCTGGGGCAGCCGGCCGAACCGCATCATCAACGCCGTCGCGATGAACCATCTGCAGCGCCTGAAGCGCAACTTTCAGGCCTGGGACATGCGGCGCATGTTCTCCGATTCCTTCCAGATCGATGCGGTCGAGAGCGGCTTTCCGGTGTTTCGCAACGTGCTCGACCTGGAACGCGCCAAGACGCGCATCGAAGAGCGTCTCACCGAAGTACCGGACACGGCGACGATCCGGCGCGAAATGCTCGACCTGATCCTGAAGTTCAAGCAACACCCCGGTTCGCTGCAAAAGGTGATGGCGGAGCGCCTCTATCTGGAGATTTTGAGGGACGGCAACGTGTTTCCGGCCTTCCATACGCCGGAGACCGTGCGGGCCACCGTCGACAAGGCGACCGGACGTTTGTCCTATGTGGTACACTGGGCGGCCTATGACGGATCGGAAAACCTGCCGCTCGTCTATCTGGCGCTTCTGGAGGATTCCTCGCGCGGCCAGGTCCGCACCGACACGCTGGCGCGGGCGCAGGCCGAGTTTCCCGACCGCACGCTCGGTCGCATGATCGGCCTGCCGAATGCGGAGATTTCCGACGCGTTCACGCATTTTGCGGCCAACCATTCGCAATACGGCCTGACGCTCACTTCGATCGCCACGGCGATGGATTCCGACTTTCCGAACCTGCATCCCAAACAGGTGCGGCGCTTCGTGCTCGGACCGTTCTACGGCGCCGGACAGACGAAACACCCCGATGCGGTCCAGTCGGTGCTGGACAGCGCCAAGGCGCCGGATCGAAGCTGGATCCTGACCTGGACGATGCAGGAATTGAAGGCGCAAAAGGAAATCGCCGGTTCGTCCGGCCTTTGGAAATCCGAACCGGCGAAACAGGTCTATTACGTCGACACCAACAACGTGGAATGCGTCCAGCAGGGCGTCAGCGCCTTTCGCCGCCACGCGCTCGTACCGCACGATGTCTATCAGGCAGTGTTCGCGTCGGGGGCCGCCGACAGCGTGTTCGCCGGCCACGATTGCGCGATCCTCACCGAAGACCAGATCCTGCGAAATCTCTGACATCGAGGACCCTTCATGGACATCGGCCTGACCACCCTGCCCGACGAAGACATTGCCAAGCACCTGGACACGGCCTACCGGCTGATGGAACGGGTCACCGTCAGCGTCGACGATCCGGGCGGCGGCCGCCCCGACGTCGCCGGAACCGGCCGGCGTTTTGTCTCCACCGTTGCGACCGGCGGCCTGAAACGCTCCGCCAATGTGTCGCTGATCGAGCGGATTTCCGGCGTGACACCGGACGACCCGATGCTGTCGCCGGGCCAGCACAGCCTGATCTACGGCCTGCGGCGCGGGCTTGCCATCGGCTTCGCGGTTGCCGACCTGTTCGCACGCCAGACCGAACTGGAAAGCATGAAAGCGGAAAACCGCGGATCGCCCCTGCAGGGCGATCGCGCCACGCATTTTCACAAACTCCTCAATTCAGAGGCGTTCGTCGCCCTCTTCACCACGGCGCGTTACCTTACGGCGAGCCTGCAGGCGGCGACCGAGCCGGCGGAAGATCCACCGGAACCGGTGCTGGAATTCGACACGGTGCTCGATGCCTATAAGGGTTTTTTGTATTCGCTCGACCGCGCGCTCGGCGATCTGAAGGAAGACGCCGCGCTGATCGCGTCGGCGCGTGCCTTTGCGACCCATACGATCGAGGCGCTGCTCGCCCGCCAGCAGCGGTTTGCCGAAATCGGCACGTTCGACCGGATGCACATCCGGGTCGATGCCGACGATTTCACGCTGAACGGCCTGGATGCCTCCGGCGCCGGCCGCCGCAAGCCGCTGGTCATGACCTTCAAGAAACCGAACGAGGTCGTCGGCAACCACATCGCCAAGTACCAGGCGCTGAAAATCGCCAAGATGCTGATGGCCTACGATTTCGACCGGCAGATGAACCCGTTCGTCGAACTCGGCGGCTTTCTGTTCACCTTCATCGGCGACGGCTTTCCGGGCACCGGAAAGACCACGCTGATCCAGATGATCGCCGGCCTGATCAACGATTATTGCGAGGTCGCGGGCACGACCTTCCATTACGAGAATTTCGGCGTCGACCAGATCTCGTCCTATCAGGGCAAGTCCGGCCAGAATTGCCGGCAATTCATCGACAACGTCATGGACCCGCGGGTCATCGGCTTCGGCACGATCGACGATCTCGACCAGGTCGCGGCCAGCCGCAGCGACGACAACACCTCCGCCGGCCAGCAGGAAGTCACCGCGGTGCTGATGGAGAGCTTTGGAGGCGCGGGCACGGTCGTGCGCGGCAATTGCTCCTTCGGCATGTTTTCCAACTATCCGGAAAAGATCGACGACGCGCTGCGCCAGCGTGCCGGCGCCCGCTGGCTGGTCGACGGCCCGCAGACCGAAGAGGATTACATCGACATCTTCGCCCTGCTTGTCGGGCGCAACCATGCCATTCCCGTCGGCGATCACGACCTGTTCGCGGCCCAGGAAATCCAGCGCGCCGTCAAGGAGGCCTATTCGGACCTCAACCGACCGGCCGAGGACGGCCTGGTGCGGATCTACGAGCGCGAGATCGGCGCCAACGGCATCCCGGCCACGCTCGCGGATATCGGCCGGTACCTGCATGCCATCAAGGAGGTCGAGCCGCGCTTTACCGGCCGCGCCATCAAGAACATCACTGATGCGGTCAAGATGCGCGCCATGGACATCGAATTGCCTGACGAATGGTTCGAGACCCCAGAACCGTTCCTGAGAAAGTCCTATGACGAGAAGAAGGCGATGATCGCCGACCTGCGCAGCACCATCACGATCGACATGGTGATCCAGGAAATCCACCGCTACGCCGATTCCGAGTTCCGGTATTCCGACAAGTCCGACGAGGCGAGCGTGACCGCGATGATCCGCAACGAACGCCTACGCGAACGCGCGGCGCGTGAGATCGTCGGGCTGAAAGAGGCAGGCAAATGGAACGCCTGATCCGCAACAAGCTGATCTACGGCGACCTGTTCCTGGTCGACCAGCCGCATCTGGTGGAGCGCTACAACCGGGCGCTCGAGGCGTTCGGCCTGAAGCCGACCGAACTGATGGGCTTCGGTATCGACGCCATGGGCTTTTCGCCGGAAATCGCCGCCGAATTCGAGGACGATCTCTATCTCAACCCGTTCGGCATCAACCGGCGCTTCATCCTCCTGTCGCCGGACCAGGCCCGCCTGCCCGTGGTGCAGACGAGCTTTTCCTCGACCGCGGACCTGATGCAGCGCTTCATGGCGGAGAACGCCGAAGCGCTGCGGGTCTTGACCCTGAAGGACGTCGTCTACGGGGAGATCGAGGATTCCACGCTGCAGGTCACCGGCATCGATGACCTGAAGTCCATCAAGCAGGTCGACTTCGTCGTGCAGACCCCGGACGGGCTGATCGACAAGGCAAAGGACCTGACCCAATTGTCGGCGCGCTTCGAGACCGAGAAAGATGCCTGGCGCGACGAGACCATGATCGCCGACATGCTGGCGCTCGCGCAGGAATGCGGCGACATCAGACGCAACCGGATGATTCCGGAACGCCTGCATTTCCGGCACCCGTCCTATTGGACCGAACATTTCGGCGGGCTCTACATCTTCTTCGACGACGACGGCACGTCAGTGCTGGGCATCGACGAGCGTCCGGACTTTCTCGGTGATGGGCCTGTGCCGGACTGGTATTTCACGCTGACAGACGAGCGCACGGTCTTTCAGTTCCTGGAAAGCACGGGGCGGTTGGAGCCTTTCAACCCGCATTGGCTGAAGGCGTCCGGCACGCTCGACCGGCGGCTCGATCATTATGTGCGGTTCGAGATCGCGCAGCGTGAGCCGGAGACCGACGTGGCGGCGATCGACGGGATCGGCATGAAGAACTGGACGAACCAGAATATCGGCACGCTCGGCGACGACCGTGCCTTTCATTTCCTGTCCGATATCCGCAAGGCAGTGGCGAACAACCGGCCGGTCGATTTTTACGGCGTGTCGTCCGGCATGCGCTTTCTTGTCCACCGCGCCCGGCCGGATCATCCCGACAAGGGCCTTGTAAACCGGCTGATCTCTGAATACGTGCCGTTTGACTTCGTCACCCGGTTCGCCGTCAACAAGCAGGCGTTCTACCGGGATTATCAGACCTATCCGGACCGGTTCCGGGATTTTGTGGTTTCCGTGATGCGCTCGGACTATCTGCCCGACCGGGACGCGTTCTGGAATAATGCGTTCGAAAGGTGGGGAAGGCCCGATGCTTGATCCGATCATCGACTGGTTCCGGCAGGCAATCGTCGGCCTGTGGGATGCGTTCTACGGTCTGTTGCGCTGGATATGGGCGCCGTTTCGCGGCTCCTACAGCTTCTTTGCCCATGCCCGCATGTGGCTGAAGATCACGATCGGCGTGATCCTGGTCCCGATCCTTCTGTTCTACGGCCTGTTCGTCTGGAACACGGCCTATATCCGCAACTACGACAAGGACTGGCCGACGCAATTCGATTTTGCCAACCGCACGACTTCGGCCGGCGAACAGGTGGCAGCGGAGGGTGGTACCCAGTCGACCCGCACCTGCGGCCGGTCGGCCATCGTGGAGGCCGTGAACTACCTGATCGATTTCAACGTCAACCAGAACCGCTGGATCTCCAGCCATCCGCTCTACAAGGCCGGCTTCTTCGGCATGGACTGGGACGCCACGCCGTTCCACGACAACAAGGCGAGCTTCCAACGCGGCGCCCATCAGGCGGCGACCCGCATCGCGGTGGAACTCGCCGACCAGCTCGGCCGGGTCCGGGGCACATCGGAAATCGACGTCGACCTGCAATCGGCCCGCGGCAACATGCAGTTCGACAGCTTCACCTGGTACTTCAACCCGTTTTCGGAACGCTCGCCGTTCGGACCGACGACCCGGTCGGAAACCTATTATCGCAATGCGGCGGATTCGTTCACCCGCTACAACAACCGGCTCGAACAATGCCGCGCGACCTTCGATGCGCGCGCGGACAACCTGATGGCCCTGCTCGACCGCATCGCAAAGGATATCGGCTCCACGTCGGCGGCAATCAAGGATCGTTCCGAACGCTTCAATTCCGGCTGGTTCGACACCCGCGCCGACAACAGCTTCTATTTCACGAAGGGCCAGCTCTATGCCCATTACGGCATATTGCAGGCGGCCCGCGCCGACTTCCAGGACGTGATCGAAATCCGCCAGCTCGGCGATTTGTGGACCAATATGCAGGCACAGTTGAAGAGCGCGATCGACCTGGAGCCGCTGATCGTGTCGAACGGCCAGGAAGACGGCTGGATCATGCCGACCCACCTGACGACGATCGGGTTCTATGTGCTGCGCGTGCGGTCCAACATGATCGAGATCCGGTCGGTGCTGGACCGGTAGTACCCTCTATAAAGACGATACCGGGCCGCGGCGCCTGCCGCGACCCGGGTAACGGGTTTACTTCCTCGGCTCGCTCGCCAATCCCTTGACGATCGACCAGCAGGCCAAGAGCAGCAGGACCGCAAACGGAAAGCCGGTGGAAACCGCCATGGCCTGCAGGGCGACGAGGCCGCCGCCGAGCAGGAGCGCAATCGCCACCAGGCCCTCGAAAATGCACCAGAACACCCGTTGCGAGACCGGCGCGTTGACCTTGCCGCCGGCCGTGATCGTATCGATCACGAGCGATCCGGAATCCGACGACGTCACGAAGAACACGATCACCAGCACGATGCCGATGAAGGACGTGACCTGGGCGAGCGGCAGCGCTGCGAGCATGGAGAACAGTTTCAGTTCCAGAGCCGATTCCTGAACCGCCGTGTAGCCGTCGTTGACGATCTGGTAGATCGCCGTGCCGCCGAAACTGGTCATCCACAGGACCGAGACCAGCGACGGGATCAACAAGACGCAGATGATGAATTCCCGAACGGTCCGGCCGCGGCTGACGCGGGCGATGAACATGCCGACGAACGGCGACCAGCTGATCCACCAGGCCCAGTAGAACGACGTCCAGCCCTGGCTGAAGTTCGCGTCTTCCCGCCCGACCGGATTGGACAGAGCCGGCAGATACTCGGCATAGGCCCACAGATTGGATAAGAATCCGCTCAGGATCGCGCCTGTCGGCCCGACAAAAATCACAAAAAGCAGGAGCAGGAGCGCCAGCACCATGTTGGCTTCCGAAAGCCGCTTCACCCCGCCGTCGAGGCCCATCAGCACCGACACCAGCGCGACTGCGGTGATCGCCAGGATCAGCACGACTTTGGACGTGTCGGTGACCGGGATTCCGAACAGGAATTCAAGCCCGGCATTGGCCTGCTCCGCTCCGAAGCCGAGCGACGTGGCAAGGCCGAACAAAGTGGCAAAGACGGCGAGTACGTCGATGATGTGGCCGGTCCAGCCCCAGACCCGCTCGCCGAAGATCGGATAGAAGATCGAGCGGATCGTCAGCGGCAGGCCCTTGTTGTAGGTGAAGATCGCGAGCGACAGGGCGACGATGGCGTAGATCGCCCAGGGGTGGAGCCCCCAGTGGAAGATCGTCGCGGCCATGCCGAGGCGGATGGCTTCCTCCTGATTGTCCGCGGCCGCGCCGAGCGGCGCCCAGTCGGTACGCGCGCCTTCCTCGAGCGTTGTGCCCGCGATTGCCGACGAGTAGTGCGAAATCGGTTCGGACACACCGAAGAACATCAGGCCGATGCCCATGCCGGCGGCAAACAGCATGGCCAGCCAGCCGGTATAGCTGTAGTTCGGCGTCGCATCGGGCCCGCCGATGCGCACGCTGCCATAGGGCGTGACGATCAGGACGAGGCACAAGAGCACGAAGACGTTCGCCGCGCCGATGAAGAACCAGTCGAGCGAGGAGGTCAGCCAGACCCGCAGGCCACTGAAAACCGGCTCGATGTCGTTCTGGAACGCCAACGTGAGGAACACGAAGGCGACGATCGCAAGCCCGGAAATCACAAAGACCGGATTGTGGATGTCGAGGCCGAAAGGTCCGAGCTGCGCGGTGATGTTGTCCTGACCGACTTCGTAATCGGTCTCGATGATGTCCGACGGGCCTTCCGGAACGGGGATGGCGGTCGGGTCGGTTTGATCTGTCATGGAAGTGTCTTTCGGTGTCAGCGCACGATGAAGACGGACGCGCCGGCGCGCGAGGCCATATGTCCGCCGTGCGACGGCCAGAAATGATCGGCGATGCCGGGAATGTGCGACGCCATCACGATGAGGTCGGCGCCGGTTTCCTCCGCGGCCTTGAGCAAGGTCCGGTCAATATCGATCGCCGGGTCGTGGCTCGCATAGCCAACGCCTTCGGCGGATATCCCGTGCCGGGTCGCCTGCTCGTCGGAAAACGCACTGATCTTTTGTGCATATTCGGCCGGATTGTGTGCGACCGCCGTCGGCGTTTCCGCCGTCACCCCGACATAAACGACGGGAATGCCGTAATGCCGGGCCAGATCGGCTGCCGTGTCGAGTGCCCGTGCCAGCGCATCGGCATGCGCAAGGTCTACCGGGACCATGATCCTGTTAAACACGTCTCCCCCTGACACATCCCGTGATGAATTGTCAGCCGCCGCGGTGTCCGGGATGCCCTCACACCAAACGATTGCATGGCGAAACAGGCGCGCCGTCAGCGGAACGCGTCTGCCGTGTCGTCGCGACCCGACGATCGCGGATCCGATGGGCTTGCCTGCCGGCCGTGTCTGTCCCCTGGACCATCCCTTGCGGCAACCGCCCGGTCGACGCGAAGGTTCCGTGGGGTTTCAGATCGTCAATCCTGACACATTCATCTTTGTCGGATTGTTGTCGAACGCCTTCAATCTGTCAGGCTGCGACGTGTGGTGTACGAACATCGAATTGCCCCGCCTTGACCGTCCCGGTACGCTCCGCCCGTCGACACGACGCTGGAAACGGGAATGATGCCGGGACTTGCCCGATCGAACTGGCTGCGTGGTGGACTGGCCGTGCTCGTGCTGGTCCCGCTGTTCGGCGTCGGTGTGCTCAGCGCCTGGTTTGTCGAAGCGGAACGATCCGCCCTCGTCGCGGCTCGCGAAGACACCGCACGCGTCGAAGCCCGCCGGATTGCGACGGCGCTGAGCCAGGAAATCGACCGGCGGGTTCAGATGCTCGCCGATGCGGTCGAACGGACTTTTCGCAGCGATGGTCCGCCTGCCCTCAGAAGCCTCTTTCAGGGCGAACCGCTCCTCCTGCTTGCGGTGCTGTACGAGACAGACGGGCGACGCCTGTTTCCCCCCGAGCAGGAAATGCTGATTTATGTCGAACAGACCTATCTGGCCCAGGCCCGTCCGGCGCTGGCCGAAGCCCGTCTGTCTCGTACAGCACCGCAAGCAGG
>JANQQB010000218.1 GCA_028285165.1 Rhodobiaceae bacterium
CAGTTCATCGCATCCGTCCGTCGCGTCGATACAACCCAGGCTTTCGCCCGACTGATGTGGGCCTTTTATTCCGCCGCTGCAAGGCGGGCCGAGCGTACGCCTTCGGCAAGCCCGCGCACAAGGGTTGCCACCGCCTCCGCCGGATCGGCCGTCATGCGGCCGTCGGCGTCGATCACATTGGCCACCGCATTGACGATGGCCGTCCCCACCACCACGCCGTCGGCAGGCCCGCCGATGATCCGCGCCTGCTCGGCGGTCTTGACGCCGAAGCCGACACAGACCGGCAGATCGGTATGGCTCTTGATGCGTTCCACCGCGCCGCCGACCTTGGTCGTGTCCGGCAGCGCCGAGCCGGTGATCCCGGTCATCGAGACGTAATAGACAAAGCCCGACGTGTTGTTGAGCACGGTCGGCAACCGCTTGTCGTCGGTTGTCGGCGTCGCCAGGCGGATGAAATTGATGCCGGCCTTGAGCGCCGGCAGGCACAGTTCCTCATCCATCTCCGGCGGCAGGTCGACCACGATGAGCCCGTCGATTCCCGCCGCGCCGGCATCGGCCAGAAAACGCTCCACACCATAGATATAGATCGGATTGTAATAGCCCATCAGGACGATCGGCGTGTCGTCGTCCTGTTCGCGGAAAGCACGCGCCATGGCAAGCGTCTTGGCCAGTGTCTGTCCGCCCCGGAGTGCCCGCAGCCCGGCCGCCTGGATCGCCGGTCCGTCGGCCATCGGATCGGAAAACGGCATGCCGAGTTCGATGATGTCGGCGCCTGCGCCGGGCAGACCCGTCATGATCGCCAGCGACGTGTCGTAGTCGGGATCGCCGCCCATGAAATAGGTGACCAGCGCCGGACGGCCCTCGGCCTTCAGGGTTTCGAATTTTCTGTCGATACGCGTGCTCATGCCGGTTTGCTCTCACTCTTCGCCCGGGAGAAAGGTGCGCCCCGGTTTCTCTTCGCTGCAGCGGATCAGCCGGCTGTCGGCCACCGCGGCGTTCCGGTGCCGCACGGCCTTCTGATAGTCCGGGTTCCTGACCATGTCGACAAAGGCCTGGGCGGTGGGATAGCGCGCCACGAAGGCGAGGTCCCATGTCTCGTCATCCGGCCCGATCAGCATCAGTTCCGGTTTGCCGATCCAGGCCTGCGACCCGCCGATTCCGTCGAAGATCGGCGTCGCCTCGCGCGAATAACGCTGATAGGCCTGCACGCCCGAGATGCTGTCGCCCGCCTCCGGGTCATTGTCCAGATAGGCGGCCCTGTCGCGGAAGCGCAGCAGGTTGAGCATCATCACCGGCTTGTCCAGCGGCAGGCCGTAGATCGCCTTGAACTGATCGCGTGACGGATTGAGATGGGTCACGGTCGCGCCTTTCCGGTGGCGGCCACCTGCGCGCCGTCTTCCTTGACGAACGCACCGACGGCAGCCGCATTCGGCAGAATGTCGAGCACCTTCTCCGATGGCCGGCAGAGCGCCGTGCCGAGCGGCGTGACGACGACCGGGCGGTTCATCAGGATTGGATGCTCGACCATGAAGTCGATCAGCGCGTCGTCGCTCCATTTCGCATCGTCGAGGCCGAGATCGTCATAGGGCGTGCCCTTGCGGCGCAGGATGTCGCGCACGGCAAGTCCGCTTGCCGCGATCAGTTCGACGAGCCTGTCGCGGCCCGGTGGCGTCGTCAGATATTCGACGATCTCCGGCTCTTCGCCGGACGCCCGTATCATGGCCAGGACATTGCGCGACGTACCGCATTTCGGGTTGTGATAGATGGTGATGGTCACGGGACGGCCGCTTCCTCTTTCTTCGCTTGGCGCGAGACCGGGACCCGGCACCGCGCCCCTGAATCGTCAGTCGAGATCGAAGCCGAGCATCTTGCCGACGGTGAAGACATCCTTGTCGCCGCGCCCGCACAGATTCATCACGATGATCTGGTCCTTGTCCATGCCGGGCGCGCGCTTCACCACCTCGGCCAGCGCATGGCTCGGCTCCAGTGCCGGGATGATGCCTTCCACGCGGGTCAGAAGCTGGAAGGCCTCCAGCGCTTCGTCATCCATGATCGGCACATAATCGACGCGGCCTCTCTCCTTCAGCCAGGAATGCTCCGGCCCGATGCCCGGATAATCGAGGCCGGCGGAGATCGAATGGCCCTCCATGATCTGGCCGTCGCCGTCCTGCAGAAGATAGGTGCGGTTGCCATGCAGCACGCCGGGCCGTCCGGCGGTCAGCGAGGCGCAGTGCTCCTCGCCCGCAAGCCCCTTGCCGCCGGCTTCCACGCCGACAATCTCAACCGACGGATCGTCGAGGAAGGGATGGAACAGCCCGATCGCGTTGGAGCCGCCGCCCACCGCCGCGACGATCATGTCCGGCAGCCGGCCTTCGGCGGCCATCAGCTGCTCCTTGGTTTCCTTGCCGATCACCGACTGGAAGTCGCGCACCAGCTCCGGATAGGGATGCGGTCCGGCCGCCGTGCCGATCAGGTAATAGGTGTCCTCGACATTGGTCACCCAGTCGCGCAGTGCTTCGTTCATGGCGTCTTTGAGCGTGCCGTGCCCGGCGGTGACGGGCCGCACCTCGGCGCCGAGCAGCTTCATGCGGAACACATTCGGTGCCTGCCGCTCGACATCGGTGGAGCCCATATAGACCACGCAGGGAAAGCCGAACCGCGCCGCCACGGTGGCGGATGCCACGCCATGCTGGCCGGCGCCGGTCTCGGCGATGATGCGTGTCTTGCCCATGCGCTTGGCGAGCAGGATCTGGCCGAGGCAATTGTTGATCTTGTGGGAGCCGGTATGGTTCAGCTCGTCGCGCTTGAAATAGATTTTCGCGCCGCCCAGATGCGCCGTCAGCCGCTCGGCGAAATAGAGCGGCGAGGGCCGGCCCGTATAATGGGTGTTGAGATGGTCAAGCTCCGCCTTGAACGCCGGGTCGGATTTGGCCGTCTCCCAATGGCCCTGCAGATCGAGGATCAGCGGCATCAGTGTCTCGGCGACGAAACGTCCGCCGAAAATGCCGAACATGCCCTGTTCGTCGGGTCCGCTACGGAAGGAATTGGGGTTGGCTGGCTGATTCAAGGCACACGACTCCTGACCTGCAAAGACTTCCCTTATCGCAGCTTCAACAGTGGGGCAATGCGAAGGGCTCGGAGGAGCCTAGCGCGCGTCTCTCACCGCCGCGAAAAAGGCTGCGATCAGGGCCGGGTCCTTGACGCCGGGCGCGCTTTCCACGCCCGAGGAAATATCGAGGCCGGGCGGATCGGCGATGGCAAGCGCCTGTCCGACATTGCCGGCATCCAGTCCGCCGGCCAGCAGATAGTCGGTATTGGCCGGCAGGCGCTTCAGCAGCGACCAGTCGAAGGACACAGCATTGCCGCCGGGAAGCTCCGAGCCCTTGGGCGGCTTGGCGTCGAACAGGAAACGGTCGGCGACGCCCTCATAGGGCAGGCGTTTGTCGAGATCCGCCGCCGTCGAGACAGCCAGCGCCTTCATCACCGGCAGGTCGTGGCGCGCCTTGACGGCGGCGACGCGCTCCGGCGTCTCGCCGCCATGCAGTTGCAGCAGGCCGGGCCTCATGGCCGCGACGATCTCATCGAGAAACGTATCATCGGCATCGACGGTCACCGCCACCGGCACGACGCCCTTGTCGCGTGCCCGCGCAGCCAGCGGCGCCGCATCGGCGGGGGCTATGTAGCGCGGGCTTTTGGCAAAGAAGATGAAGCCCGCATGGCTCGCG
>JANQQB010000219.1 GCA_028285165.1 Rhodobiaceae bacterium
ACCTGCCGACGCTGGAAGCGCTGATCGAGCGGGAACGCGCCGACGGTCCGCTGAGTTTCTGTGCTCCGACCAAACGCCGGGACGACGGCCTTGCGATGACCAGTTGACGCCGGACCCGGATTCCCGCATTCCCGTTGACACTTGCCCCCCATCAGACGCTGCGCGGTGCCGCTCGCCGCGCCCCGAGGCCCCATGACCTCCTCCGAACCCTCCGCTACCACCACCCCATTGTCCGGTTACCGCGTACTCGATCTGACAAACGTTCTGGCGGGCCCGTTCTGCTGCCATCAGCTTGCACATCTCGGCGCCGATGTGATCAAGGTCGAAGTGCCGGGATCCGGCGATCTCGCGCGGCGCCTCGGAGCCGATGCCGACCTCAACGCCGCAGGCATGGGGGTTTCATTCCTGGCGCAGAACACCGGCAAGCGCTCCGTGACGATCAACCTCAAGAGTGCCGCCGGAAAGGATGTCTTCCGAGCGCTTGTCGCAACGGCCGACGTGCTGGTTGAAAACTTCCGTCCCGGCGTCATGGACCGTCTCGGCGTCGGCTACGAGACACTGAAAACGATCCGCCCGGACCTGGTCTATTGCGCGATATCGGGTTTCGGCCAGGACGGACCGCTCCGCGACCTGCCGGCCTATGACCAGATCATTCAGGGCCTGTCGGGCGTGATGAGCATTACGGGCGGCAGCGAAACAGCGCCCTATCGCGTCGGCTATCCCATGGCCGATACGATCGGCGGCCTGACAGCCGCCTTTGCGGTGACCGCAGCGCTCGCCGACCAGACCGGCGCCCGCGGCCGGTTCATCGACGTGTCGATGCTGAACTCGGTGATCGCGACGATGGGATGGGTCGTCTCGAACTACCTGATTGCGGGTCGGCATCCGGAGCCGCTCGGCAATGACAATTTCACCGCCAGCCCGTCCGGCACGTTCCGGACCGGAAGCGGCCTGATCAATATCGCGGCGAACAAACAGGAGCAGTTCGAAGCGGTCTGCGCGGTCGTCGGTCATCCCGAGCTTGCCGCCGATCCGCGCTTTCAGGATCGCGAGGCCCGGCTTGCCAACCGGCCTGCCCTCACGGCGCTGCTCGAAACCGCGCTTGCGGAACGCGGGGCCGCCGAATGGTGCGCGCTCCTTAACGCCGAAGGCGTGCCGGCAGGAGAAATCGCATCCGTGCCCGACGCGCTGGCCCATCCGCAGGTCTCCGGGCGCGGCCTTATCGCAATCCACGATCCGCCGCACGGGCTCGACCGTCCGGTGCAGGTGGCCGGCAGCGGTTTTCACATCGACGGGCAAGCACCCCGCACCGCAACACCGCCGCCGTCGCTCGGCGAACATACCGACGCGTTGCTGGCCGAACTCGGCTACGATCCGGACGCCATCCAGGCCCTGCGGGAGGCGAAGGCGATATGAGCAAAGACGGCCATCGCGATGCCGGACAAACGCCCGAAGACTGGTGGCGGACCGACATCATCGACATGAAACCGGGAGAGATCCGGTATCGCGGCTATGCGATTGAAGATCTGATCGGCCGGGTCGGATTTGCACAAATGGTGTGGTTGATGCTGCGCGGAGACCTGCCTGAGCCCGGTCAGGCGGCCCTGCTCGAAACCGCCTTGATGTCGGCGGTCGACCACGGCCTGTTCGCCGGCGCCGCCATGCACGTCGCCGAGCGTGTTGAGGCCCGA
>JANQQB010000221.1 GCA_028285165.1 Rhodobiaceae bacterium
CTTGCGTTCCGGGTCGTTGGCAAAGGTGTAGCGATGCATGTGCAAGGTGCAGCGGCTGAGCACCGGTTCCAGCACCGGCATGTCGGCCGCCTCGAAAAGCGTCAGGTGAAACAGCCGATCGAGTTCGCTCAATGAATAGGGATCGCCGACATCGTTGGCCGCTTCCATCCGGTCCAGAATGGCCACCAATTGATCCCGCCTTTCGGCGTCAAACGTCTTCTGGGCTCGACGGATGGCGCGGGATTCCAGGCGGGTGGGGATGATCGCCATCTCGGCCGCTTCAGCCATCGTCGTCTCGGACACGAATGTGCCGCGATAGCCCTGGCGCCGGACCAGGCCATCGTCCTGCAGACGCAGCAGCGCTTCTCGCACTGTTCCCTGCGAACATCCGTATTTGCCGGCGACCTGCTGCTCGCCGATCGCCTCGCCGGGCACGAGCTCGCGCAGAAGAATGGCGCTCTTGACGGCATGATAGACGGCGTTGCCTTTGCGGATCTTCAAGTCCGGAACCCGGGTGTCAAACTCTGTCACCATGTCTCCTACCGTCGCATTTCCAACCCGTTTGCCAGTCCCCGCGCCGAGCCGATTGCTTCCCGGCATACGGCGCGTCGTCTCTCATCCGGTTGCGGCCGGAACCAGAGAAGCCGACCAGTCTTTTGTTGACACTATCCGGACCAGCGATAATTATCGATATCGATAATGATACTTATCGAAAGATGGCGACGATTCAAGGGCAGGATATCAAGCGCTGGAAATCAACGGGCGGCCGCAGGCGCTTGCGATCCAGCGCCATTCGGCTTGATCGCGCCAGGAGATGGCGTTCGTGACAGACCTCCTCACTGTCGATGATCTGCACGTTACGTTCCGGACTCCGGCCGGGCTCGTAAAGGCAGTCGACGGAGTCAGTTTCGGCATCAAAAAGGGCGAGATCGTAGCGATTGTCGGCGAATCCGGCAGCGGGAAATCAGTCACCGCCCGTGCCGTGATGGGGCTTGTCCCGCAGCCGCCCGGCAAGGTCGGTCCCGGGCGCATCCTGTTTCATGGCGACGACCTGTTGCCGATGGACGACGAAGCGCTCAGGCAGATCCGCGGCCGGCGCATCTCCATGATCTTTCAGGAACCGATGACCTCGCTCAATCCGGTCATCGGGATCGGCCGGCAGATGACGGAAGCCATGCGGCTGCATCTCGGTCTCTCCAAGGCCGAGGCCAATGCGCGGGCCGTGGAGCTGTTGCGCATGGTCGGGATTTCCGAACCGGCGCGCCGCTTGAAACAATACCCGCATCACCTTTCCGGCGGTATGCGCCAACGGGTGATGATCGCAATGGCCTTGGCCTGCGAACCGGAACTGATCATCGCCGACGAACCGACGACCGCGCTCGACGTGACCATCCAGGCGCAGATCCTGACCATCATGCAGGACCTGTGTACCCGGCTCGGCGTCGCGCTGGTCATCATCACGCACAATCTCGGCATCGTCGCGCGTTATGCATCGCGGGTGAACGTAATGTATGCGGGGCGGATCGTTGAACAGGGTCCGGCAGAGACCCTCTACCGCAACCCCCGCCATCCCTATACGGCAGGCCTTTTGAACTCGGTGCCGCGCCTCGACCGCTCGCGCGACGATCCGCTGGAACCGATCCCGGGCAACCCGCCGGACCTGTTGCGCCCGCCGGCCGGATGCGCGTTCGCGCCGCGCTGCGGCTTCAGGACCGAGGCCTGCGATACCAAGCCGGACCTTGTCGACGACGGATCCGGACATGCCGCCGCGTGCTGGAACTCGGCCGCCCTTGCCCATGGGAGGGCCGCATGACGGACACGCCGCTGGTTCAGGTCGACGGTCTGCATATGCATTTTCCGGTCTCCTCCGGCGGCCTGTTCAATAAGACGCACGACGTGGTGAAAGCCGTCAACGGGGTCAGCTTCGACATCGCAAAGGGCGAGACCTTCGGATTGGTCGGCGAATCCGGCTGCGGCAAGACCACGATCGGACGGTGTCTCCTGAAACTGGAAGAGCCGACATCGGGCACTATCCGGTTCAACGGCCAAAACGTGCTTGAATTCAACAAGCGTGAGACCGCTGGCTACCGCAAACAGGTCCAAGCCGTGTTCCAGGATCCGTTTTCCTCGCTTAATCCGCGCATGAGCGTGGAAGACATTGTCGGCGAACCGTTTCTCGTACACGGCGTTTGCCCAAAGGCCGAGATTCCGGCCCGCGTCCGTGACCTTTTGTCGATCTGCGGCCTGCCGGGGCGGCTGCTTGATCGCTACCCGCACGAAATGAGCGGCGGCCAACGGCAGCGCGTCGGCATCGCACGCGCGCTTGCGCTCAAACCCGATTTCATCGTTTGCGACGAGGCGGTGTCGGCGCTGGATGTCTCGATCCAGGCGCAGATCATCTCGCTGCTTGAATCGCTGCGTGCGGAATTCGGGCTGACCTATCTGTTCATTGCGCACGACCTGAGCGTCGTGCGCCATATCTGTCACCGGGTGGCGGTCATGTATCTCGGCCGGATCGTGGAGATCGGCGAGAGCGAAAGCCTGTTCGCCAACCCGCTGCATCCCTACACCCGCGCCCTGCTCGATGCCGTTCCGACCCCGGACCCGGAAGTGGAAAAGACACGGGCCTTCACCCCTATAGAAGGCGAAGTGCCGAGCCCGATGAACCCGCCGTCAGGCTGTGTGTTTCATCCGCGCTGCCCCATTGCCCGCGAAAGCTGCACCAAAGACGTGCCCGACCTTCTCGCCGCGCCGTCTGCCGGCGCCGACCGATCCGTGGCCTGTCCGGTCACGGCGCCGACGCCGGTCGCGGCCTGACATGCCTCACAACAAGACCAATGAGAGGCGGAACCGGAAGACCCCATCGATGACATCCAAACAAAACGGGAGACAGTCATGACAGAGAGAACCAGAAAGTCGCATCTCGCCGACCGGCAGACGCTCGAACAGACCCTGAAAGACGCTTACGATTTCGATCCGCGCGATCCGCTTGTGGGCCTGACGCGCGACCAGTTGAGCGGGTCGTCGCTCGACCGGCGGACCGTGCTGCGCCTGATGGCCGCCGGCGGCACACTCACCGCGGCGAGCCTGCTGCCGGGCATCGGCGGTCCGGGCACGGCACACGCCCAGGCCGGCGGCACGCTGACCTGCGGCTGGGCCGGGGTCGGCGAATTGACGACCCTCGACCCGCACCAGATCAACCAGGTGCTCCTGTTCCAGATCTCGTCGAACATCTTCGGCGGCCTGACCCATATCGACGCCAACCTCGTGGCGCAGGGCGACCTTGCGGAAAGCTGGACGATCTCCGATGACGGGCGCGTCTATACGTTCAAGCTGCGCGAAGGCGTGACCTTCCACAACGGCGATGCCTTCACCGCCGATGACGTCATCTACACCTACAATCGGGCGATCGACCCGGAGAAGTCCATCCACGGCGCGGTCGTCGGCAATGTCGCTTCGGTCGACAAGCTGAATGATCTGGAAGTTCAATTCACGCTGAAAGCCGCGCAGGCGTCTTTCCTCGTCAAGTCCCTGGAACGCTCCAGCGGCCGTGCCATGGCGATCGTCAGCCGCGGCGCGATCGAGCAGATGGGCGATCAGGAATACGGCCTCACCCCGGTCGGCACCGGTCCGTTCAAGGTCCTGCCGCGCCAGCTCGGCCAGGGCGTGACCTTGGAGAAGTTCGAAAACTATTACGATCCGGAGCGTCCGAAACTCGACAAGGTCGTCATCCGTCCGATCATCGACGCCGAGCCGCTGGCGGCTGCCATGGAAGCTGGCGACATCCAGTTGATCGGCGGCAACCCGGTCGCCCCGGAACTGGTCGACCGCTTCCTTGCCAATCCGGATCTGGTGGTCGACGAAGTCGCCGCACCGGGCTTCCAGTCGGTCTGGATGAACCCGCATCGCGACCCCTTCAAGGTCGCCGACTTCAACAAATCCGTCGACGAACTGAAGCAGGAACCGGGCTTCAAGGTCCGGCTCGCCATCGCCAAGGCACTCGATCGCGAGCGCTACATCAAGCAGGCGCAGTTCGGCCGCGGCCGCCCGGCGTTCGGCACGATCAATCCGGCCATGGGCTTCTTCTTCGACGAAGCGCTGAACGACTCGAGCGAACAGACCTTCGATATCGACGCCGCCAAACAATTGCTGGCCGATGCCGGCTATCCGGACGGCCAGGGTTTCCCGGAAATCAAGATCCTGACTACCCCGGCGCAGCGCCGCGAAGTGCAGGTGATTGCCAACATTCTGAGCCGCAATCTCAACATCAAGATCTCGCTCGACACCAAGGACTTCCCGGTCCTGATCGACGATTTCAACTCGATGCGCTGGGACATGTGCCGGCTCGGCAGCGGCGGCGACTTCGATCCCGACGACGGCCTGGTCGACTGGATGCGGTCGGATTCCAAATTCAACGGCCGGACCCGGGACAAGGATGCCATGGCCTTCGGTTTCTTCGCCGATGCCAAGGTCGACGCCCTGATCGACGAACAGCGCATTGCGCCGAGCCTGGACGAACGCAAACGGCTCGTTCAGGAGGCCAACAAGATCACCTCCGACAAGGTGGCCTCGGCCTTCCTGTTCCACCCCGCCGACATCCAGGTGCGCAGCACACGGGTGAACTTCCCGGCCGAAAGCCGGATTCCGGGCCTCGTGGACCTCGATCGGGTCACGATTTCCTGAGCCTGACGAAAAAACGGCCGGCGGGTTTCTGACCGCCGGCCGCCTTCCGTTCGAACGGGACCGTCCGCATGACACGATATCTTCTGAACCGGGCCGCCGGGGCCGTGCTCGTCATGTGGGCCGTGGCAACGCTGGTCTTTTTCATGATGCGGATCGTGCCGGGCGATCCGTTCGCGGCGATGCTGTTCGATTCCGCCGACCCGGCCGCCGCCGAGGCGCTGCGCCAGAAGTACGGACTCGACCAGCCGATCTACATTCAGTATTTCAAATGGTTCTGGAATGCCTTGCAGGGCGATCTCGGGACCTCGATCTACGGCAGTCGGCTTGAAGTGAGCCGGCTGGTGATGGAGGCGTTGCCGCGCACCCTGTCGCTCGCCTTCGTCTCCTTCGTGATCGCCATCATCATCGCGGTGCCCGCCGGGCTTATCGCGGCGACGCGCCGGAATACCGGGCTCGACCACGGCGTGACGGTGGTCGCCTTTCTCGGACTGAGCATGCCGGATTTCTGGCTCGGCATCGTGCTGATCATCCTGTTCGCGGCCAATCTGCAATGGCTGCCGGCGATCGGCTACGTTCCCCTGTCGGAAGGTTTCTGGCCCTGGCTGAAACACCTGATCCTGCCGTCAATCGCGGCCGGTACTGCGTTCTCGGCGATCGTCGCCCGCATGATCCGGTCCTCCATGCTGGAAGTGCTGTCGGCCGATTACATGCATGTCGCCCGATCGAAGGGCCTTCGCGAACGCACACTCATCGTGCTGCATGCCTTTCCGAACGCCCTGATCCCCGTCGTCACCGTCATGGGCATCGCGTTCGCGATCCTGATGTCAGGCACCGTGGTGGTTGAGAACGTCTTTGCCATCAAGGGGCTCGGCCGGCTCCTGATCGTCAGTATTGTCAACCGTGACTACGCCGTCGTGCAGGGCGCGATCCTGGTCGTTTCGGCGATCTTCATCCTGACCAATTTCCTCGTCGACATGCTCTACACGGTGATCGACCCGCGGATCCGGTATTCCAAATGACCGACACGACAACCCGCGATCCGGCGGCCGAGGCCGCACCATCCGCATCGGTCACAGAACCGGTCGACGACCTGCCGACCCGCCTCAGCGCCACCACCCGTTTCCGGCTGACTCTGATGCGGGACAAGAAGGCGTTGTTCGGCTTGATCGTGCTTGTGATCTTCTCGCTTGCCGCCCTGTTCGCGCCGCTGGTCGCGCCCTACGATCCGAACGCCATGGACTACGAGTTCATGTTGCCGCCGTCTCTGGCGCATCCGCTCGGCACCGACGACCTCGGTCGGGATCTTCTGTCCCGCATCATCCAGGGCGCGCAGATCTCGCTGTTCGTCGGCGTCTCGACCGTGGCGATCGCCCTGGTCGCCGGGCTCGCGCTCGGGCTGGCAGCCGGGTATTTCGGCGGCTGGATCGACAACATCATCATGCGCTACATCGACCTGCAATGGGCGTTTCCGAACATCATCATTGCGGTCTATCTCGTCGCCGTCTTCGGCACCGGCCTGCTCAACATCATCATCGCCCTGTCGCTCGCCTTCATCGACGATTTCGCGCGCGTGGTGCGCGGCATGGTGCTGTCGATCAAGCAGGAGCAATATGTCGCCGCGGCCCGCACGGTCGGCGTCTCCGACTTCAGGATCATGTGGCGGCATATCCTGCCGAATGCGGCCGCGCCGATCATCGTGCAGGCCACCGTCAGCATTTCCTACGCGATCCTCGGCGAGGCGACGCTGTCATTCCTTGGTCTCGGCGTTGAAGCCGACACACCGACCTGGGGTCTGATCCTTGCCGAAGGGCGCAGCTTCATTTCCCGGGCCTGGTGGATCGGCGTCTTCCCGGGCCTGGCGATCATGCTGACCGTGCTGGCGATTAATTTCCTCGGGGATGCGCTGCGCGATTTCCTCGACGTCCGCGACACCGAAACGGGGCACTGAGCGATGGCCGAAGACATTGCGCAATGGCGTCTTACGGCGCTGGCAGAAGCGCTCGCCAAAGGCGACATCCAATCGGTCGACGCGGTGCAATCCGGCCTCGACCGCGTTGCAGAAACCGATGCCCGAACACGCGCCGTCCGGGTTCTCAACCCGGATGCGCTGGAGATCGCCGCGGAGCGGGACCGGGAACGCGCCAATGGATCTGCACTCGGTCCGCTGCACGGAATACCGGTCATGGTGAAGGACAATCTGGACACGGCCGACGGCATGCCGACGACGGCCGGGTCCCTGGCACTCGCCGACACGCACGCGTCGGACGATGCGTTCGTCGTCAAGAAATTGCGGGCCGCTGGCGCTGTCATCGCGGGCAAGACAAACTTGAGCGAATGGGCCAATTTCCGGTCGCACAAATCCTCCAGCGGCTGGAGCAGTGTCGGCGGCCAGGTGCGCAATCCGCATGTGCTCGACCGCACGCCCGGCGGGTCCAGTTCGGGCTCCGGCGTCGCCGTTGCCGCCGGCTATACCTTTGCCGCGATCGGCACCGAGACTTCCGGATCGATCGTCAATCCCTCGCACATGAATTCTGTCGTCGGCATCAAACCGACGGTCGGGCTCGTCAGCCGCACCGGCATCATTCCGATCTCGCACAGCCAGGACACGGCCGGGCCGATGGCCCGCACCGTCGCCGATGCGGCCACGCTGCTCACGGCGATTGCCGGCACCGATCCCGCCGACCCGGCAACCGCCGATGCCGACCGGTTGCGCGCCGCCGATTATGCCGCGTTCGCGGATCCCGACGGCCTTGCCGGCAAGCGCATCGGCGTGGCGATGAACTATCGCGGGACCGACGAACGCATCGATGCCCTGGTCGATGACATGCTGGCGGCCATCCGCGATGCCGGCGCGACCATCGTGGAGGTGGACGTCGTCCGGGTCGAGACCATTCGTCCTTATGAGGCGGAAGTCATGCTGACCGAATTCAAGGCCGGCCTGAACGCCTATCTCGCGACCCGCGATGGCCGCACGACCGTCCGCACGCTGGACGACATCATCCAGTTCAACCGCGATCATGCCGACCGCGTCATGCCCTATTATCCGCAGGACCTGATGGAACGGGCGCAAAAACGCGGCGGCCTTACCGACGACCTCTATTTCAAGGCGCGGGCCGAATGCCTTCGCCTGACCCGCACCGAAGGCCTGGACCGCACGCTCGATGACAATCGGCTCGACGCAATCATGACGGCAACGGCCGGACTGCCCTGGCTGATCGATCTCGCAAACGGCGACAACCGGCGCGGCTCGAGCGCCGCCCCGGCGGCGGTTTCCGGCTATCCGAGCATCTGCGTGCCGGCCGGGGCCATCTACGACTTGCCGGTCGGCCTGTCCTTTTTCGGCCGGGCCTATGGCGAACCGACCCTGATCGCGATCGCCGCCGGTTTCGAGCACGTCGTCCAGGGTCGGCGCGTACCGCGCTTTCTGGAACAGGCTAATTTCGACCAGCCGGCGCCGCCCTGCCTTTCGCGGATCCCACCGTCGGAAACCCCGCCGCCCTGGTAGGTCTGGCAGGGTCCGGGGTACATCGGTTGGCGCGAAACGATGCGCCAATCGACGCAGACCGGTTTCCTCTCATCGCCTGTTGGGATAGGGTGGCGCGAAGATGACCAACTGACGATCGGCATGAAACACGCCGCCTCTCTTCGATCTTTCCTGGTACGGTTCGTCTGCGCCCTCGCGCTGATCGCCGCGTCGGCCTTGCATGCCTATGGGCATGGGCAGCCGGCGATCGGGCCGTCTGAGGATCTGTCGGCCTATGCCTTGCCGGACGGGACGATCCCGGTCATCTGTTCCGTCGCAGGATCCGATGACGCCCCGCCCGGGAGCGGCCTGCGGCTTTGCGTTTTCTGTCTGACGACGGCAGTCGTCACGCCACCGCTACCCTGCGGCACCCTCTCCGACATCGAGCGGACTGTCATCGTCGCAATGCCGGTGCCGGACGTCATACTGCCGCCGGTATCACCTTACCTGACGACGGGCCAACCATCGCGCGGTCCGCCCGCCGTCTGATCAGGACCTCCTGACATCGGGCGCCTTTCGGCGTCTCACAGGTGCTTGTCCCCGGTGCGACCGGCCCCCTTTTCTCAATCGAAATCCAATGTACCGACCGCCGTTTTAGGGTCCCTGACCCGGCGGCCGGATCATCTTCGACCATCCGGTGTCGGCCGTGTCCGATCAGCCGGATCGTTCCCAATGTTCCGCCCGCACCGTCGCGGGCGGACAGACCAACGCAAAAGGAAAAAACCATGTTCCGTTCCCTGTTTACCGCCTGCCTGCTCAGCGTCGCCCTGGCGACCGGAGCCGCCTCCGCCGATGCCGTCAAGGTCGGCGATCTGACGATCGAAGCCGCCTTTGCTCATGCCACGCCGCCGCGCGCGCCGGTGGCCGGCGGTTACATGGTGATCACGAATACCGGCTCGGAACCGGATCGCCTGATCGGCGGTTCAGCGGCGTTTGCCGGCAAGATCGAGATCCACGAAATGGAGCTCGTGAACGACGTCATGAAAATGCGCGAAATCGAAGGCGGTCTTGTCATTCCGGCCGGCGGCAGCGTCACGCTGGAGCCGGGTGGCTACCACGTCATGTTCATGAAACTGGCGGAGCGGCTGCAGGACGGCGAGACCCGCAAGGCGACGCTCGTCTTTGAACGCGCCGGTGAAGTCGAACTGAACTTCGCCGTGCGGAAAATGGGCCATGGCAAGGGCCATTCCGGTCACGGCCACGACCATAAAAAGCACGACCACGGATCGTAACATCCGTCTTTAGACCCTCTCAGCCGGGCGCACCCGCCTCAACCCCCAAGTCTCGACGGGCGCGGCCGACATCCCGGAAAACCGGCAGACGCGCCGACGGCCTTCCGCCGTCTCCATGTGCGCTCCTCCTGCCGGAAACGCAAGCCGGACCGCCGTCGCAGGTCCGCCCCAATGGAGGATTCCTCACATGTCCGAAACCCTGCCCCCTCACACGCCCGACGCGGTTCAACGCGGTCCGAGCGATCCCGCAACCCTCAGCCGCAAATTCTATTTCGCCGCCTGGCGCTGGCATTTCTATTCGGGATTGTTCGTTGTCCCGTTTCTGATGATGCTGGCCGTGACAGGGCTGATCATGGTCTATTTCAACTCCGTCGAAACCCGGTTCGGCGAACGGCTCTTCGTCACGCCGTCCGGAGACCACACGTCCCCCGATGCGCAGATCGCAGCCGCCGGCAAGGCCGTTCCGGACGGCACGGTGTCGCAATATATGCCGCCCCCCGCGGCGGACAGGACCGCCCTCGTTCAGGTGACCTCGGATGCCGGGCCGATGATCGTCGCGGTCGACCCCTACACCGATGCCGTGCTCTCGATCGTGAACAAGGACGAGACCTGGTTTTCGTTCGCCAGCGACATCCACGGTACGCTGCTGATCGGCGATCTCGGCGACCGCCTCATCGAAATCGCCGCCGGGCTCGGCATCGTGATGATCGTGACGGGGCTCTTCCTGTGGTGGCCGAGGGCCGGGTCGGAGACCGCGCGTTTCCTGCCGCGTCTCGGATCGCGCGGGCGGCTTCTCTGGAAGGACCTGCACGCGACGGTCGGGCTCTACACGTCCCTGGTGCTTGTATTTTTCCTGATTTCCGGGCTCGCCTGGGCGGGCGTATGGGGCGGCAAGATCGTTCAGCCCTGGAACTCTTTTCCGGCCGAAAAATGGGAAAACGTTCCGCTTTCCGATACGACCCATGCCTCCATGAACCACGGTGCCGTAAAGGAGGTTCCCTGGGGTCTGGAACAGACACGCATGCCGGCCTCGGGGTCCATGGCCGGTGCCGACGGTATCGCCGACGGCGTGCCGGTCACCCTGACGACAGTCACGCACCTGGCCTACGGGATCGGTTTCGGACCGCAATTCCGCATCAACCTGCCGTCAGGCGAGACCGGCGTCTATACGATCTCCGCGGATTCCATGGACGGCGACACCGAAAATCCCATGGGCGACCGGAC
This sequence comes from Rhodobiaceae bacterium, assembly GCA_028285165.1. Taxonomy (GTDB): domain Bacteria; phylum Pseudomonadota; class Alphaproteobacteria; order Rhizobiales; family JANQQB01; genus JANQQB01. The sequence continues at coordinate 10,663 of JANQQB010000221.1, forward strand.
CGTGCATATCGACCGGCACACCGGAAAGATCCTCGGCGAGGTCTCGTTTGCGGACTATTCGCCGATGGCCAAAAGCATGGCCGTCGGCATCGCCCTGCACCAGGGCGACATGGGGCTTTGGAATACACTGCTCAATGCGCTGTTCTGTCTTGCCGTCCTGTTCTTATGCGTCAGCGGCATCGTCATGTGGTGGATGCGCCGGCCGCGTGGTGCCTTGCGGCTTGCCGCACCCCCAATGCCGGACAATCTGCCCCTATGGAAAAGCGCGGTTTTTGTGATGCTCATGATTTCGATGGCCTTTCCCCTGGTCGGGCTGACCCTGATCGCCGTGCTGGCCTTTGACCTGTTCGTCCTGCAGTCGATCAAGCCCCTTGGACGGGCCCTGCAATAACCTTGTGCGGTGCCCGGTTGCGGCACCTCGGTCGGGCCGGCGGACTCGCCGGCCCGGCCGGCATTTGCAGCGCGCCAAATTATCTAATCTATTTACATAATATAGTATTTAATCTTCGATAATTGCCTTTATTCCTTTCTCGCATGGCGGATATTGCCTAAAAAACCATTAACTATAAGAATTAACCTTACCTAATGCTTTCTAATACTTGATCAGACGAATTCCAAATCCTGTTTTATATTGACGCCGGTGGTGTGAATTCTCCGGCAGAGGATCCGGCAAAGATCCGGCTCTTTGTGCCGTTGAAGATACGGGACGAAACAGTGCTCAATTCAAACAGCGAGTTTTCCAGGTTCGACGAGCGGCGCGTAGAACAGGAAACGGATCGTCCGATCCGCCGCCCCGCCCTGTCGTTTGTCGATACCGGTGTCGGCCTCGACATTCTGTTTGCGTTTGAGCTGATCGCCATTCTGGGGATCGGCTTTGCGAGCGCGGAATTCTATGTCGCCGGCGTCCTCGGTGCAGAAGACTACTTCAAGGAATATGCCAGCTATCTGATGCTGGCGCCGGTTCTGGTCGGCGTTTTCCTGACCGTCACAGGGTGCTATCGGACGGAAACCATCAGCCGGTATTCGCGCACGTTCGATCGACTGATCCGCTCCGTCGCTTTCGCGTTCGTTTCGCTCGTCGCCATCGGATTCATCTTCGGAATCGATGATGACATCTCCCGCGTCTGGATTGCGGTCTGGTCGGCTTCGTCGCTCCTTCTCCTGCTCTTCAGCCGCGCGCTCGCCGCGCGGGCATTGGCCGACATTTCGGCAAGCGGGGTGCCGTTGTCGACGATTGCCATCTACGGCGACCGCCGGCCGTCGCAAAACCTGATTTCGGAATTGCAGCGGAGCCGGCCGAATGCCCGCATTGTCGGTGTCTTCGGTCCGGCCGACGAACGGCTCGCATCCGGCAAGGCGCCGTGGAGCGGCGACCTCGATGATCTGCTTGCCTACGGGCGCAGCCATCGCATCGATACGATCATCATTGCCAATTCCGCCTTCGACCCGGATGCCGTCACGCGGCTGCTCGACCGCTTTAGCGCGCTGCCGTCGGAAATCCTCGTCAGTTTCGGGCTGGAACGCAGCCATATCCCTATCCGCCGCGTGCAGGCGTTGGAGGATTCGCAGCTTCTGGAAGTGCAGCGCAAGCCGATCGCCGGCTGGGGCCGGCTGATGAAGATCGCCCTCGACTATTCGATCGCCGGTCTTGCCGTGCTGCTTCTGGCGCCGCTGATGCTCATGATCGCCGTGCTCCTGAAACTCGACAGCAAGGGACCGGTGCTCTTCAAGCAGCGCCGGCACGGCTTCAACCAACAGGTCTTTGCGATCTGGAAGTTCCGCACGATGACGGTGATGGAAGACGGGGACAGCGCGGTTCAGGCGACACGCGGCGATTCCCGTGTGACGGCGTTTGGACGCATCCTCAGGCGCACGAGCCTCGATGAATTGCCGCAATTGTTCAACGTGCTGCGCGGCGAGATGTCGATCGTCGGCCCGCGGCCGCATCCGATGTCGCTGAACTCGGTCTATGCGGACCTCCTGAAGAAGTACGACAACCGGTTGCTCGTCAAACCGGGCATTACCGGCTGGGCACAGATCAACGGCTTTCGCGGTCCGACCGAAGACCCGGAGCTGATGCGCCAGCGCGTGCAACTGGATCTTGAATACATCGAAAACTGGTCGCTCTGGCTGGATCTCAAGATCATCGCCGCGACCCCCTTTTCCCTCATCCTCGGCAAGAACGCCGTGTGATCCCAACGCCGGAGACGGAAGACGATGACGATCAACACGCCCCGACCGGATCGGTACAGCCCGCTGCCCGCGCAACCGGACCGCTCGCTTGCCCGTCGCGTCCTGGTGATCGGCGGGGCCGGCTATATCGGCGGCGCGGTGGGTCCCTATCTGCTGGATCGGGGGTTTGGCGTGCGTGACCTGGATCTTCTGGTCTACGGCCACGATACCGGCATCCTGCCGAAGCTGCAGAATCCCGGATACAGCTACGTCTTCGGTGACATGGGCGACCCGGCCACTCTGGACAAGGCGCTCGACGGCGTGACCGACGTTGTCATCCTGGCTGGACTCGTCGGCGATCCGATCACGCGCAGCTATCCGGACGCGGCACGCGCCATCAATGACGATGCGCTGAGGCGCTGTCTCGACGCACTCAACGGCCGCGGCCTCGATCGCGTCATCTTCGTGTCGACCTGCTCCAATTACGGCATGATCGGCGAAGACGAGACCGCGGACGAGACGTTCGACCTCAATCCCCTGTCGCTCTACGCCGAAGCCAAGGTCCGGTGCGAAGAATACCTGCTCTCGCTGCGCGGTGTGGTGGACTACAAACCGGTCGTGCTCCGGTTTGCGACCGCCTTCGGCCTTGCACCGCGCATGCGTTTCGACCTGACGGTCAACGAGTTCACGAGGGACCTGTTCCTCGACAAGGCGCTTGAGGTCTATGACGCGCATACATGGCGGCCCTATTGCCATGTGCGCGACTTCGCGCGGCTGATCGAAACCGTGCTGCTCGCCCCAGCCGAGCGTGTGGCCTTCGACGTCTTCAACGCCGGATCCAATGCCAACAATTACACCAAGCAGGGCCTTGTCGATCTGATCCAGGACTTCCTGCCGGGACGCACGATCGCCTATCGCGAGAATTCGTCCGACCCGCGGAACTACCGGGTCAATTTCGGCAAGCTCAACACCGTGCTCGGCTTCGAGTGCCGCACCAGCGTGCGGGACGGCGTCGAGGAGATCCTCTGGGCACTGCAAAACCGCCTGCTCGACGGCGTCGAGGAGCGGCGGACGTTTCACGGCAATTATGAACTCGCACGGGTTTCGGCCCGCGCAGCGGAAGAAGGCGACCCATGCCCGACAATCGCGTAATCATCCTCGCAGGCGGCAAGGGCACGCGCCTGCGTCCCTATACGGCGAGTTTTCCCAAGCCCCTGGTGCCGCTCGGCGACAAGCCGATCCTCGCCATCCTGCTCGGGCAATTTGCCCAGCAGGGCTTCGGCCGCGTGACCCTGGCCCTCGGCCATCTCGCCGATCTGATCAAGGCCTATGTGGCGCAGGACCAGGCGCTCGCGCGCGCGCTCGACATCGATTTCGTCGAAGAACGGGAACCGACCGGAACGGCCGGGTCGCTAGCCTTCGTGCCCGGCCTTGAAGACACGTTCCTGGTCGCCAACGGCGACGTGCTGACCGACCTCGATTACCGTGCCCTCATCGAGGCGCACCGGCTTTCCGGCGCCGCGCTGACGATCGCGACCCACCAGAAACGCACACGCATCGATTTCGGCATTCTGGAAGCCGGCGCGGACGCGCGGGTGACCAATTACATCGAGAAGCCGGAAAAAGAGATCGAAGTCTCGATGGGGGTCTATGTCTACGAACCGCGGGTTCTGCGCTTTGTCGAACACGGCGCCTATCTCGATCTGCCGGACCTGGTACACCGGCTTCTGGCGGCCGGCGAACAGGTCGGCGTCTATCGCAACGACGCGTTCTGGCTCGATATCGGCCGACCGGAAGACTATGCCCTCGCCCAGGACATGTATGAGACCGACCGGTCGCGGTTCGGAGACGCGGCATGAGCGTCGAATGGGCCTATACCTTGTCCGAACCGCTGCTCGGCGCTCCGGAACGCGACGCCGTAGCGGACTGCCTGGATTCCGGCTGGCTTTCCATGGGGCCGCAGACGCGGGATTTCGAAAACCGGTTCGCCGCGCGGATCGGCGCCGATCACGCCATCGCCGTTTCCAACGGAACCGCCGCCCTGCACCTGGCACTCAGCGCGGTCGGCGTCGGCCCGGACGACGAGGTGATCCAACCCTCCATCAACTTCGTTGCCGCGGCCAACATGACAAGGGCGCTTGGCGCCCGGCCGGTCTTTGCCGATATCGTCGCGATCAACGAACCGACCTTGTGCCCGGCCGATCT
>JANQQB010000234.1 GCA_028285165.1 Rhodobiaceae bacterium
AAAGGGAAAGCGCCGTCCTTCATCCGTGTACTCTCCAGAACGCGTGGAACGAAACCCTTTCCCGGACTTTCCTCAGACGGTGTTTTTATGGGCGCTCAAACGGGAGCGCGCGAATCGATTGTGCAATGCAGCATAATATGGGGGCCTTACCGTCGGGTGAAAAGCCTGCTTGCGTGAAACCGGGCCATCCGAGGCGAAAACGCAACATTTGCGGGGAGTTTCGGGCGCTATCCGATATTATGTGTCGTATTACGCCGATTTCACGCAAGAAATGACAACAGAATGTTGAAAAAGGTCTGCGGCAATGTGCCGTCACCCGATCACCGGATAGCCGCCTGACTGTCGGAATTCACCGATCGCCTGCGCGATGATCCGGAAGGCCGACCAAAGAAACAGGGCAGCCATCAGGCCGGCTACGATCAGATCCGGCCAGGCTGAACCGAACCAGTAGACGCCAACGGCTGCGCCCATGACCGCTACATTGCCGATCGCATCGTTGCGTGAACACAGCCACACGGAGCGTACATTGGAATCGCCGTCCTTGTAGCGGACGAGCAGGAACACGCTCGCAAGGTTGGCAAGGAGCGCCAGGACGCCGATCACCCCCATGACATGCGCCTGAGGCAAGCCGAGCACGAGCACCTGGTAGGCCGTGGATCCGAAAACCCAGAAGCCCATGAAAAGCAGGCTGAAACCCTTCAGGAGGGCGGCGGTCGCGCGAGTTCGCAGGGTACAGCCGATGACGGCGAGCGACAGGCCATAGGTCAGTGCGTCGCCGAGAAAGTCGAGCGCATCCGCCTTAAGCGCCTGGGATTGCGCCAGATGTCCGGCAGACATTTCTACCGCGAACATGCCCGCATTGATCGCGATGACGAGCCACAGGCGCCGCTTGTAGTCCGCCGAGACGCCATCGAAGACCGTGTTTTGACTGCCGCAACAGGCGGCCATGGTCCTCTCCGAAGCCGAGTTGAATCACCGTGTGGGGGACCCTAATTCCTATAGTGACTAGAGGTTCAAGGAAAAAACGTCATGGCTGTTTCGATCGGCGATCTTGCCCGCGAAAGCGGCGTCAAGGTCCCCACGATCCGGTACTACGAGAGCATTGGCCTGATCCCCGAGCCGGTCCGCAGCGCCGGCAATCAGCGACGCTATCAGCAGCGGGATCTTGAGCGGCTCGGATTCATAAAGCACGCGCGGGATTTGGGATTGAGCCTCGGCGCGATCCGCGACCTGATGGCGCTTGCCGACGATCCCGATCGGGCGTGTGACGACGCCGACCGCATTGCCCGCGATCATCTTGCTGAAATCCGCGCCCGCATTGCGCAATTGCAGCGTCTTGAAGCCGAACTCGTTCGCATGACGGACCAGTGCCGTGGCGGTTCGGTGGGCGACTGTCGGGTGCTTCAGGCTTTGGCCGATCGCACGCTCTGTGAAAGTGATCGCTGACTGGCCAAGTGACGTGGTAATCGTCGAGTCTTCGGGCTCGCAACTTGTGCGTCTTTTCGAAGTCTCAGAGTCTCTTTGAAACTACCTTTAGTATTGCAGAATCGTTCGACTCACGGCCGCCTGCGAAGTTCTCTGTCACATCATTGCCATAAGTGTTAACATTAATGGTTAATGAAACATTGAGATGACAGTTCCTTTTCAATTATACTAATGACAAAATCCATAAGCGAAATATCGTGGCAGGGAGTGTCATGACCACACATTCGAAGATCGAAGACATGCTTTCGACGAAGGCTGACTCTTCCAATACGGAATTCAAAACGGTCCTGCCGGCCGACGACCCGAGTGACGATCGGCTGAAGTCTGTTCTTCCCGATGTCGACCGCGACGATACGGCCAAGGCACCGGCCGGAGAAGGCGGCACCGGCTTTACCGAGGGCCGTCTGGCGGAGCATCTGGAACGCGAACTTCTGGGCGATGATCTGGTTCCGGCCGAAGACGCCGAGCCGCTTGCCGTGGAGCCGGCGCCTGCCGAAGCCAGCATTGACTTCGAGCCCGTCGACGAAGCGGAGATCGTTCCCGAAGCCACGGCGATCAGCATGCCGGAGGCGCATTCGGCCCGCCTGCTGGAGATCCGGCGCAAGCAGCAATCCTTCACCGAAATGCGTGACAAGATCCGCGACGGAGCCAGCCTGCTCGCCAGCCTTGGCAAGCATGCCGATGTGATCGCGTCGTACTTCGAAAAGGCCGAAGTCGAGATCATGCATCTGGAAAGCATCGAGGCGAAGTCGGCGACGCTGAGGGCCAACACCGATGAACTCGCCCGCCGCTGTCAGGACATGAAGGCGACGACCGAGGAGCAGAGCAAACAGATCTCGCTCCTGGAAGCCGTCCGTGCGACGAGCCGTGACGTAATGGGCAATGCCAAGCTCGAACTGGCTCGCCTGTCGGAGGAAAACCGGGTTCTGGCCTCGGAAATCTCGTCCCGCGAAGCAAACATCGTCAAGCTGGAGAGCGACAAGCAATCCCTGCTTGAAAAGATCGAGGTGCAGCAGCGCGACCACGAGGAAATCGTCTCCGCGCATCAGGAGACCCGCAAGCGGCTCGATGCGGTCGAACATGCGACCCAGCAGAAGGACAAGGAACTGGCGACTACTGCGGCCGAGATCAAGGATCTGAAAAAGGCCAACGAGCGCAATTCCATGGACCTGACCGATGTCCAATCGAAATACGCGGACCTGAAATCGAAGTATCAGGAACAGAAAACGCGTCTGGAAGAACGCACTTTCGAAGCCGAAGCGATGCGCAGCGAGTTCGATGAAATCCTGCGTCTGAAGGAAAATCGCATCGTCGAACTGGAATCGCGTCTGGAAGCCGCCAACAAGCAGCTCATTTCGCGCGACGAACTGGTCGAATCCCTGTCCCAGACCCTCGACACGATCGGCAACGCCAAAGAGCCGAAACCGGTCGCCGAGGAGATGGAGGCGGAGACGGAGACGCCGGTGCCGGCCAAGAAGACCGCGTCCTCCAGCCGCTCCAAGGCTCGCGCCGAGGCTGCCAAGGACGCCGACTGATACTGTCCGACCTGGTCGGCAGATCAGGACAAAAAGACACTCCACAACCGGGTTCTCTGGAAAGAGAGCCCGGTTTTGTTTGTGCCCTCCCGCGCCTGGCTTAAGATTGCCTGGCACATGACCCCGGTCGACAACCGGAACGAAGGGGGAGCCAGACGATGAAGACCGTGCCAACGGATCAACCGATCGACAGCTTTCTCGATACCGTTACGGATGCGGCGCGCCGCCAGGACGCCGACACGGTCTGTGCGATGATGCAGCGTGCCACCGGCGAGGAGCCGGTCATGTGGGGCGACAGCATCGTCGGCTTCGGGCGATTCGACTACACGTATGAAAGCGGCCGCAGCGGATCGTTTCTGATCACCGGCTTTTCGCCACGCAAATCGGCTCTCTCGATCTATATCATGCCGGGGTTCGAGCCGTTTGCGGACCTGATGGCCAGGCTGGGAAAGTATAAGACAGGCAGGTCCTGCCTCTATCTGAAGCGCCTTTCGGACGTCGATCCGGATGTGCTTGAAAGGCTCGTGGACGAGTCCGTGGCTTGGATGCGCGCCCGCTATTGCGCATGAAGGACGCACGTGCTGCCAGGTTTCGAAGGGCTGCGTGCCGATTGCCTCTACCGTTTTGACGAACGATGTTTTAAGGAGCGGCCATGTCCGCTCTGATTTCCGTTTCCCGACTGACCAAAACCTACGCGTCCGGCTTCCAGGCCCTGAAGGGCGTCGACCTTGAGGTCGAGCGCGGTGAAATCCTTGCTCTGCTCGGTCCGAACGGGGCCGGCAAGACGACGCTGATCAGCATAATCTGCGGCATCGTCAACGCCTCCGAAGGGTCTGTCACGGTCGACGGCCATGACACGGTCCGGGACTATCGCCGGACGCGTTCGATGATCGGGCTGGTGCCGCAGGAATTGACCACCGAAGCCTTTGAAACGGTCTGGGCGACGGTGTCGTTCAGCCGTGGCCTGTTCGGTTTGAAGGCCGATCCCGGCCATATCGAGAAAGTGCTGAAATCCCTGTCCCTGTGGGACAAGAAGGACGCTCGCATCATGACCTTGTCGGGCGGCATGAAACGGCGCGTGCTGATCGCCAAGGCGCTCGCCCACGAACCGCGCATCCTGTTTCTGGACGAACCGACGGCGGGTGTCGATGTGGAATTGCGCAAGGACATGTGGGGGCTCGTCCGCCAACTCCGGCAAGATGGCGTCACCATTGTGCTCACCACCCATTACATCGAGGAAGCCGAGGAGATCGCCGATCGCGTGGCCGTCATCAATCACGGCGAGATCATTCTGGTTGAGGACAAGGTCAGTCTGATGCGCAAGATGGGAAAGAAACTCCTGACCCTCGACCTGCAGGAACCGCTCGATACGATCCCGGCGGCGCTCGACGCCTATCATCTCGAACTTGCAGGCGACGGGCGGCAATTGGTCTACACCTACGACACCCAGGCCGAACGAACCGGCGTCACGTCGCTGTTGAAGGATCTCAACCTGGCCGGCATCAAGGTGCGCGACCTGAAGACCACGCAAAGTTCTCTCGAAGACATCTTTGTCACGCTCGTCAGCGCGTGACCGACCGGCACAGGCGCAGGACATAAAGGCCGCGACCATGAACCTCTATGCCGTCAGGGCAATCTATCTTTACGAAATGGCGCGGACCTGGCGCACGCTGATGCAGAGCATCGTATCGCCGGTCATTTCCACGGCGCTGTACTTCGTCGTGTTCGGTTCGGCCATCGGCTCGCGCATCACCGAGATCGACGGCGTATCCTACGGTGCGTTTCTGGTGCCGGGGCTGATCATGCTCTCGCTGCTTACCCAGAGCATTTCGAACGCCGCCTTCGGCATCTATTTTCCGAAATTCACCGGCACGATTTATGAATTGCTGTCCGCGCCGGTTTCCTATTTCGAGGTCGTGCTGGGATATGTCGGCGCGGCAGCGACAAAATCCGTCATCCTCGGCCTGATCATCCTCGCCACGGCACATTTTTTTGTACCGGTCCAGATCGCCCATCCGATGGCCATGCTGTTTTTCCTGATCGTCACCGCTATCACCTTCAGCCTGTTCGGGTTCATTATCGGCATCTGGGCGGACAATTTCGAGAAACTCCAAATCGTGCCGCTCCTGATCGTGACGCCGCTGGTGTTTCTGGGCGGCAGCTTCTATTCGATCAGCATGCTGCCGCCGTTCTGGCAGACGGTGACGCTGTTCAACCCGGTCGTGTACCTGATCAGCGGCTTTCGCTGGAGTTTTTACGAAATCTCCGACGTCAACGTTGCCACCAGCCTGGCGATGATCATGCTGTTCCTTGCTTTGTGCATCGCGATCGTCTGGTGGATTTTCCGGACCGGGTACCAGATCAAGAAATAGGCCGGCACGGACCGCTCGCGCGTCTGCAGCGCTCAGGTCAGGCATGTCGCACGATGCGACCGTTCTGGAATTGTCTTGAATAAGGTGGCTGGGGCGGCAGGATTCGAACCTGCGAATGCCGGTACCAAAAACCGGTGCCTTACCACTTGGCGACGCCCCATCGATAAGGTGGCGTTCCCTATAGCCGCTTCGATACGTTCCCGCAACCATCTGAACCGTCGAAATGGCCGCATGGCAAATTTTTCAGGTCAGCGACGACAGCCGCAAAAAAGCGCTGATTTCAGCAGTAAATTCGGCTTGCCGGCCGCCCGAGTCGCCGCTATAACGCCCTCCTGCAATTGACCGGCCGCCCAAAAGGCCCGGTTCGGCGCGGAGTGTAGCGCAGCCTGGTAGCGCACCTCGTTCGGGACGAGGGGGTCGCAGGTTCAAATCCTGCCACTCCGACCAATTTCGCCTTGTCCGACCCGGATACAAGGCCGCACACTTTCCCGATAGCGGATCAATTATAGAGCCTGATCATCGGCGTGAGCCTTGACGATTGCTCTTGTGCCTCAAGTCCTGCGACGGCCGGCCGTCCGGTATTCCGCAGCCCGACGACATCCGAGGGAGCGCACCCGAATTCGCGCCGGAAGGCGCGGGAAAAATGCGCCACGTCGGGATAACCGCAGGCGTCCGCCGTGTTTCCGACGAGGCCGCGATGCGTCTCCGCGATCGCCAGTCTGGCGAAGGAACGCCGCAAGCGGATCTTGGCGATGTAGCGATGGATGCCGCCGAATTCCTCAAAAGCGCGATAGACGGTCGCGCGCGAGGCGTTGAATGTTGCCGACAGGCTGTCGACCGTTACCCTGTCGTCGAGGGCGTGTGCGGTGACAAAGGTCTGCAGTGCCCGATTGCGGGCTGCCGTGAACTTCTGATGCATGTCCTCGCTGGCGATTTTGCCGTCGAGGGCGGCCCGCAAAAGCGATGCCGCGACCGTGCCCAATTCAGCAGCCTCCGCCACGCTGCATGTCGGGAGCACCATAAAAAGCGTCGACAATGTCGAATGGAAGACCCGGCCGAAGGGGGAGGCGGTCGGAATCGCCTTGTATACCGGTTCGATTCGTTCCCGCTCGAGCCGGTCAGCGCGCACCACCAGCGATAGCGTGTCGCCCGTCTCCAGGAACAGAGCATCGAAGCGATCGGACAGGTAGATGCAGCCTTTGCTGATATCGTGGATATCGTCGTTATCGAATACGATCGATCGGCCGGACCGATAAATGCGAACGGTCAGGAATTCTCCGCGCGCATTTGAGGCCCAGCTCCGGTCCGGCGACAGGCGCACGCCGGCCGTGGTGGTTCCCTCCGTCGCGACAATGCCGTCGCCGAGGCGCCAGGACACACCGCGGTTATGAACCGGGGTGTTGTGCCGGTCGAGCACATCGACGCTCAGGATGCCGGAATAGAACGCGCGCGCGGCTTCCAGCGATTCCCGTGGTTTGACACGACGCAAATCCAACCGCACGTGGTCGACGGTCCGAGTGGAAGCGTTTGGCGGTGTTCGCAGCATCCGGCTAATGTTAACTCGATACCATCCACGGAGAACTGAGACATTCGGGCGGCGCAGGCTGCAGCGCCGCCTACTTAAAGTTATCGCACTTTGCGCCGCGTGTCGCCTCGTGCGGCTACGAGGCCGGAACGGAGCCTGCACCGGGCGATTTCGGGCCGTTTTTTGTGTCGGCTCGGGAGCGGTCGGGCGCGTCGTTTGCATTGTGAAAGTTACTTTTTATCTTCAACCCGGCCTCCGCTTGTCATCGTTCCGGTCGCATGACATCCTGCCGGTGCGCATAAGAACAAAACCGCGCACGTGATCGGGAGGAATGATCATGGTGGACTGCGAACGCAGGGCATTTTCCTGCGGGGGTGTATGCCTGTTCACACAGGATTCCGGCCTGCAGTCGGTTCGCGACCGCTTGCGTGCGGAATACGCGACCGGTGATTTCGGATTTGCCGTCGTGTTCTTTTCCAAGTCGACCTGTCGGCCGGACGATGTCGCCGATCTCATGCAGGCGACATGCCCGGGATTGGACTATGCCGCCTGTTCGACGGCCGGCGAGATCACGCCGTCTGGCCTTGTCGAAGGGCAAGTCGTGGTCCTGTTGTTTCCGCGCCGCTCCTTTGTCGTGGATGCGCTGTGCGTGTCGACGATATCCGGCACCGGCATCGAAGACATTTCCTCTCGTGTCGCGGCGGGAAAACGGGCCTTTCTGGACCGGCTTTCTTCGGCGCAATCCCGGTCGGTCTTCGCCATGTGCCTGATCGACGGCATGTCCTATGCCGAGGAGGCGGCAACGGCGGCCATCCATTGGGGGCTGGACGACATACCGCTGCTGGGCGGCTCGGCCGGCGACGATTTGAATTTCTCCGAGACCAGTCTCATCCTGAACGGTCGCATCGAAAACGATTGTGCGATCATTCTGCTGGTGGCCTCCGACTTGCCGATGCGCATTTTCAAGACCGACAACTTCATCCCGACCCGCAACAAGCTCGTCGTGACGCGCTCCGATCCTGCCCGGCGTATCGTGCATGAACTGAACGCCGCGCCGGCGGCGCTTGAATACGCCAACGTCATCGGCACGGAGCAGCATTCCCTGTCGCCGCAGAGCTTTGCCTCCCACCCCCTCGTGGTGCGGGTCGGCGGTGAATATTACTGCCGCTCGATCCAGAAGGTGAACGATGACGGATCGCTGTCTTTCTTCTGTGCCATCGACGACGGCATCGTCCTGACGGTTGCCGAGCCGACCGGGATGGCCCGCACGACCCGCCGCGCATTCGAAGAGGCACGCGAGGCGCTGGGGGAAATTGATTTTGTGCTCGGTTTCGATTGCGTGCTGCGCCAGATCGATGCGCGCAACCGCCAGGCGACACGCCGCATCTGCGAAATCTATCGTGAGAACCACGTGGTCGGTTTCAACACCTATGGCGAACAATACCGCTCCATGCATCTGAACCAGACCTTCACCGGCGTGGCCTTCGGGCATGCCAATGGCCGGAGCGGTTCATGACGCTGGGCGACATCGAGGATGTCGAACGCCTGAAGCGCATCAACGAAGCGCTCATCGCGCGTGTGGAAAGCGCCATGGATCAGCACGGCAATGCCTTCTCGCTGTTTCAGACGGCCATCAATCTGGAAGGCCAGGTGCGACGGCGCACGGAGGAACTGACCTCCACGCTGCGCAGCCTGGAACGCACGAACCTGGAATTGGCGGCCGCCAAGGAAGCCTCGGAGATTGCCAACCTTTCGAAGACCAAGTTTCTGGCGGCTGCCAGCCACGATGTGCTTCAGCCCCTGCACGCGGCGCAATTGTCGATTTCCAGCCTCGCAGACCTGCAGACCACCGAACAGGCGCGCACGCTGGTGCGTCAGGTCGAACGCTCGCTGGAAACCATGAGCGAGCTCCTGCGCACGCTGCTGGACATTTCACGTCTCGATGCCGGCGTCATGCCGCCCCAGATGGAGACCCTGCGGCTCGGGCCGGTGCTGGACGATCTGCGCTCGGCCTTTGCGCCGATCGCGGAAGAAAAGGGCCTGGAGCTGCGCTTCCGGTCCCACAATCTGACCGTGCGCAGCGACAAGACCATGCTCTTGCGCGTCCTTCAGAACCTGGTTTCGAACGGCCTGCGATACACCGAGCGAGGCGGCGTACTGGTCGCGGTCCGGCCGCGGCATCGCACCGTCGATCTGGACATCGTCGATACCGGGTGCGGCATTCGCTCGGACCAGTACGACCTGATCTTCGAGGAATTCCATCGTGGCGTGGTGCCGGCGTCCGGCAGCAATGGGGCGCAGGCCGGCCTCGGGCTCGGCCTGTCGATTGTCAAACGCATGGCATCCGCGCTCAATCACGATCTGTCGTTTTCGTCGCGCGAGGACCGCGGGACCCGGTTCCGTCTGTCCCTGCCGCGGGTCACCAATCCGACCTTCGACCGGCGACGGTCGGCGTTGACCATTCAGGCGGATGCCGATGGCGGCCTGACCGATGCAAAGGTTCTGCTCATTGAAAACGATCCGGCGGTGCAGGACGCCATGGCCACGCTGCTGGACAGCTGGCGGTGCGACGTACGGACCGCCGCGACGACGGCAGCGGCCTTGTCCGCGCTGAACGGTACGGCCTGGATCCCGGACATTGTCATTGCCGATCAGCATCTCGATCACGGCGATCTCGGCACCGTGACCATCGACAATATCCGCGGCATGCTCGGCAAACCGGTGCCCGCGATCATCGTGACGGCCGATCCTTCTCAGATCGTGCAGACCCTGGCCGAACGGGCGCATGTGGATGTCATGCGCAAGCCGTTGAAGCCGGCGCAATTGCGGGCATTGATGAGCCATCTGCTGCTGCACGCGCATGCGTGACGGAGCGGCGCCGCAAGATCGCCGGAACGGTCTTACCTGAAATCTGAAACCGGGTCAGTGATGGGCGGCGGTCTCGAATTGCCGGTCTTCGCGCAGCAGATCTTCGCCGTAGAGTTTGGAGACTTCGATGACAGCCTGGGTTCGGCTGACCACGTTCAGCTTGCGCAGGATCTCCGACACATGGGCTTTCACGGTGGTTTCACCGACCTGCAATTCGTAGGCGATCTGCTTGTTCAGGAGGCCATCGCGCAGCATGTTCAGCACGCGCAATTGCTGCGGCGTCAGCGTGGCCAGCTTTTGCATCAGGCTCTGCCGCGCTTCGCCATCGGCGTCCTGTTCGGCGTTTTCGTATTTGGCCGGCAGAAAGATCCGCCCGTCCATGACGGTGCGGATGGCATTGGCAAGATCTGATTTCTTGACCGATTTCGGAATGAAGCCGGCGGCGCCGCAGGACATCACCTCGCGCACGATCCGACTGTCGTCATGGCCGGACACAACCACGACCGGAATGCGCGGAAAGTTCGCGCGCATGTGCAACAGGCCCTCAAACCCGCGTACCCCGGGAATGTTCAGATCAAGCAGGGCAAGATCGAAATTCTGATCGCTTTCCAGCAGACCGGAAGCATCGTCGAGCGATGCGGCATCGACCGTCTCCGCTTCGGGATAGGCAAGCTCGACCGCGCTGTGCAGAGCCTCGCGGAAAAGCGGGTGGTCGTCGATGATCAGAAACCGGGTCATGTCGTCAGATGCGAACATAACGGCACCGTGTGCGTGGGTGAACGGGCAATTCGGTTGAAACCGGCGGCAGATTGTCACCTTTGGAGAACAGGCCGGCGAAACGACGCCGGCCTGCACTCGCGTTCGTCAGTTGCTGGAGGCCAGTTGCCGGGGCAGTTTGAACGCCCAGAACGAACCGCCCTGGTTGATGTTCTTGACCGCCTTGGCGACTTCGCCGCCCCAGAGCGGAACCGCACCGCCCCAGCCGACCGTGATGCCGACCCATTGTTCGCCGTCCTGCATCCAGGTCACGGGCGAACCGACGATGCCGGATCCGGTCTGGAAGTTCCACAATTCCTCGCCGGTCTCGTCGTCGAACGCCTTGAGGTGTCCTTCCGGCGTGCCGGTGAAGACCAGACCGCCGGCGGTGGTCAGAACGCCGCCCCACAGGGGTGCCTTGTTCTTGTATTCCCACTTGACTTCACCGGTGGCCGGATCGATCGCCTTCAGGGAGCCGATATAGTCGTCGAAGATCGGTTTAATCGTAAAGCCGGCGCCGAGATAGGCCGCGCCTTTCTTGTAGGTGATCGGCTCGTTCCAGATGTCCATGCCCCATTCGTTCGACGGGATGTAGAACAGCTTGGTCGATTGCGAATAGGCGATCGGCATCCAGTTCTTGCCGCCGAGGAAGGACGGTACGGCAAAGATCGATTTGCCCTTCTTGCCATCGGCGCTTTCAGCCGGATCACCGGGACGGTTTTCCGGATCGAAGATCGGCCGGCCGTTTTCGTCAATGCCCTTGGCCCAGGTGATGTTCTGGACGAAAGGTGCGGCCGAGATGAAGTCGCCGTTGGTCCGGTCGAGCACGTAGAAGAAGCCGTTCCGGTCGGCGGTGGCGCCGGCCTTGATCGTCTGGCCGTCCTTCTCCATGTCGAACGGTACGAACTCGTTCACGCCGTCATAATCCCAGCCGTCATGCGGCGTGGTCTGGAAGCCCCAGGTGATCTCGCCGTCTTCGGGATTAATCGCGATCCGCGCCGAGGTCCACTTGTTGTCACCGGGACGCAGGTGCGAGTTCCACGGTGCCGGGTTTCCGGTGCCGAAATAGGCCAGCTTTGTTTCCGGATCGTAGGTGCCGCCGAGCCAGGTGGCCCCGCCGCCATTCTTCCACATGTCGCCCGGCCAGCTTTCGTTGACCGTGCCGGTCATGGTGCTTTCCTGACCGTTCAGCATGCCCATATGGCCTTCAATCACCGGGCGCGACCAGACGAGTTCGCCGTTTTCCGGATTGCGGGCCTGGACGGCGCCGACAATACCGAATTCACCGCCGGAATTCCCGGTCAGCAAAAGCGGACCGTGGGCTTCCGTCGGCACGATCAGCGGCGCGGCCGTTGCCGAATAACCGGCTTCGTAGTCGCCGATCTTCTTGCGCCACACCGGCTTGCCGGTCTTGCGGTCGAGCGCGACGACCTTGGCGTCGAGCGTCACGAAGAAAACCTTGTCGCCCAGGATCGCTGCGCCCCGATTGATCACGTCGCAACAGGGCAGGATACCCTCGGGAAGACGGGCATCGTATTGCCAGAGTTCATCGCCGGTCTTGGCGTCGATCGCCCACATGCGGCTGTAGGAGCCGGTCACGTAGATGACGCCGTCCTTGATCAGCGGCTGGCTTTCCTGCCCACGCTGCTTTTCGCCGCCGAAGGAAAACGACCATGCCGGCGTCAGGCCGGCAATGTTGTTTTTGTTCAGTGTGTCGAGCGGGCTGAAGCGTTGTCCGCGCGGGCCGAGCCCGTATGACACCACGTCCGCACCGGTTGCCTGATCGTTGACAATATCGTCGACCTGAACTTCCGATTCGGCGGAAACGGGTGCGTGTGACAGGATAAAGGCACTCACCCCTGCAAGAAGCAGTGCGTTCAATCTCATGATAATCCTCCCGATAGAGAGCGCCGTCCCGCGGCGCCGCTGGCAGAAACGCGTCTTCAGACACCTTCCAACCTGAAGTGTAGTCCCGGGGTGCCGGCTTGATTATTGGCAAATAGTACACAAACGGCACCGCAACGCCGGAAGCGTTGGCGTCCCGACTATTCTGCGACGGGCACGGATTCGTAGAGTTCGTCTTCGAACCGCTCGAAGAGGTGCACGACCGAGCGTTCGAATTCTGACCGCACGACGCCCAGTGTCGCAAACCGATCGGGAATCGGAGTGACCATCGCTTCGGTCATGGTCAGGCCCTTCTGCACGGCATCGCGCAACGTCTCGTCGAGCCAGTCCAGGTAGTCGAGGGTCTGCACTATGGCATCGTTCTTTTCATCCGCCGGGCCGTGGCCGGGCAGGAGCACGCCCCGATCCGTGGCGAGCAAGGTGCGCAGAGAGGCGCGCCACACATCGAGATCGGCATGGGGCGTTGTCGGTGCACGGTCCAGAAAGGCGAGATCTCCCGCGTAAAGCACGCCCGTCGCATCGTCGCGCAAGGCAAAGTCGGCACTCGTATGGCCTGCCAGGCGCAAATAGCTGAGCGAGCGCCCCCCGACATCTTCCTGATCCGTGTCGACCGCGAGGCTCGGTGCAACCGGTTCGGTCCCGCGCATCCAGTCGCCCAGGAGGCGATACAGATTGTCGGCAAAGGCCACGCTGTCCGCCTCGATATTGTCGATGATGGTTTGCGGGGCCGCGATCAGGCCGCGGTCGAAAACCTGATTGCCGAAAAAATGGTCCGGATGGTGATGCGTGTTGAATATGCGCACGACTTTCCGCCCGGGCAGGGTCGACGCGATCAGCTCTTGGAATGCCTCACCATAGCGTCGCGACGGTCCGGTATCGACGACCACAACGCCGTCCGGCACGGCAAAGAACGCGGTATTGACGATGTTGCCGCCATTTTGGAACGTAAAGTATTCCTGCGCGCCGAACACGGCATAGCTTTGCGGGGCAATCTCGACTGCCTTGAGGTCGTAGCGCAATGTCTGCGCGTTGGCGCCGCCGCACACCGCGCAGGCCCAGCCGCTTGCAGCAATACCGAGGAAATCTCGGCGCGTATGCCGCCGTTCTGTCCGCATTCCCGTCTCCGGTCTCGCTCCGAGGGTTCAGAGCGCCGGTTCGGCGGGCACCGGAAGGTGATAGGAATAGGTGTTGCCTTCCGTATCGCTTGCAGAGAAGTCGAGGACGGATGCCTGTTTGGCGACTTTCGGCATGATCGTCACGGTCGGATCTTCGCTGACCGGTTCATAAAGCGCGATCCGTGCCACGCTGTCGCCGCCGCTGGCCACGCCGATCCGGTTCATATGGAAGACCGGGATGCCGTCGGCGAGCCCGGTATCCATCGGATGTTTCATGCGGACCTTGACGCGCAATGTCTCGTCGTTGATGCGCCGCACCAGGGCGCGTGTCTTGCCGAGCGTCGCCATCCAGTTGGCTGTCGCATGCACCGAGGCCGGAGCCGTGCAGCCGCCGCCGGCCGCGTCGATAACCTTGCCGCCCATATACCATTTGCCGTCGACGGTCTTGACCCCGACCCGGATTGCGGTGGCCTGTTCCACCTTCAGCCGGAACCCGATGAACGGTTCGGCCTGGTCGGGATGATAGGTCAGCACGTGCGGCAGCGGATTGAGGTCGGCGACAACAACGATCTCCCGCACGCCCCACAGGCCGCGCGCGTCCACCGTGACCGGAACCAGCATCTGGTTTTCCGCCGAATCGGGTGTGTGCACCCGGACCCGCGGATCGAAGACAATGTCGCCGTCTGAGAAGAAGCGCTCCGCCATGTCCTCCCACATCACCGAATTCAGCGGGTCTTCCGGGATCTCGCCGGCAAAGGCCGGCACGGCAAGGCTTGCCGACAGGATCGAGGCGGCCAGGATGCGTTTCATGTGATCCTCCCAAATCGCGCCGGCATTCTAGTCCAGCGGCGGTTCCTGATAGTCTACACCGTAACGGGCGAAAATCGCCTGCAATTTTCCGTTTTCTTTCAAAGATGTGATGACGTCGCCGACCGCATAGCCGAGGTCGCGGCTGTCTTCCTTGACGGCCATGCCGATCGGCCAGCGGTCGCGAACGATACCGGGCATGGGCGGCTTGGCGATCCGGATATTGCGATCGGGATTGCGAAACGCCACCCATTGCAATTGCGCCTTCGTGGCCATCAGGGCCGGTACGGTGCCCTCTTCGAACAGGCGTACCGCATCCATGAAGGTACGGCCGCGCCGGATCGATTGATGCAATTGACCGCGAAACGCACCGGACAGGAAAAAGTCGCTGACGGTATCCAGTTCCACCGCGATCGGCTTCGAAACGAAGCGGGCGAACGTCTCCACCGTCGGAATCACGTCGCCGTCGTAAGCCAGGGCGATCTCTTCGCCGAAATAGGGATTGAACAGCACGGCAAGGCTTTCCGCCCGGATCTCCAGTTCCCGGTCGTAGGGAACGTGCAGCATCACGTCGGCCGCCTGCCGGTGGATGAGGTCGCCCTTCCAGATGTTCACGCGCAGATCGTCGTCGACGTTTTCGTCTGCCTCACGGACCAGAAGCCGCAATTCGACCCCGAGGCCGTCGGCAATTGCGCGGGCAATGTCGGCATCGATGCCGACCACTTCGCCGTCCTCCTCCCAGGAATAGGGCTGGAAGTTCTTGTAGACGAAGATCGTCATATAGCCGCTGCGCTCGACCTCCTCTTGCGGACGCGCGTCAGCCTCCGGCGCCAGGGCCGGCCAAAAAAGCGTGCAGAAAAGACTGGCGACGGCGGTAACCGTCGCAACGGCGGATCGCCGATCAATCGTCTTCAGGACGCGTCTCCACATATGAACGGATGGCCCACATGGCTTCCTGGCTGATGATCCCCTCGAACGGCGGCATCTTGTAGGCACCGTTCTGGCTGTAGCCCTTTCGGACTCGCTCCATATACCATTCGTCGCCGAACATGCCTTCTTCAAGGTAACGCAGGTCCGGTGCGATACCGCCGGAGATCGCCTCCAGTCCGTGACAGCGGGCACAATTCTGATTGTAGCCCGACGCCCCGATTTCGACAGCGAGTTCGTATTGATCACCGCCGTTCAGGCGATAGGGGTTCTCTTCCGCCCAGTCCTCGCCGACGGGATCAAGACCCGTCGTGTCGACGGCCTGGGGTTGGACGTCGCCATGTGCGAAGACGCCACCGGCAACAAAAATTCCGGACGCAAGGGCCGCGAATCCGGCCAGGAGGGCATGGTTCAGGCGCATAGTCGGTTCCTCCCAGAGCGCTTCATCATTGGTCACAACATTTAACAATCTCCCTCCCGCCCAGAAATTGGCCTTTGGTGCACAAACCGGGGCGCGGGCGGTGTACTTTAGTCCTGTTGTGCCAAAGCCGTTCGTTGATAGCCTGTGTTCAACGGGAGGAATAAATGACGCAAAACGTGTGGAGAACCGGTTTCGCCGGGCTCGCAGGCTTGGTGTTATTGGCCGCGCTGCCAGGTCAAGCGGCCTTTTCGTCGGAACTGTCCGTCGAGATCGTCTACATCGAACAGCAGCCCTTGCGCCCACCGGTCCTGTCGAACCTGGTCGGCTGGCCGGAAGACGACGGCCGGCAAGGCGCGCGCCTGGGCATTGCCGACAACAACACGACCGGGAAATTCCTTAAGCAGAATTATCATGTGCAGGAAATCATCGTCGAAACTGATGGTGATGTGGCCGAGGCCGCGCGTGCGGCGTTGGACGGCGGCGCCAGGCTGGTTGTCCTGAACGTGCCCGACGGCGCGGTCAATCTGATTGCCGATATGCCGGAACCCGCCGACGACCTGATCTTCAATGCTGGCAGCGCCGAAAACGCGTTGCGGGATGCCGAGTGCCGCGCCAACGTGCTGCATACGCTGCCGTCGCGTGCCATGCTCGCCGACGCCTTGATGCAGTTCTTCACCAAGCGTCGCTGGACGTCGCTTTTTCTGATCGAAGGCAATCGCCCGGGCGATGCCAAATTCGCCGAGGCGCTGAGGGCATCGGCGAACAAGTTCCGGCTGTCGATCGACCACGACAAGACCTGGACGGAAGATGCGGACATGCGCCGCAACGCTGCCCAGGAAGTTCCGGTGTTCACCCAGGGTGACGATTACGATGTGGTGCTGGTGGCCGACGAGGACCACGATTTCGGTCATTACGTCCTGTACAACACCTGGCTGCCGCGCCCAGTCGCCGGATCCACCGGCATTGAGGCTGTCGCCTGGTCGTCGGTCGTCGAACAATGGGGCGCCGCGCAATTGCAGTCGCGATTTGTGGAACAGGCGGAGCGGTCGATGACGTCGCGCGACTATGCCGCCTGGGCGGCGGTCCGCTCCGTCGGCGAAGCGGTGACGCGTACCAAGAGCGCGGCCGTTGAGGACGTTCGGGACTATGTGCTGTCGGATGCCTTTTCGCTCGCGGCCTTCAAGGGCGCCAAGATGAATTTCCGGGCCTGGAACGGCCAATTGCGACAGCCGATTCCGCTGGTTCATCCGCGCGCCGTGGTCAGCCTGGCGCCGGTGGAGGGGTTCCTTCATCAAGTAACCGAACTCGACACGCTCGGCATCGACGAGCCGGAAAGCCAATGCAAAGCAATGGGGAGGACAACCGAGTGAGAAAACTGAGCATCCTGGCATCGCCGCTGCTTGCATTGTGGCTCGCATCCGCGGCCCAGGCCCACTGGGTCTATGTCTCCAACGAAAAGGACGACACGATTTCGGTGATCGACACCGAAACCCAGGAAGTCATTAAGACCATCGATGTCGGTGAGCGCCCGCGCGGCATCACCCTGTCGCGGGATTTCAAGTACCTGTATGTCTGCGCCTCGGATTCCGACACGGTCCAGGTGCTCGATCTCGCCACGGATCGCATCCTGCACGAATTGCCGTCCGGCGAGGATCCGGAACAGTTCGCGCTGCATCCGGACAACAAACATCTTTACATCGCCAATGAGGACGATGCGATCGCCACCGTGGTCGATGTGGAATCCCGCACCGTCGTCGCTCAGATCGATGTTGGCGTGGAACCGGAAGGCATGGCGGTCAGCCATGACGGCAAATGGGCGATCGTGACGTCCGAAACCACGAACATGGCGCACTGGATCGACACCGGCGAGCAGGTTCTGGTGGACAACACCCTCGTCGACCAGCGGCCGCGCGACGCCGAATTCACCCTCGATGACAAGGAATTGTGGGTGTCGTCGGAAATCGGCGGAACGGTTTCGGTGATCGACGTCGAGACCAAGCAGATAAAGCAGACGCTCAACTTCGCGATCGACGGCATTTCGAGCGACCGTGTTCAGCCGGTCGGCATGGAACTGACCCGCGACGGCAAGCTCGCCTTTATCGCGCTCGGTCCGTCCAACCATGTTGCGGTCGTCGACCGGGAGACCATGGAAGTGGTCAAGTACATTCTGGTTGGCCGCAGGGTCTGGCACATGGCGCTGACGCCGGAACAGGACCGTCTCTATACGACCAACGGCGTGTCCGGCGATGTGACCGTTATCGACGTGAACGAACTGAAGGCGATCAAGACCATCAAGGTCGGCCGCTTTCCCTGGGGGGCGGCCATTCTGCCCAAGGAACACATTCCGGGCTGATCCGGCCCGGACCGATTACTGCAACCGCCCGCATGGACGCGGGCCCATCATCGACTTGGGAGGAATGACATGAAAACCCTTGCGACCGCCTGTGCCGCGTTGGTGCTCACAGCCACGATTGCGACCGGCGCGCTGGCGCAGTCGGGGCTCGTCGGCAAGGCCGTCGAATTGCCGCCGATCACGCTGTCATCCGGTTCGCCGATGGCCGAGGCGCCCCTCGAACTGAAGGCCGGCACCTATTACGAGATCATTATCCAGGCCGACGGATCGGCGGAAATGGCGATCAGCGGCGCGGCTTTCTTCCGCAATCTGTGGATCGACGAAATCGTCATCAACGACATCGAGATCCGGCCGCTCGGCGTGGATTCGATCGAGTTCGACGACGAGGGCGAGGCGGAGATCAGCTTCATTCCGATCAAGCCCGGCATGTTCGAATTGCGCGCGCCGGGGACCGAGCCCCTGAAGATCACGGTTACGGACTGACGATCGCGCAGATCCGGCGGTCTGCACGAAGGCCTACCGAACCGGCTCCGTCAAACGGAGCCGGTTTTTTTTACGCGGGAAAGGTCGCCTCGAATTGTCCTTTCAGATCGGCGAGCGCCGCGGCGTCGCGGTCTTTGCGGTCGAGCGGGACGGGAAAGTCCCCTCGAAGAACGGTCGGGCGTTCCGACAGCACGATAATGCGGTCGGCAAGCTCCAGCGCCTCGTTCAGATTATGGGTGACCATCAGCGCCGCGGTCGGACGCTGCGACCAGACGCTGACGAGCAGCGCCCGCAGGCGTTCCGCCGTCGGCTGATCGAGCGAGACGAACGGTTCGTCAAGCAGGAGCAGCGAAGGCTCGACGGCAAACGCCCGGGCGATGGCGACACGCCGCGCCAAACCGAGCGACAATTCGCTCGGGAAGAAGGCACAATGGTTTTCCAGACCGAGCGCGCGAAACAGCGGGCCAAGATCCCGGTTCCGTTCGGCTTCCGGCAACACCATGCGCACGTTTTGCTCGACGCTGCGCCAGGGCAGCAGGCGGGGTTCCTGAAAAACCACACCGATCCGGCCGTCCTGACCGTCGATTGAGACGGATCCGGCGAAGTCGGTCTCCAGACCCAGTATGATGCGCAGGATCGTCGTCTTGCCGCATCCGGACGGTCCCGTCAGGCAGACGAATTCGGCGTCGCTGACCTGAAACCGAACCGAGGCAAGCACCTGATGCGCGCCGCCATCCGCGGAACGGTAGGTCATATCGCCGAGGGCAACGTCAAGCATGGGCGGGGCGCCAGCGTGTGGCGCGATTTTCCAGGGGCTGGAGGATAAGAAGTTCGACAGCCAGCATGACCGCGACGAAACCCAGTGTATAGGCCAGGATCGCGGCTACGTCGAACAACTGAAAGTAAAGATGGATCTGGAAGCCGACGCCGTTTGACCGCCCAAGCAGTTCCACCACCAGCACGATCTTCCAGATCAGCGAAATACCGGATCGGCTGGCCGCCGCGATGAATGGCTGCAGATGCGGCAGCACGATGTCGAACAGGACCTGCGAGCGGCTCAGATGGTAGACCCTGGCCACTTCCATCAATGATCGATCGATCGAACGCGCGCCTTCGCGCAACGTGACAATGACGTTCGGAATCTTGTTGACCGCGACGGCGCCGATCGCGGCCGCCTCGTTCAGGCCGATCCAGATATAGGCGAGAACGATGACGACGAGAGCCGGGATGTTGAGGAACAGCACGACCCATGGGTCGAAGAACCGGTTGGCGCCCTTGTTGAGACCGAGAAAGATGCCGATGGCCGACCCGATCAGGATTGCAAGGGTGAAGGCCGCTGCAACCCTTAGAAGCGTGATGCCCAGATGATAGGGCAGCTCACCCGAGGCCGCCTCCCTTGCCAGCACCGCCAGGACGGCGCCGGGGCCGGGAAACACACGCGGATCGGCAAACAAGGCGCCTGCCCACCAGGCAAAAAAAAGCCCGGCGATCGAGGCAAGAACCGTAATCGCCGGGACAGTCGGGGGACGGGAGTTCGACTTAGAAATCATGCTTCAGGCGTTGCCAGTAGGTTCCCGGCGACATTGTCTGGGCTGACCCAACCAGCTTTTCGCCGCCAAGCGTCGCGAGCACCTCGTAGACTTTCGCGGCATCGGCCTCTTCGTCGCTGACCGCCCGGGCGGGGATGCCTTCCCGGAACCGGGCACGCAAGGTGGCGAGCGCCGCGTCGTCATCGCGGATCACGCCTTCATCCTGAAGGCGGTCCCATTCCTCATCGGACGCCTTGAGCAGCGCCTTTGTCGCGCGCGAGGCCTTGACGAAACCGAGTGCCAGTTCGGGGTTTTCCGAAGCCCAGGCTTCCGAGAACACGTAGCCGATCGACGAGATGGGACCGGTCGCGCCCAGTTGACGGGTGGCGTCCTCTGCGCTCGCAAGCCGGCGGAAGCCGATGGCCTCAAGGCGTGCCGCGTAATGCCAGAAGTTCAGGACGACATCGAGTTCTCCCTGCCGGGCCTTTTCGGCAAGCAGTGGCGGACGCCCGAAGACGATCGTGTTGTCCGCCTTCAGATCGAGGCCTGCGGATTGCTGCGCAAAGCCTTGCAGGAGCAGCCAGCTCTTGTCGAGCGGACCGCCGGCGACGCCGATGGTCTTGCCTTTCAGATCGGCCAGGGTTTTGACGTCGGAATCCGGCGGCACCATCATCGCGCCGACCGATGAGGAATAGGGCACGAAGACGTAGTCCCGGCCCTCGGTGCGCATGCGCGAGACCCAGAGCCAGTCTGTGACGATCGCATCCACGTCACCGGCGAGGAACGCAATGGCCGAGGCGTCCTTGCCGGCAAGCGGCACAATGTCGAGTTCAAAGCCGTGCTGTGTGTCAAAGCCGTGATGTTTGAGGGCGGCGAGTTCCCAATTGACCGTACCGAATTTCAGCACGCCAAGCCGAATGGACTCGCCGGCGCTGGCGGCGCCGACAGTACCAAAGAGAGCCAGCACACAGCCGGCCAACCGCATCGTGATTGATCGCATTCCGAATTCCTCCCGGTGCCTGCGTCCCAGTCCGCATTGGGGTTCCGCGGGCACTCTGTTTTGTTTTCGGTGCCGAATTTTGTCGGGCGACCTTGTGTTTTTTGCCATGGTACACCCGGCCGCCCGAGGCAGAATTGTACTATGGTACAGGTGCCCGGCGGCAAGGGCCGTTTTTATAATTAGACCAATACAAAGGTATCGGGAGGACGGCGATGAAGGCGGGTCTGCTTCTCATCCTGGCCGCTGTGCTGGCTATGGCGCCGGCACCGGTTGGGTATACGCTGCAGGCGGCCGAGACGGATGCGCTTCCGGCGGGCGTCGACCCTGAAACCGGGTTTCGCATGGGGCGGTATCGGGCGCCGGTCCCGGATCGGATTCCGGGCGGCACTCTGGTGGGAGCCGAGCGTCTTGCCGCGCTGATCGCCGCGGACAGTCCGATCCTCATCGATGTCTATCCGCCGAAGGGTGCCGGCGCCGATCCGTTGGACGGCACATGGCGTGTCAGCGAAGCGCATGCGACGATTCCCGGGTCCGTCTGGTTGCCCGAGGTCGGGCGCGGCTATCTCGAGGACGATCTTGAGGACTATTTCCGTCACAATCTGGAACGGGTAACGGACCGCGATCCATCGGCGCTGCTGGTATTCTTCTGCATCTCCGATTGCTGGCAGGCGTGGAATGCGGCGCGGCGTGCGATCCTGTGGGGATATGCGAATGTGCATTGGTTTCCGGAGGGAACCGATGGCTGGCGCGAAAGCGGGCGGGACTTGGTGCCGGCCGAGCCGGTGAATTTTTTTAAGGGGCGGGCACAATGAAGACCTTCTGGGCGACACTCCTTCTGATCGCGATCGGTTTGCCGGGCACGCCGGTTGACGCGTTTCCGGACCGCGGCACGGTTTTTCTTGTCGATCGTGAGGGACAGGAGACGCCGATCGGCTCGATTGTGTTTTCCGGCAGCGGCGATACCCGCGGGTTCGCTGTGACCTTGGAAACGCCCCTGTTCAACGACCACTTCCTGTCCATGCGGCCATTCCGCTGCATCGAGGGTTCGACCGAGTGGTTCTGTCACCTGCCGTATCCCTACGACCTGAAGATGACGGTGTCCGCCGGCGACCTGCAGGACCTGGAATATTCTCTTTTGTTCATTCGCAAGGCGCCGTCCGAGTTCGGCATCGATGCATGGAACGGCCTTTACTACCGCCTCGCCTTGCAGCCGGACGGCAGCATTGCCGGCGAATTGCTCGAAGGCGATCTGAATTCCCTCGCCAGTCCGCCGGACACCGACCGTCCGATCGACCTTGATGAGTTTGTGAAGGCCGAGACGAGCAAACGCCTTTATCCCGGCCTGATCATCCGATGAACGCGGATCTCGGCGCACCCGGCACAAACGTCGACGCCGCCGATAGGGCGCCGTTTTCCGACCTGCGCCGAGCTCTCTGCGATCTGCTGATCGGGCGCGAGACCCTGATCGATCGGTTGCTGGTCGCACTGCTGGTCGGAGGCCATGTGCTGATCGAGGGTGCACCGGGGCTTGCAAAGACCCGGGCGGTGAAACTGTTCGCGCAAGGTGTCGACGGCGTGTTTTCCCGCATCCAGGCGACGCCCGACCTGTTGCCGTCGGATCTGACGGGAACAAACGTGTTTCGCCAGGAAACCGGCGATTTCGATTTCCTGCCGGGTCCGCTTTTTGCCAATGTGGTGCTCGTAGACGAGGTCAACCGGGCACCGCCCAAGGTGCAAAGCGCCCTGTTGGAAGCGATGGGCGAAGGTCAGATCACGGTCGGAAAGACCACACGTCGTCTGGCCGATCCGTTTCTCGTCGCCGCAACCCAGAACCCGATCGAACATGAGGGCACCTACCCGCTGCCGGAGGCGCAACTCGATCGGTTCCTGTTTTTTGTCGAACTGCCCATGCCCGATGCCGCCGATGAACGGCTTGTGCTCGATCTCGCCCTCGGCGAGGCAGCGGAACCGCCGGGAGCCGAGGCCCTTTCCGCTGTCGGGCCCGACCAGCTTGCCGCCGCCAAAAACCAGGTGCGGTGCGTGCATGTGTCGCCGGCGGTGCGCGACTACATCGTTCGCCTGACTGCCGCCACGCGCGGCGAAGGGGCGGGCGGTGCGGCGGCCGCCGCCATTGAGCATCCCGCCAGCCCCCGCGCGTCGATCGGTTTGGCGACTGCGGGCCAGGCAATGGCA
Organism: Rhodobiaceae bacterium; assembly: GCA_028285165.1. Classification (GTDB taxonomy): domain Bacteria; phylum Pseudomonadota; class Alphaproteobacteria; order Rhizobiales; family JANQQB01; genus JANQQB01. Next base: position 23,275 of record JANQQB010000234.1, read on the forward strand.
TGGCTCGATGGCCGCGACCATGTCGTTCCTTCCGATATCAGGGATCTGGCACCGGATATCCTGTCCGGACGCGTCGGTCTGACCTATCGCGCCCGTGCCGACGGCGAGACGCCGCGTGCCATCGTCGGGACGATCCTCGAGGCGACACCGGTGATCTGATGAAGCTGGGTGCCCGTTTCTTTCGAACACAGAACCGTGCCCCCGCCGCGGGGCAGGGCACATGGGTGACCCTGGAAGACCTGATCGCCGGCCGCCACCAGTCCCGGGCGCATCGTGTGCCGCCGCGGCGCGGTCTGACCGGGTATCCGGGCGGCCTGCAGACCCGGCGGCGGGGTCAGGGTCTCGATTTCGACGACCTGCGGCTTTACGTGGAAGGCGACGACGTTCGGCACATCGACTGGAACGTTACGGCCCGGACCGGCCAGGCGCATTTGCGGCTCTACCGTCAGGAACGCGAACGCAGCGTGACGGTCGCCGTCGATCTGCGGCCTGCCATGTTCACCGGCACGCACTGCCTGCGCGCCGTCTCCGCGTGTCGCATGGCCGCCGCCCTGATATGGCATGCCGCCGACCTTGGCGATCGGTGCGGCGCGTTTGTATTCGATGACAACGGTCATGACGCGACACGGCCGGTCGCGGGCGATCCGGGAGCTCTGCAGGCCTGTGCGCTGATCGCCGAACGTTTTGCCGATGCACGCGGCGCGGCGTCCGGTGACAGGGAAACCGCAGCGCTTGCGCCGGTCCTGGCGCGGGTCGCGGCGGGGCGGCGTGAGGCCGGGCTTGTGGTGCTGGTAACCGGTCTGGATGTGCCGGGCGAGGATTGGTCGGTCCATTTGAAGGAGGCCGGACTGCGCGGCCGGCTCGTCACGGTATGGGTCCGCGATCCCATGGAAACCGCCGGATTGCCGCCTGGAACCTACGATTTTCGATCGGCGGGCGGACACTTTGAAAGAGTGTCGCTCCGGGGGATGGCGGTGGCCGATCTGCAAGGCCGACTGTCGGCACGTGACGAACAGATCAGACAGGACTTCCGAATGGCCGGCGTGCCATTGCTGGAAACCGGGCCGGTCGGGGCGCGTCCGGATATCGGTCCCGCGAACGTCTTGGGAGCCTGAGGGACCGTGGAGAGCGAAACGGATCTTCTGGACCGCTTGCGCGACATTCACCTGCCGCCGGTCCCGCCGGTCGAATCCGGTTTCTGGATTCTGGCCCTCATGGCCATCGGATTGGCTGCCGGCGGGATCGCGGTCTGGGCCGGTCTGATCCGACGACCGGCCTGGAAGCGGGAATCCCTGCGCGAACTCGATCGGCTCGATGGGCTGGCGCCGGACGCTGCCCTTTTCGGCGCCGCTGCGCTCGTCCGACGTGTCGTCCTGTCGCTGACGGACGATCCGGCCTTGAGACATCTGCATGGGAAAGCCTACCTTGAACGGCTGGACGATCTCTTCGGCGGACGGTTCTTCAC
>JANQQB010000241.1 GCA_028285165.1 Rhodobiaceae bacterium
GCCGGGCCAGTCCACGTCGGTCGCATCGGCAACAAGATCGGCAACGGTCGGCAAGGCTTCCGGCACAGGCCGGGCTTGCACGGCCGCCATCCGCAGAGCCGCCGCATTGGCCGGTTTGTCGGCATGGGGCGAGGCCGCAAGGGCGTCGGCAAGATCGCTCTCGGTGATGTCATCCGACGCAATCCGATCAGTGTAATACGGACGCGGCATGGTGACCCGAACTCCGCCGACCCGGGCAAGACGGGCGCCGGTTTCAGCCAGCGTCTCCGTTGTCTGACCCAGAAAGGGATTGACCGCGACATGGGAGGCCAGCGGCCAGAGCGGGGGGATCTGCCGCGCCGCAGCGTCGACGGCCGCCGCCAGGTTCGCGTGGTCGCCCGATTGCTGATTGTGTTCCTTGGTCATGGTTCATTTTCCTTTCGGGCGTCAGGTGGGGCGGCGGATGGACCAATTGCCGATGAGGCGGTCGAATAGGGCGTTGGCATAAAGCCCGTTCGACAAATGCACGCGCAGCCCGATGACGGTCGGATGGTCGGCCCAGCGCGGCAGCATGGCCTGTGCGATGGCAACCAGGCCGAAGCTGAAGACGGCAAGTATCAGCAACGCCCATTCCAGCGGGCCCGGTGCCGGTGTGGCGGGCAGGGTGCCGGCGGTCAGGAACTCAGCGCCGGTTTGCAAGGCGAAGTAACTCACCGAGGCAGCGATCGAATAGACGGCCGTGCGACGGGTCAGGACCTGCGGGGCGGTATCGGCAAGCCCCTGGGCCAGAAGGTAGGCGACGCCGAAGATCAGGATGGCACCGAGCACGATGGCCTGGGGCGATTTGGTATCGAAGCCGAAGGCAAAGCCGATCGCCGCATAGATCACCAGCGTCAGCGTAAAGGCACGGGCGACCGCCCAGCCGTCGGGAATGGCGATCGGACCCGGCCGGCGGATCGCCGCGACCACATCGACCGCCGTGCCGGAGGCGAGAAACGCGTGGGCCTTGTAGAGCGAATGGGCGATGATATGCAGGAGCGCCAGCGGGAACAGTGCCAGACCGCACTGCATGATCATGAAACCCATCTGCGCAATCGTCGACCAGGCGAGCGATGTCTTGACAGCGGGTTGCGTGAGCATGGCGAGGCCGCCGAGGAGTGCCGTAAAGCCGCCAATCATGACCAGCACCGCCAGCACACCCGGGGCCAGGAGCATGACATCGGCAAACCGGATCAGCAGGAATCCGCCTGCATTGATCACGCCCGCATGCAGGAGGGCGGAGACGGGCGTCGGTGTTTCCATCACTTCGGTCAGCCAGCCATGGGTCGGAAACTGCGCCGATTTCAGGATCGCGGCGAGCGCGATCAGACCCGCTGCCCAGAGCGCCGTACCGGGCGCAGCGCCGTTCCGCGCAGCATCGAGAATCGCCGCAATGTCCGTGGTGCCGTATCCGCTGAATAACAGAAGGACAGCACCGATCAGCGCGCCATCGCCGAGGCGGGCGACCACGGTCTTCTTGCGCGCGGCTCGGATCGCCTGGACCCGGTCGCGGTAGAAGACGAGCAATTGGTTGAGGCAGAGGCTGGTGGCAATCCAGGCGACGACCAGGTGGACGAGATTGCCGGCCTGAACAAGCAAGAGGACCGCCGCCAACGTTGCTGCCATCCAGCCGAGAAACGCGCCCTGGCGCTCGTCGCCGTCGAGATAGGAGGCCGAATAGCGCAGCACGATCCAGCCGATGAAGGCAACGAGGGTCAGCATGGTGACGCTGACGACGTCCACCCGGGTTGAAAGCCCGATGCCGGCCGCTCCCAGCAGGCTGCCGGTGCCGGGTCCGTTCAGAACCAGTAGGACGGCTGAGCCAAGGGCAGCAACCAGGGCAATCAGGGCGGCCGCTTCGACCAGTCCGGGTACGAAGCGCGGGCGTTGGCCGGGCTGCGCCAGCGCAAAGATCGCTGAAACCAGAAGGACGGTTGGGGCAAGAAGAGGAAGGAGGGTGTAGCTCATGAACCAGTCGTCTCCGGGGATGGGGTCCGAAACGCGCCGAGTTCTAGTCCAGCCTTAAACCCAAGAAAAATACATTGTTTATTTGAAAACGTTCTGTTTTATAGAACGTTGCCATGGACCTGAATTATCACCATCTGCGCTATTTCCAGACGGTCGCCCATGAGGGAAACCTCACGCGCGCCGCGGGCCGGCTGAACGTTTCGCAGTCCGCCGTCTCGAGCCAGATCCGAGCGCTTGAGGATCGGCTCGGCCTGGCCCTGTTCGAGCGGCGCGGGCGGATGTTGCATCTCACCGAAGCGGGCCGGATCGCGCTGGACCATGCCGACGCGATCTTTGCGACAGGCCGGGAACTGGTTGCAACGCTGCAGCAGAGCGGGCGACAGAGGCAGGCCCTGCGGGTCGGCGCGCTCGCCACGCTGTCGCGCAATTTCCAGTTGGCGTTTCTGCGTCCCGTGCTCGGCCGGCCGGATGTGGAGGTCATTCTGCGCTCCGGCAGTGCGGCGGAATTGTTCAATGCGCTGGCGGCGCATCACCTCGACCTGGTGCTGACCAATCGGCCGCCGGCGGCTGACGCGCTGACGTCTTTTGTCGTCCAGCGTCTGGCCGAGCAGACGGTCAGTCTCATTGGCGTTCCGGACTTATGCCCGCCCGGCGTACCGCTTGCGCAGCGACTTGCCGAGACGGCACTCATCCTGCCGACGCCGGAGAGCGGCGTTCGGGTCGGGTTCGATGCACTTGTCGGCCGGCTTGGCGTCCGTCCACAAATCGCGGCAGAAGTCGACGACATGGCGATGATGCGGCTCCTGGCCCGCGAAGGCGTCGGCCTGGCGGTCCTGCCGCCGATCGTCGTCCGCGACGAACTTGCCAGCGGTGTGCTCACCGAAAGCGAACACCTGCCCAACCTGACCGAAGCGTTTTATGGCGTGACGACGGAGCGGCGTTTCCCGAACCCGCTTCTTGCGGATTTGCTGCGCGAGGCGGGTTAAAGGAAGAGTTTTTTATCTCACGGCCGCGGGCCTCCGATGGGGCGGGCTTCGCCCGGCGCCCGTTGGGCTTGCGGACCCGTTGGGTCCGATGGGCGTCTTCTGGTTTGCTGTTGAGGTGTTTGGCAGTGATGGAGGTTTGTTTGGGTGAGCCTTTCATCAAAGAAAGTCGGCGAGGTGTTTCAGGACCGTTTCGGGCGCTTCCAGTTGCGGCAGGTGGCCGATGCCCGGCAATCTCTCGAAAGTCGCGTGCGGGATCCGGTCGTGCAGCGCCTTGCCGCGCGCCAGGGGAATCCAGGGATCGTCCTCGCCCCAAAGGATTGTGACCGGACAGCGGATTTCGGCAAAGTGCGGTTCCACGTCCGCCGTATAGCGTTCGTCGGCCTGGGCGAATTGGCGATAGAAACTGGCGCTTCCTTGCTCGCTCAGCCAGGGCGCGACAAGCGCCTGGAAGTCGGTCTCTTCGATCGGCGTTACGAGCGCGCCTTTGATATATGCCTCGACAACGGCCCGGTGAATGTGCGGGGGCAAGCCGGTGAAGGCGTCGACATGGCGGCCGACATGATCGAAGAACTCGGATCCCCAGGGCCGCATCGCCACCACATTCATCAGCACGTAGCGCTCGAAGTCGCAGCCGTGCAGCAGATGCGCACGCAGCGTTGTGGCGCCGCCAAAATCATGGGCGACGACACGCGGGCGATCGAGACGCCAATGGGCGAGCATGTCGGCGAAGACCTCTCCCTGAACATCGAGCGACGTGCGTTGGCCCTCGGTCATCTCGGACTGGCCGTATCCGGGCATGTCGTACCAGTGCACGCGATGGGTTTGTGAAAGCGCCGGGATCACCCTGTGCCAGGAAAAGGACGACCAGGGCCAACCATGGGCCAGAACGAGGTCCGGTCCGTCACCGCACCGTCCCGCTGCAACCCTTCCGGAACGGGTGTCAACGTGTTCGTTTATCTGCCATGTCATGGTGTACCTGCCCGTCCATATCTGTCTTTTCGAAGCGATGTCCGCTTCATCTGACGAAGTGCCCGGCTCGGTGACCGACGGTTTTCGTAACCGCCGGCCGATCATCGGTTGCTCCCGTTACCGGGCGCATGTGCCATTTCGGCGACTGTCCCGACTTGTCAGGACTCCACCGCAGCAAGGCCTTTGAGATACGCTGCGACCTCGGCGCAATCCTGGTTGTCCGTAACCTCGATCGCCACCTCTGCCCAGGTCTGCGGCGTTGTTTCGTATTCGTTATCGAGAACTGCGATGTCGGCGCCTTTGTCGACCAGCAGGCGGACCATGGCGAGGTCGCCGTTCCAGGCGGCCGAATGCAGGCCTGTATTGCGCGCGCCGCCGGGACTGCGAGCGTTGACGTTGGCGCCCCGGGCGAGCAGCCATTCGACGATCTCGCGATGACCGAAATCGACGGCCGCGAGGAACACGGCTTCGTCATGAACGATGTCCGGCTTGGCTGCGCAGAGCATGCCCAATGTGTCGAGATCGCCGAGGCGCGCAAATTCCTGGGGCTCTGGGGCGATGCCGCGCTGCATCATCCGCAACACCAGCGGTCGGCCCTTCGGTCCGAGCCGGCTGAGCGTTTCTATGGCGGATGATCCCCATTGATCGGTGCCGTCCGGCGAGACACCGAGGTCGAGCAGCGCGTCGATGGCAAAGGGCGTTCGAGCCAAGGCAAGCAGCGAACCGGACGGTCGTCCGGTGGGAATCGCCGAAATTCCGTTCCGCAGGAGGTTTTCGACACGCGCATCGTCGCCGATCAGGAGCGCTTCGCAAAGGCCGATCCTGGCGCCGCGCGCAATCAGGTCCTGACGGATCGCCGGCAGGTCGCGCGATACGGTGAGCATGATCGGCGACCAATGTTCGTAGAGCGTGTTGTCGCCGTCGATATCGGCACCGGCGTCAAGGAGGAGATCGACCATGGCCCTGCGGGTCGTCTCGATCGCCACATGCAGGGCTTGCGGCCGGCCGCCCCAGAACGGATGCGGTCCGACGGCATTGACAAGGGTTGGCGTCTGCCCGAGGCGGGCGCCGACCTCGTCAAGTCGCCCCTGGCCAACCTGTAGGAGGAAGGCCGCCACATCCTTTTCGGATTCCAGCAGCGTCGATCCGGTTCGCTCGGCCTCAAGGGTGGCTTTGAGAGCGCGCCATGAGGAGAAGCCATAGTCGCGCGCGACCGAAAGCTGGGCCTCAGCAAGGTGCGCGTCGTGTCCGGAGGCTTTCCAGGCACGCAGGCGCTGTTTGGCGGTCTTTTTCAACCAGTCGAGATTGGCGGAGTCCGGGAGGGCATTGGCCATGGCACACCTTCTTTCGCTCGCGCCCGGCGTCCGCGTTCACGGGCGGAAAAAAGGTGAACAAACCGATTGTGATATGGCGGGTTCAACCCTCTTCGCGGACCGAAGGTTTCCATGAAAACCGGCCCAAACCTAGCGAGGGGCGCTCAGATCTGTCAAGCGTCCGGTGCTGCGGTGTCGGGCGAGCGTCGGACCCGGATCGGCGATGGTTGCGGTGCCTGCCGGAAAGCAATCGGCGCCGCATTCATGCAAGCCCCCAGGCGACAGCCCTCGGTCAGATCATTCCGCGCCAATTCTGTTCTGCAGGGATCTGCAGCCATGATGTCAGAGTGTGCGGGAAGAGTCGATCGACGCTTTTTTGGCGTCCGATCTGGTCGTCGGAGGCGAGTATTTTCACATATCGCGCGGCGCTGTCGCGCAAACTCTCCTCCGGTTTCCGCGTGCCGGACCCTTGATCGTGCCTGCCTTGGATCCTGCCTGTCTTGCCTACCGAGTCGGATGGCTTAGCGGAGTGATCCGCGCGGCCAAAAGTCCTCCGGCCGGTGCTGTAACATCAACAGAAGTCAACGATTTTCAGTTTGACAATCCAGGCTTTGTCGGTTTTTCTTGTATTTGGATCTTTCTTGCGGCACTTTATGTCTGAAAGCTTTAATTGAACATCAAATACTTGTTGCACATCGACCGTATGCTTCTGCTTTTTCTGCAAACTTGTTATCCGGACTTTTCAGCTCGGTAAATTTTTTTTCAAATCACCAGCGTCGGCACGTGTGCCGGGGCGGGATGCATCGTTTTGGAGTGAGCCCGTGGCAACGGACATTGCCGATATCCGCAAAAACGAAATTGTCGACGCGCTCTACAAGGCCGTCGAAGCCGACGGAATCCGGATGCCTGGATACGACAAGATCGCCTGCCACGGCTCGATGTCCCGGCAATTGGTACGCCATTACTTTCCGGACAGCGAGGATATGGCGGTGGCCTTGTGCGACGCATTGGCTTCGGCTTATCGGGATTGTCTGATGAAGGGGATCATCGCGGCCGACGGCAATCTTCGGCTGAACGTGTTTCTCGATTTTTACTTCGATTTCCTGTCCAAAAAGGGATTGCCGAAACCGGCCGACGACGTTGTCTATGACGCCTTGTTTGCGCTTGCGTCCTCCAGCGAACGCGTACGCCGCAATCTGTACGACCACTATTCGCTGCTGCAAAGGACGCTCGCCCATGAAATCCAGCTGAGCTATCCGGATCTGCCGCAAACCCATTGTCGGGAACTCGGCTACCTGATCGTCATCATCATGTACGGGCACTGGAAAATGGTTGCGTCGCTCGGCTTCAGCACCGAGTACAACCGGGTCTCGCGGACCGCGCTCGACCGGTTGATCGCGTCTTACACAACCACCTGAACCGAAGGAACGGATTTCGCTGCGCGACACGCGTTCGCTTGACCGAAACAGCGAACGGCAGTCAACTCGACGGCGATTCGAAACCAATCATGGCGATTGTGATGACCACGCTCTCTGCTTCACGGACAGTCCCGGCCCTGCGCCTTGGACTGGTAACGGGTTTTGTTGCGTTGGCCACGCCGGCTTTGGCGGCCCAATGTGGTGGCGATGTCGGAGCCTTCAAGGCTGGTGTCAAGGCGGAGGCGGTCGGGCAGGGGCTATCGGCCCGCGCCGCCGACAAGACGCTCGGCAATGCCCGGATCGACCGCAAAGTGTTGAGCCGGGACCGGGCGCAGGGCGTCTTCAAACAGACCTTCCTGCAATTCTCGAAACGATCGGTGAACTCCTATCGCCTGAAACACGGCGGGGGCAATATGAATAAGTTGCGCTCCGTGTTCGCGCGTGCGGAACGGGATTACGGCGTGCCGGCGCCGGTGATCACCGCATTCTGGGCGCTTGAGACCGATTTCGGCGCGGTTCAGGGCGACTTCAACACCGTCAATGCACTGTTCACGCTCGCTCACGATTGTCGTCGGCCGCAGCTCTTCCGGCCGCAATTGATCGCGGCAATCCGCATGGTCGAAAAAGGCGACCTCGACCCCGCCCGCACCACCGGCGCGTGGGCCGGCGAGATCGGCCAGGTGCAGATGCTGCCGTCCGATATCGTACGGTTCGGCATCGACGGGGACGGCGACAATCATGTGAACCTGAAGACGAGTTCGCCCGACGCCATCCTGACCGCGGCACACTTCATCCAGGATCTCGGGTGGCGGCCCGGCGAACCGTGGCTGCAGGAGGTGACCGTGCCGGGCCGGCTGGCCTGGCAGGAGACGGGCCTCAACCGGCCGAAATCGGTCGGCGAATGGGCGCAATTCGGTGTTTCGGCGCGCAACGGCCAATTGCCCCAGAGCAGCCTGCAGGCATCGCTCGTGCTGCCACAGGGGCGCAAGGGACCAGCCTTCCTGGTTTATCCGAATTTCAACATCTATCTGGAGTGGAACCAGTCGCTGATCTATTCGATGACGGCCGCCTACCTGGCAACCCGGCTTGCCGGGGCTCCGCGTTACAGCGCCGGATCGCCGGATCAGGGCCTGTCGGATGCGCAGATGAAGCAATTGCAGACCCGGCTGCAGAACCGCGGCCATGACGTCGGCAAGGTGGACGGCATTCTGGGCGCCAAGACCCGCGCCGCCGTGCAGGCGGAACAGCAGCGGCTCGGCATGCCCGCCGATGCTTGGCCGACACCGGATCTTCTCAGTCGTCTGTGAGATCCGTTCCCTCGGACAGGACTGAGCCGACGGAGCCGTGAAGGTGCTGACAAAGGGCGCGGGCGGCCGCGGTCGGATGTTTGTCGCGCAGCTTCACTGAAACAGCGGCAAAACCGAACACGTGCCGAGCGCTTACTGGAACGAGGCGGTTTCGCGCCAGATCGTCGTCGACAGTCGGGCGCATCAAAAGCGCTGCGCCAAACCCTTCGAGCGCCAACCTGTGGTGCACAACGTGTTCGCTCGCAAGGAACCGGCATGGCGCCTCGACGCGAGACCAGATGGGTTGTTTGTTGGCGGCAATCGCTGCCCAGATCGATCTCTTGATCGGCTCTGTGCCCGATAGTCCGATCAAGCCGATGCGCTGAAGACCATGCTCGAGCGACTCTTCGCCGGTCTGCAAGTGCGGGGCGCATACACATTCGAGCGGAATGTGATCAATGACATCGGCTTGCGCCTTTGCCTCGCGCGAGAACGCAGCCCTTACCGCAATGTCGAAGGCGCTGTGTTCGAGAGCCACGGGAGCGTCATCCACAACGACCGCAACGCCGACCTTCGGGAACGCCGTCTCAAATGCTCTGAGCTTTGCCGGGAACCAGGACAGGCAGAGTTCTCCAGACAGTGTGATGCGAAGCGGGCCTGACGGTTCCCGCGATGCCTGCCGGCCTGCTTCAATCGCTTCCTGAGCGGCGCTCGCCATGTCGGCGGCACGCCGGAATACGATCTCGCCGGTCGATGTAAGCTGCATCTTTCGCGTCGTCCGCTGCAGCAGCGTCACGCCCAAAGTCGCTTCCAATTGCCCAAGCGCCTCGCTGACCACCGCCGGCGAAAGGCGCAGCGATTCCGCGCCTCGGCGGATGGAACCGGCCCGCACGACCTCAACAAAATATCGGAGGCGCCGCAGGTCCTGATGAGACAACATTGTTCGTTATGCTCGAATATAAACGTCGTAAATTCTGTACTACCGAACAATTGGGCCGATTGATAGATCCGTTAAGTGCGCGCGATCGCAAAGCGCATCCTCGATCACGTTCCAACGGAGCAAAGCATGCCCCAATTCATCAGAATCGCCGTGGCCGTCGTGCTCGCCTTCACGCTTTCCGCCACATCGGCGCTGGCGGACGACCGGTCACTCGTAGAGGCCTTTTATTCGACATTGCTCAGCACGCCGGCGCCGGATGATCTCGATGCCCAAGTGCGTTCCATCGTTACCGACGACTGGATCTCCATCCCGACACCGCGCGGCGGCGAGGGCGCGGAAGGATTGGTCAAGACCCTGACCTTCTTTTATTCAATCATTCCCGATCTCAAATGGACGCCGCAGGAAATTCTCCAGGTCGGCAATCGCTACGTCGTCCGGTCGACCGCGACGGGAACTCCGACCGGGAAATTCTTCGGGGTCGAGCCGAAATCCGGCTTCGAAATCATGACGATCGATATCCATGAGGTGGTCGATGGCCGGATCGTTCGATCCTATCACGTTGAAGATTGGGCGCGGGCGATACGGCAAGTCTCGGGCGGCGGTCACTGATCTCTTCGGTTTCGGGCGTGGCCGCGCGGATTCGGCGGCTTCGCCCGGATTCAATCCTGTCCGCCAGCCTGGCGGAACACCAGGGGCTCGGCATATCGGACGGTGCATGGCAGACGCCGGATCTCTTGAGCCGTCGCTTGGAATCGGTGGCCCCCGGACCTTCGCCGCCGCGTCGGCGCGGCGGCATGAGAACCGGTCAGTAGATCATTTCCATCCGGCCCAGCAGATTTTCCAGCGGCACCATGCCGACACTCGGGAAGCGACTGTCGAGCGCGTTATCCCGGTTGTCGCCCATCACAAAAACCCTGTCCGGCGGTACTTCGAGCACCGGCGTGTTGTCCCCGATCCCGTCTGAAACGCGATCGAGGACCGAATAGGACACGCCGTTCGGCAGGGTTTCGACATACCGCGGTACCTGTTCCGGCGGGTCGGTTGCCGTGTCGAGGTAATCGTCTGCCGGACGATAGCCGACCGGTGCTCCATCGATGTGGAGCACGCCATCCTTCATCTGGATCGTCTCGCCGGGCAGTCCGACAATGCGTTTCAAATACACTTCGGGCCGGTCCGCTGCGGGCCGAAACACGACCACGTCGCCGCGTTCGGGCATTCCTGCAAACAGCCGGCCCGTGGGAGCGGGCAGATCGATCGGAAGCGAAAAGCGGGAATACCCATAGGCGTATTTGGAGACCCAGACATGGTCCCCGACGCGCAGCGTCGGCAGCATCGAGCCAGAAGGAATGGAATAGGGCTCGAAAAGGAACGAGCGGAACGCGAAGGCAAAGAGCAGCGGGGCGAGGATGAACAGGCCGATCAGGCTGTACCATCTGGCGAACCATGCCGACGGCACGCGTTCAACCATGCGGCCCGCCAAAATGTAACCATGCACGGCACCGACAAGGCGGATACCGGTCTGGGCGACGAGCGCGAGCGTCTCGCGGTCGGCGCCGGCCATCGCATCGACCGGGACGCCATAGGCAAAAAGAGCCGCGGCGATTTCAGCCAGCACGTAGCCAATCGCCAAGGCGCCTCGACCCAGGTAGGCCATAGCCAGTGCCGGGCTGAGAACCACGGCAAAGACCGCGGCAACCCAGGGGCGTCTCTCCTTGAAAGCCTTGAACATTCCTTGCGGTTCCGGCTCGATCCGACCCTAGTTCTGCGGCCGGATTTCCGTCCTATCGTCGTGTGCGGATCATGTCGACCAGCGCCTGGAGTGTCGCCGGACGGTTGTCACGAATCTCCGCATGCAGGGCACGTCCAAACACCAGATCATCGCCGCACTCGGCCTTGAGGTAACGGCGGACATTCTGAGTGATGCGGAAGGCGGCGTCGAGCGGCAGGCTGCCATCGAGCGGATCGCTGTGCCAGTCCACTTTCGCCGATGGGACTTTCGTGTCGATGCTTTCGGTCATCTGATCGTATCTCAGCCTTGCGTTTGGGTATCGGTCGTAGCGTGCCGTCAACCGTTATGCGGTTGAAAGCGCTTGCCGCCTGATTTTCCTAACGTTTTGTCGGTTTTGCCTTCAGAGATTGCGCGTTTGCGACCGACTTCCGGAACAGCGCTCCCAAGGCGTCTCCGTCGGCAAGGAGTGTGTCCGGAACGGCAACGTAATCGCGCATCACGCTGCCATATTGCATGACCGGCTCCGTCCCGTGTGTCTGCATGAATTCGGTACATTCGGCCGATGACAGGCGAAGGCACAACACGCCGTCCGGAGCGAGGAACGAGAACATGTTCCCGTTCATTGAGGTGTACGGCATCTTCTTGCCCTTGAGCTCGATCCCGGGGCTGGCCTCCACCAGGCTGCTGTAGCGCTGTAAGGCGGTTTCATACTCGGAGTGGGTTGCCATACGCCTCGATCGTCCCCGCGGCTCGCGTGGAAGTGTCGAGGCCCAGAGTGAGATTATTCCCTTGGTCTGGCAACACGGATAATACCGAGTCGGCTCCGTTCGCTGAAAGGCTCTGGCGTGCCCGTCGCGGATGCAGCAATGCCGGTCCTTCTCACGTGGCGTCACGGCACTGCGGCCCCGCAAACCGGTGAGACCCTCTGGCTCGGCCTGGGCCTTGTCTCAGCCGGCAAAGCAGGCCCCTGTCTTTTCTGCCGATAACGTGACTTGTTCAGCTTCGATTCGGTCGCGATTCTGTTCCCGCAAGACGGCTTCTTTTCTCCCCGACCCTTGTTTTTTGCCCTAGATCGAAAAAAAATCGGGGAGGTCACACCATGTCGGCGCCGCTTCTTGCGCGCACGCCACGGCTGCGCGAAACGCCGTTTTCCCGACGCGTCGAAGCTGCCGGCGCGAAGGGATACACCGTCTACAACCACATGCTCCTGCCGGGCGCATTCCGGTCGCTCGAAGAGGATTATGCGCACCTGAAAAGCGCCGTCCAGGTCTGGGACGTTTCTGTGGAACGCCAGATCGAAATCGTCGGCCCGGATGCGTTGCGCCTCGTGCAGATGACGACGCCGCGCGACCTCGCTCGCATGGCGGACGATCAATGCTATTACGTGCCCGCGGTCGACGAGGCCGGCCGAATGCTGAACGACCCGGTCCTGTTGAAACTCGCCGAGGACCGGTATTGGGTGTCGATCGCCGATTCCGACCTGATGCTCTACTACAAGGGACTGGCGAACGGCTTCCGCCTCAATGTCAGCATTTTCGAGCCGGACGTGTCGCCGCTCGCCGTGCAAGGCCCGATGGCGAATGAACTGATCGGCCGCGTGTTCGGTCCGGATATCGTCGCAACCCGGTTTTTCCGTCATAAGCGCGTGCCGGTCGAAGGGCGCGATATGGTGATTGCCCGGTCCGGATGGTCCGTGCAGGGCGGCTTCGAAATCTATCTGGAAGGCAGCGAACACGGCGAGGCGCTTTGGGACCGGCTGTTCGAAGCCGGGGCGGATCTCGACGTTCAGGCAGGATCTCCGAACCTGATCGAACGGATCGAAGGCGGTCTCCTGTCCTACGGCAGTGACATCACCCGAACGCACACGCCGTTCGAGGCCGGTCTTGGGCGCTTCTGCCACCTGGATACTGCGACCGCTTGTCTCGGTCACGCCGCGCTCCTTGAGCAAAGGGATCCGATCCGCAAGGTTCGGCCGTTGGAAATCGGTGGCGACCCGCTCCAGCCGTCGTCGCGCTTCTGGACGCTCAGCAGTCTTTCCGGTGAGGCCGTCGGCCACATCTCGTCGGCCGTCTGGTCGCCCGACTTCCAGGCGAACATCGCGATCGGAACGGTCGGCCGCGCTCATTGGCACGCCGGCACGGAGCTTGTCGCCGAAACGCCGATGGGCGATCGGCCGGTATGCGTGCGCGACAGTTTCTGGGCTTAAGAACCATCAATGTATCCGGGCCGGGGGAGATCGATTGTCGCGAAGAAATTCTGCGTGCGCCGGACCGGCGCATCGGATAAACACGCCTAGCGTTACCGACCGTCTCCACCCGGGACCCCTTGATGACTGTTCTTGTAACCGGCAGTGCCGGGTTTATCGGTTATTCGCTTTGCGAAGCGCTCCTGGCCCGCGGGGAGACCGTTGTCGGCTACGACAATTTCAACGCCTATTACGATCCCGTTCTGAAAGAGGTCCGGACCCAGCGGCTGAATTCGCGCGACGGTTTCAGCCTTGTGCGCGGCGACGTGGCCGACGCTGATGCCCTTGAGGCGCTGTTTGCAGCCCACAAGCCGGACCGTGTCGTGCATCTGGCCGCCCAGGCGGGAGTGCGATACAGCATCGAAAACCCCCAGGCCTATGTGATGGCCAACCTCGTCGGCTTCTGCACCATTCTGGAAACCTGCAAGCGGCACGGGGTGGAGCACCTCGTCTATGCGTCGACCAGTTCGGTCTACGGGTCGAGCGACGCCGTCCGGTTCAGCGAGGACCAGTCGACCGATCGACCGCTTTCCATCTATGCCGCCACCAAGAAGTCGAATGAGGTGCTGGCGCATTCCTACGCCCATCTGTTCGGCATGGCGATGACGGGCCTGCGCTTCTTTACCGTCTACGGACCCTGGGGGCGGCCCGATATGGCGCTCTTCAAGTTCACCAAAGCGATCCTTGCCGGCGAACCGATCGCCGTCTTCAACAACGGCAACCACGCGCGCGATTTCACCTATATCGACGATATCGTCGCGGGTATCGTCGCGGTTGTCGACCGGCCGCCGGAAAAAGAGCCCGACACCGCGCCCTACCGGATCTTCAACATCGGGCGCGGTGCGCCGGTCGACCTGATGGACTTCATCGGGATCCTGGAACGCTGCCTTGGGAAGAAGGCAATTGTCGACTTCAAACCGATGCAACCGGGCGACGTGGAAAAGACTTGGGCTTCGACCGACGCGCTGAAAGCCCTTGCAGGCTATGAAGCGAAGGTGTCGGTTGAGGAGGGGGTCGCGCGTTTTGTGGACTGGTACCGGGAATATTACAGCGTGGCATGACGGTGCTTAGGCTTCTCCAGGCGGATAAAGGACGGTCGATGAGACGGTTCCTCCGCAATGTCGGTCTGATCGCCTTGGCGGGCACCGGGCTTACCTTGGCGGTGGCCTTGCCGGCCGGCGCCTACGAGCTGAAACCGTTCAAAGACAAGCTCTTTCGCTACCCGCGGCTGATCGAAACGACCGACGGGGGCACCTTCGAACGGGTGGAATATGTCCGCGACCGGGATCTCGTGCGGCGCGACGATGTCCTGCGCATCCAGGTCCAGCCGCATTACGTCAACAAGAGACCGACGCGCCGTCAGAAGACCCGGACCTACACGGTCAACGGTCAGACCAACAAATATATCGGGCTCGGCCGTGTCGACGGCGGTGCACGGGCGATCGTCATTTATGTGCACGGTGCGGGCGGCGATCGTTTCGTCGGAGCCAACGACTGGTCGTATGGCGGCAATTTCAACCGCATCAAGAACCTGATGTTGCGCAATGACGGGGTCTATCTGTCCCCGGATTTCACCGATTTCCGAGCCCAGGGCAAAGCGGAGATCAGGGCGCTGGTCAAAAAGTATTCCCGGCTGTCGCCGGGGGCGCCGGTGTTCCTGGCCTGTACGTCAATGGGCGGCACCATATGCTGGTCGCTCGTCCAGGATGCGCAGGTCCGGCCGTTGCTCGGTGGCCTCCTGTTCTTCGGTGGTTTCGTCAACAATGGTTTTCTGGACTCCGCCGCCTTCCGATCGGCAAGGCGGCCTGTGCCGATCTATATGGGGCACGGCTCGAAGGACACGATCTATTCATCTGAAGCGCAGGCCCGGTTCTTCCGGGCCATGCGGGCCCGGCGCTCCGATTATCCGCTGCGCTTCACGCTGTTTGAAACCGGCAGCCACGGGACGCCGGTGCGGATGACGGATTGGCGACGCATTCTGAACTGGATGCTGTCTGTGCGATCCTGACGGGGCGACGCCTTGAGGAAAGGGAGTGAGATGGCCTTTTGCCCAGACAGGCGATATCTGGCGGTGCGGGCGGCAGCCGGCGCTGCTTTCCTATTGACGGCGGCGGTTGCGGCGCCAGCACTTGCCTTCCAACTCGCTCCGTACAAGGACAAGCTGTTCCGCTATCCCAAGGTGCTGGAAAAGAGCGACGACGGGACGTTCGAGCGGGTCGGTTACGACATCGAGCGCGATCTTTATGGCCGCGATGAGGTGCCCGAATCCCGCGTCAATCGCCGCTATGTCAGCATGAAGCCGCGGCGACGGGAAAAGAAAGTCAGGTTCGAGGTCTCCGGACGCACCCTGCAGGCGCTTGGCGTCGGGCGTCTGGACGGCGGTGCATCGGCGGTCGTCATCTATGTGCATGGCAAGGGCGGAAATCGGAAACAGGGCGCCAACGACTGGACTTTCGGCGGAAACTTCAACCGGATTCGCAACCTGATGCTGCGCAATGACGGCGTGTATCTGTCGACCGATATCACCGACTTCGCCGAACGCGGGCGCGACGACGTCAAGGCACTGATGAAACAGCAGGCGGCACGGTCTCCGGGCGCACCGATCTTCGTGGCCTGCGGGTCCATGGGCGGGCATATCTGCTGGCAGCTTGCCCGCGACCGCGAGGCGTCTGCACTGCTCGGCGGGATCCTGCTGCTGGGCTCGGTTTCGAACGCCGCGTTCCTGCAATCCGACACCTATCGTTCCCGAAGGCCGCCGCTGCCGGTCTATTTCGGCCATGGCAGTGCGGATTCGGTGTTCGACTGGAAACAACAGGCTGCGTTTGCGCGCCAGCTTCGCGCCGGGCGCCCGGGTTATCCCGTGCGCTTCACGCTGTTCGATACCGGCTCGCACGGCACTCCGATCCGCATGACGGACTGGCGGCTGATCCTCAACTGGATGCTGGCGGCCCGGTCCTGATCATGCCGGAAACCAGGTGCCGTACCGCCGTATGATAAGCGGCCGGAGGCCGCCCCATGCTGATGGACAGGGCGGCGCGGTCGAAAGCTGCGGACAGGAGATCGGCAAGGGCATCGAGCGTCGCTTCCTCGACCGGTGGCTGTGCGCTGCCGGCGAACGCGTAGGCAAGACCGTCCCGCAAGGTCCGTCCCCCGGTTACGGCGTCGATTTCCGCCATGACCGCCGGACCGAGGGCCGCGGGGCCTTCTATGAGCAGGAGCCGGGCACGGCCCGGTTTCGCCATGGCGGTGAAATAGGCATCGGCACCGCACACGAACGCGTCCTCGACGGAGCCCGGATTATCGGTACGCTTTTCGATATGAGCGGCGACCGCGGCCGCTTCGTTTTCGATCACGGCCCGGAAGAGGGCCGCCTTGTCAGCGAAATGGTGGTAGAGCGCACCGCGGGTCACTGCCGCGGCTGAAACGATTTCCGGCGTCCCGGTCTCGGCATATCCCTTTTCGACGAACAATCTGCGCGCCGTTTCGATCAGGGCGCCGCGTGTCGCTTTGCTGCGCGCGGCGTTGCTGCGTCGTGCGGATTTTTCTTGCATACATACAGCCTGTATGTTTTTAAATCACCTACATGCAGATTGTATGTTTTTTTGATGAGCGAGGAAAGCCATGAAATGCACGCAATTCTATCCCGTCCTGATGACCGACAACGTTGCCGCCAGCGCAGACTTCTACCGGACCTATTTCGGTCTCCGGCCGACTTTCGAGAGTGACTGGTATGTGCATCTGCAATCGCCCGACGCACCGCATATCAATATCGCGTTGCTCCGTGGCGACCACGAAACCATACCGGCCGAGGGGCGGGGCCTTGCCGCTGGTCTTCTCATCAACTTCGAGGTGCCGGACGCGGCTGCGGAGTTCGATCGGTTGCGGGAAGCCGGCCTGACGATCGTGCAGCCCTTGCGCGACGAACCCTTCGGCCAACGGCATTTCATCATCCGGGATCCGAACGGTATCCTGATCGATATCGTCACACCGATCCCGCCAAGCGAGGCGTTTCTCAGCCAGTACAGCACCGATTCGGTCCCGACGAGGTACTAGGCAAAGATTCATAAAATACTGATGATAAATTGGATCCCCTGGATCCGGCCAATCTCTTAGACTACGTCTGGACGACGGAGCGGGTTGGCCGGAAATCCGGGCGGCGCATGAGCACTTCCGTGATCGACACACCGATGCGTTCGCCATCGAGAATGACCTGGCCGCGCGCAATCGGGATATCGTTGGCCAGGATCTCGACATCCTCGTTTTCGAGCGTCTCCAGCTCGATCACGGCGCCGCGGCCCATGCGCAGCAATTGGTGAACCGGCATCTGGGACTTGCCGAGCACGATGGAGAGGTCGACGCTGATGTTCTCGAATGTCGCCATGGGCGTGATCGGATTCCCTAACGAAACAATACTGGTTTCCCGGATGCGGTCCGGTCGACTGGCTGGCTCGGACCGTTTTCGGAAGCCCTAGGCCAGGACCGGCCGATGCGCTAACGTCCGGCTCCTATCATTGCCGCTGATTTGGTTACCCGATGGTTAATGTTCGTGAGGTGCTGGGCGTCGATCCGGCCTTTCGGTCCGCAGGCAGCGGCCTCGAATGGCGAATCTCCGACGAGCCGGTCGGTTATGCGGAAGCCGTGGCCTTCATGGAGGCGCGTGTCGCCGCGATTGCGGCCGGCGAGGCACCGGAATGCGTCTGGCTTCTGGAGCATCCGCCGCTCTACACCGCCGGCACCAGTGCGGATCCGCGCGACCTGGTCGAGCCGGACCGGTTTCCCGTGTTCAAGGCCGGGCGAGGCGGCCAGTACACCTATCACGGGCCCGGCCAGCGGATTGCCTATGTGATGCTCGACCTGAAGCGCCGCAAACCGGATATCAGGGCGTTTGTCGCAGCACTCGAAGAGTGGCTGATCAAGGTGCTTTGGGCATTCCACATCCGCGGCGAACGGCGCGAGGATCGGGTCGGTGTCTGGGTGCGTCGTCCGGAACGCGGACTGGATGCGGAGGACAAGATCGCGGCAATCGGCATTCGCGTGCGCAAATGGGTGTCGTTTCACGGCATCAGCCTCAACGTCGACCCCGACCTCGAGCATTTCAGCGGAATCGTGCCTTGCGGCGTCCGGGATCATGGGGTCACCAGCCTGGTTGACCTCGGCATCCCGGTGTCCATGGCGGAAGTCGATTCCGTCCTGCGCGCGGAGTTTGAAGCGGTGTTTCAATACGCGCCCGATGATAAATGATGCCAACAGAGTTGGCCAAATTGGTGGCAAGTACAACTTATTGGCGATAAAGCATCGATATCGAACCGGAGTGCGGAAGTTACCTAACTGCTTCTCGCTATGAAGTACTTTGTTTTCCGCAGTGTTATTGACATCGGTGATGGGCGCACCGATATTGAGCGAACTGTTTTATTTCCGGCTTACATTGGTGTTGCGAAGTGCGACTGGTCGAAAGCTTATTTCACTTCAAGTACCCATTATTCCTGAATATTTTCACGTTGCTGCTGGCCTGGATTGTAATCCTGCCAGTGGGTCACGCTACGGCACAGGACATTGACGGCCGCCGCACGGCCCTTGTCATCGGCAATACATCCTATGAACACTTTCTGTCCCTGCCGAATGCCGGTCCGGACGCGGAATCGGTCGCTGCGTCGCTGCGCCGGCTGAATTTCGAAGTGACCCTGGGCAAGGACCTTTCTAAGGAAGAGCTGAGCAAGACCATCATCACCTTCCTGCGCACGCTGGTCGATGGCGATGTGGCCCTGTTCTATTACAGCGGCCACGCCTTCCAGATTGCCGGCCGCAACTACATCCTGCCGGTCGATGCCAGCCTCGAGACAGCCTACGATCTGGAGGTGGAAACCTACGAGGTGTCCAATCTCCTGAAGTACATGCAATCCTCGTCGGCGCTGCAGATGATCATTCTGGATGCCTGCCGGGACAATCCGTTCCAGACCCGGGAATTCCTGCTCGGCAATGAAAAATTTTCCTCGGAAGGGACCAAGGGCCTCGCCGACATCATCCCGAATTCTCGGGGCTCGCTGATCGTCTATTCAACGGCCCCCGGTCGGGTCGCCTATGACGGGACGGGCGACAACAGCCCGTTTACCGGCGCCTTTGCCAACGAGATCCTGCGCTCGAACACTGAGATCCGGGACGTCCTGGCGACCGTGCGCAAGGCGGTCATCGATATCACCGAAGGCAAGCAGATCCCGTGGGAATCCTCCAGTCTGGTCGACCCGTTCTATTTCAACAAAAGCGATGTCCGCATCATCGGCAGCGCCATCTTCAACGCCAAGGTGCCGTTTGGACCGCAACCCGCCACCCTGGCGATCCCGGAGCCGATCACCAACAGTCCCGTGGGGCTGACCTATACGATCCTGTCGGAGCCCCAGCAGGGCGAGTTGTGGCTTGCAGGCGAAAAAGTCGAGAACGGCGCCACCTTCGATATCAAGACCATCGGCGACCTGGCGCTCTTGCCGTCGGGAAGCGAACCGACGGGGTTCGACGTCTTTCACTACGAGATCCGGCACGAAGAGGGCACCCCGTTCCGCGGTACGGTTTCCATCGAATACGTGCCGGCCGAAGACGAGCAGCCGGACGAAGAACCGGTCTCGCCGTCGCTCCTGATCACGCGCGCCGAAGATCCTGAAGACGCTGAACCGGCCGACAATCTCGCGGCCGAACGGTTTTCGAAACGCACCGTATCGCTGGAAACCGAGGTCGGGACGGGATTTGCCCGCGTGGCCGATCTTTCCAAAGGCGACATCGCAGGCACGGATGTCTGGTTGCGGCTGTCAAAACGCGATCCGGGTGCGCAGGTCGCGCTCGGTACGCAGCTTGTCGACGTCGGCGCTCTGTTCACGACCGGCGAACTCGACAAGATCGGCGTCCGCCCCGCCTCCGATGCAGTCGGGCAGACGCTCAACATCGAGTTCGAAGTCGCCGAAACCCAGACGCCGACGCCGGGTCCGCTGATCGCCATGCAGGTCGCGGTCACGGTCAATGAATGCGACGAACTCGCTGCAGAACCGCTCGACGTGCAAGGCGTTTCCGATGGCGTTCTGCCGAACGACATCGAGGTGAAGAAGGCGATGGCCGCGTGTCAGCATGCCGTTCTGACCTATCCCGACCAGCCGCGTTTCAAGTTCCAGCTTGCCCGCGCGCTCTATGCGGACGGACGGTTTGACGAGGCGGTCACCTATCTGCGCGAGGCCAAGGAAACGGGCCATGTCCGGGCCGGTCAACTGCTCGGGCGTCTGCACCAGCTCGGTGCCGGCGTCGACCGGGATCCGGCCAAGGCGATCGGTTTCTTCATTGAGGCGTCCGAAAAGGGCGATCCTTACGCCCAATACTCGCTGGGCCGCGCCTACATGGAAGGCAACGGCGTCGAAAAACGGCTCGAGGATGGCGTCAAGCTTCTGGTCGATGCAGCGCAGAACGGACACACCTACGCGCTCAACCAATTGGGCGCGGAATATCTGCGCGGCGACAAGGTGGAAAAGGACCCCGAACGGGCGCATCGGTTTTACAGCGAATCCGTCGCGCGGGGCGACATCTGGGGCATGGTCAATATGGGCCTCCTCTACCGCGACGGTATTGTTGTCGGCAAAGATGTGGACCGGGCCGAGGCGCTTTTCCAAACCGCGCATGCGGAAGGACATCCCTATGCCGGCACGCTGATCGGCATGCTGGTGGCAGATCGGACGCCTGAGAAACTCGTCCCGCGTCTCGATTATTTCCGCGAGAGCGCGAGCCGCGGCGACGGTTGGGGGGCCGTGTTTGCCGGGGAAGTGCTGCGGGACAATCCGTCCCTGCAGAACCGCCCGGGAGAGACAATCGAAATGTTCGGGCTGGCCGCCGCATTCAAGGCGTCCAATCCGAAAGATCGCGGCCGCAAGGCGCTTGACGGGTATTCGCGGCGCGACATCGCGTCGACGATTCAACGCGTGCTCAAGCGGGTCGGGCATTACGAGGGCGCCATCGACGGAGCCTTCGGCCCGCAATCGCGCCGCGCTCTGACGGCCTATATGCCCGATGCGCCTTCAGGTGCGCTGGCCGATACGCTGGTTGCCCTGTTGTGGAAGGAATGGATCGACGGGCGGCCGCGACTGGATCTGCTCTGACGTTCAGAGCGAAAGGCGCTCGGCTGCGGTGCGCCGAACAGCAATCATTGTGGGAGACGACAAATGATTAATCGAAAAAACTTACGTCTCGGCGTCAGCATCCTGCTGGTCGGTGCTCTGCTTGGCTGCGCTACGGCGCAGACCGGGCCGACTACCAACTTCGCCGGTGGCGGAACGGCCGGGGGTGACGCCGGAGGTGGCTCCGGCGGCTCTGGCGGCGGGGGCGGCGGCTCCGGTGGTGGAGGCGGCGGCTCCGGTGGTGGCGGTGGCGGCTCCGGCGGCGGTGGTTCCGGCGGTGGGGGCGGTGGCTCCGGTGGCGGTGGCTCCGGCGGCGGGGGCGGTGGCTCCGGCGGTGGAGGCGGCGGTTCCGGTGGTGGAGGCGGCGGCTCAGGCGGCGGCGGGGGTGGTCCCGGCGGCGGTGGCTGGGGCTAGACGTCTACACTCTCGTTTTGCCTTGATACCATCTGGTTCGAAGGGGCGGCTGTTTGCGGGCGCTCCTTCGATCGATGTCTGTTCGCGGACGGTGCCAATCCCTTCGGCGCTATTCGGTTGCCAGCACCGTAAAACCGGGCAGGTCGGTCTCTTTCGCCGACGTGGTCTCGACGGTTTCCACCCGGGCCCAATCGGGCCCTTGCCAGCACGCGCTCACGAGCCCGTCGACCCTGTCGGCGGGGCCGATCAGGACGGCTTCGACTTCACCGGTTCGTCGGTTGCGGACCCAACCCTTTACGCCGGTGGCCGTCGCTTTATCGCGTAGCCAGGCACGATAGCCGACGCCCTGAACGCGGCCGCTGATAGCGACATGAACCGCCTGGATTTCAGACATTCGTGCATTCCTGTCTCACCACACCGGATTCTGGCGTAGTATCCGGTCGCTGACGGCTTCCGCAAGGCAAACAGCGGTAAAAAGGGCACCAAAGCACCGCTCGCATAACGGGCCGAGACGGCAGCACGTCCTCAATCGTCTCACCTTCAGCTTCACGGCATGTCGGTCGCGTTGGAGCGCTAAGAGATCACCGTTGGTATGACGCATTCCAGAAGTGTGGTGTGTCGTGTTGGCGAGACGCCGGAGATGGCTCACTATGCGTTTCTGATGAGACATTGAGAACGGCCGACCTCAATGCAGCCGCAGCGGTGAACCCTGAACACTATCCTGCCAAGCACGCAACGCGGGGAGGAGTGAGCATGCCGAAAGTCGATATCTCTTCCATGAAGTTTTCGAAGGTCTATCCGCTATACGTTCAAAAGGCGGAACGGAAAAGCCGAACCAGAGATGAAGTGGATGAAATTATCCGCTGGCTGACCGGGTATGATGAAAAGGGATTGCAAGAGCAGATCGAGACCGGAAGCGATATGAAGAAATTTTTCGGTGACGCGCCCTGCATTCATGCAAACAGTGCGCTCATCAAGGGCGTGGTTTGCGGCGTTCGGGTCGAAGAAATCGAAGACCCTGTGGTGAGAAAAGTCCGCTGCATGGACAAGTTGATCGACGAATTGGCAAGGGGCAAAGCCATGGAGAAGATTCTCAGGGCTTGACCGGTTTTGCTCCAGTCGGCTCTTCAACGGACGTCGGTACTGGCCCCCATTCGCATTGTTACGGTTCGGCCATGCAAGTGCCTTGCATTGGTGCTCGGGCGTTGCGGATTCAGATCGTCATGTATGGCACAATGGTATCATGCAACGGCCAATTTCGATTGAGACCAACCGGCTGATCCTGAGGCCGTTCGAGGCATCCGATGTTCAGCCCTATGCCGACATTCGCGCCAAACCGGATGTCATCCGATTCCTGCCGGGGGGTGTCGACAACGCCGAAAAAGCGCTTGAGATTGCAGAACGAACCGTGCTGCATTTCTCGGCCTTGTGGAACGATGAACCCGGCTATGGCCCATGGGCTATTGTCGAAAAGAAGACCCAGGCTCTGAGAGGACATATGGGGCTTCGGTTGCTGCCGGAACTGAACGGTCAAACCGAATTGCTCTACATGTTGGACGATCAGGTTTGGGGGGCGGGATATGCCACAGAGGGAGCGCTCGCCTCGCTTCAATACGGCTTTGGCTTTCTGCCACTCGACCGCATTATCGGTCTCGCACTGCCGGACAATGAACCGTCGCAACGCGTCATGCAGCGGGTCGGCATGGCGCGCTCCGCGTCGCGCGTTGAGGCCTTCGGGCTGACTGCCGTCGAATACTCCATCACGCGCGAGAGGTGGGGGCGGCGCACGCGGTGAGGAAGGCGGTCACCGTCCGGAGAGGGTGAGACGTCCCCGGCGCGCTCGTTGTTTGCAATGCGCGTTTCCCGGACGAGCGCAGATGTCGGCGCTCCGGCTTCAAGAGACCATCAGATAGGTCAAAAGTCTTCACCATTGGTGTAACGTAAGCTGCTAGTACCTCTGAGCAGAAATCCTGACCCCTTTGATGGGGAAGATTTTTCCTTTGGCTAGGCGCGTTGTGCAGCGCGATGCGGGACATCGGGCAAACAA
>JANQQB010000256.1 GCA_028285165.1 Rhodobiaceae bacterium
CGCCGAGAAGCGACTCAAGTGTGGTTTCAATGGCCGCTCCGGTCTCGGCCAGTCGTTCTGCAAACCCCAAGGTCGATGTCTCCCGCTTGCGTGCCGCAACCCGGTTCGGCCTATTTTGTTTGACGACACCCGTCAAGCAAACGCGCGGCTACGGCCAAACCGACCCGCCGTTATCGGCAGCGACGATCGATTGTCATGGTGTCTGCCAGCCGGGATCGGATCGGTTTTCTTTCCGAACGCGGGATGGTATGTCGCCCCGGTTTCGTCAGATTGGCGCCGTTTTGTGTCATAAGGAGGAGGACCATGACGGGCAGGGTCGACGACGACCGGTATGCATGCGGTGACAGCGATACCCGGAGAGCCGATGCCGGCCGGTAACAGTGTCCGGCGCGCGGCCCGCTGGCTTCGTCGGCTGTTCTTCCGGATTGTCGTGATCTGTGCCGTGCTTCTGGCGCTGCCGCCGCTTGCCGTTGTTGCCTATAAATGGATCAACCCGCCGCTGACGGTTCCGATCGGCTGGGAATTCCTCACCGGGAAATCACCGCAGCAGACCTGGATCACGCTCGATCGCATGTCGCCGTACCTGATCGCTGGCGCGACAATGTCTGAGGATGCCCAGTTCTGCCGCCATAACGGGATCGACTGGGACTCCCTGCAAGGGTCGATCGAGGCTGTGAGGGAAGGCGAGCGGGCCCGCGGTGCCAGCACCATACCCATGCAGACCGTCAAAAACCTGTTTCTGTCGCAGTCCCGCAGCTATGTTCGTAAGGTTTTTGAGATTCCCCTGGCGCTGTGGGCGGACTTCGTGCTCGGCAAGCGGCGGATTCTGGAGATCTATCTCAACATTGCAGAGTTCGGTCCGTCGCTCTACGGCGCTGAAGCTGCGGCGCGTTCGTTGTTCGGCAAACCGGCATCCGATCTGTCGCGGTCCGAAGCCGCGCGGCTCGCCACGGCCTTGCCGAATCCCAAGGCCCGCAATGCGGCCCGGCCGTCGCGCCGGCATGCGCGCCTGGCGCGTCGCGTGGAAGGACGCATCCGGGCCGCCGACCCCTGGCTCGACTGTCTTTCCTGAGACGTGCAGGCTGCGCGAAGTTTTTGGCACGCGGGGCTGGCCAAACCTGCGGTGTATCTGTATAAGGCGGCTCTCAATTCACATGATCGGTTGAGCCGGGGTGCGCGATGTGCCCGCTCCGGCGTTTTTGTATGGAGAATTCCCATGGCGGTCCCCCGCAAGAAAGTGACGCGCATGAAGCGTGGCTTCCGCCGGTCCACCGATGCGGTCAAGAAGCCGACCTATATCGAAGACAAGGATTCCGGCGAGCTGCGCCGGCCGCACCATATCGACCTTAAAACCGGTATGTATCGCGGTCGTCAGGTGCTGGAGCCGAAAGACGACATCTGACGCGCGGCCGCGCTATTGCGGTCGGCCGATGCAAAAATCGATGTCTTGAACGGCCGGTGACGTTTCACCGGCCTTTTTGCGTTTGCGAATTGACGCCACCGGATCGGTGTCTGCGGTCCGGCTGGGACTTTCCTCTACTTGAACCTGCGACCGCTTTTCGCGACACTCCCGCCGCTGCCCGCTTCTGTGGGACGTGCCGCATGACAGTCGAAACGAAAGGCCGCGGACATGCTTTTGAATATTCCGCTGACGATCGCCCCCCTCGTGGTCTACAATCTGATGGTCTTCGGATTTCTCGGCGACCCCAGCGGCCAGGGTGACATCTGGTTCCAGGAAATCTTTACAATTGAAATGGTGTCCGGCGCGCGCTGGACCCTCGTGCTCGGCGATCTCATGATCATCACGGGCATGGTGCTGTTGTTCTTCGAGATCCTGAAAGCGACACGCACCGGCCCCGGGTCGATCGTCGACCACCTCCTCTCGACGCTCGTCTTTACGCTCTACCTGATCGAGTTCCTCGTCGTTCGGGAAGCGGCTCATTCGGTGTTCTTCACGCTGATGATCATTGCGCTGATCGACGTGGTCGGAGGGTTTTCGATCGCCATTCGCGGCGCCCGTCGCGATTTTGCAGTCGGTCCCAGCGATCACCCCTGACACAGCGACCTGGCGCCCTGCGGGCGCCGCCTTGCGTCGAGCCTCATGCATGCGGCTTGCCGCGCCGCTCGTTCTATGCCATGAGCGGCGCCGTGGTATACCACAGCCCTTCCCCGCCCGGCCTTTCCTAAAAGCGATCCCCCCTTAACGAGATCCTGCCGGGTGTTGCGGCAACGACAGGGAGATGTCATGCGCGATTTTCAAAGTCCCGGCCGGTCCGCGGCAATGTCCGGCGATGCCATGGCGGCAACGTCCCACCCGCTGGCGACCGCGGCCGCGCTGGACGTGCTGCGCCGTGGCGGCAACGCTGTCGACGCCGCGGTTACGGCGGTCGCCGTGCAATGTGTTGTGGAACCGCACATGACCGGGATCGGCGGGGATTGTTTCGCGCTGTTGGCGACGGCCGACGGTACGCTCAGCGGTCTGAACGCATCCGGTCCTGCGGCTGCCGCCGCGACGAGCGCCTATTACCTGGAACGCGGCATCCGGAAGATCGATGCGGATTCGGTTCATTCCGTCACCGTGCCCGGAGCGGTCAAGGGCTGGGAGACGCTGCTTGCCCGGCACGGGTCCTGGGGGCTCGACCGGGTTCTCGAACCGGCAATCTCCTACGCGGAAAACGGATTTGCGGTCACACCACGCGTCGCGCTGGACTGGTCCGGCCTGGTCGACCGTCTGGCGCGCGATCCCGGCGCGGCGCGCCATTACCTGGTCGATGGCACGTCCCGTCCGGCCGGATCCCGGCATCACAGTCCCGCCTTGGCACAGACGCTGCGCGCAATTGCAAAGGACGGATCGCAGGCCTTCTACACGGGTGCGGTCGCCGAGGACATGGTGGCGACGCTGGCCGACAAAGGCGGTTTGTTGACGCTCGACGATTTCGCCGGCTTCGACGTGCTCGATGCCGCGCCGATCATGTCGGATTACAAGGGCCTTACGATCGCGGAATTGCCGCCCAACGGTCAGGGCCTGACGGCCCTCATCATGCTGAATGCGCTGGAAGGCTTCGGCCTTCAGGATCTCGATCCGAACGGCGTCGACCGGTTCCACCTGGAAATGGAGGCCGGGCGCTTTGCCTATGCCTGTCGCGATGCGGCGGTCGCCGATCCGGCTGCCATGGTTCACGATACCGACGGGCTGGCGTCGAAGGCGTTCGCACAAACCGTCGCCGCGCGCATCGACCCGCAACGCCGCAATCCGGACCTGACGCTGCCGCCGCTGCCGCACTCCGATACCGTCTATGTCAGCGTGGTCGATCGGGACCGCAACGCCTGTTCCCTGATCAATTCGCTCTACCAGGGTTTCGGGTCCGCCATTGCCACGGAAAAGACCGGTGTGATGTTCCAGAACCGCGGATCCTGTTTCGTGGTCGAAGCGGGGCATCCGAACTGCATCGACGGCGGCAAGCGGCCGATGCATACGATCATTCCGGCATTTGCCCTGAAGGACGGGCGGCCGAGCGTGTGTTTCGGTGTGATGGGCGGGGCCTATCAGCCGGTTGGCCACACGCATGTCGTGACCAACATGGTGGATTACGGCATGGACATTCAGGAGGCGATCGATGCGCCTCGGGTCTTCTGGGACCAGGAGAGCGGCGCATTGGAAGTCGAAACCGCGCTGCCGGACTCGCTGAGCGAGGGCCTGCAAGCGAAGGGGCATACCGTGACGGCGGCACCGGCGGCGATCGGCGGCGCCCAGGGCATTGTCATCGATTGGGAGAACGGTCTTCTGATCGGCGGCTCGGATCCCCGGAAGGACGGGTCCGCTCTCGGATTCTGATCGCTACGTGACCGATTTCTAAACGGCGCGCCGGGCGTAGAGGCCCGTCGGGAGCGTATCCGCCAGCGCATCGGTGCGCCGATAGGCGCCGGCGGCATCATCGGCCTGGAACCGTCGGCTCAAATG
>JANQQB010000285.1 GCA_028285165.1 Rhodobiaceae bacterium
TCTCCTCAAACCAAAATCCATGCCAACAGGTGTCCACCATGTCCCCGAACACCTGCAAACTATGTCTCCGGGCTGAACATCAAGCCGTGCGATGACGGAGGCGAGGGTGGGCTAAGAGACTAAACTGGCACTGCATGGTCTTAACAATGCGCGTCATCCGCCCGCCAGTTTGTTGTTCGACGGTTTAGCCGGCGGGCTCATCCGGTCAGTCAGTTGTATCAGTGCAGTCTATACACCAACCGCGCGTTCCGCAGGTTCTTGAGCCTCGGACGCCCTCGCTTGCCCGGATCTCTCGGAGCGCAATCGCCGGGCGATCAGCGCCTGACGCCGCCGGTCGATCGGAAAGCCCCAGATCAGGGCAATCGCCCCCAGTTTCAATGCCACGGGTACAAGGGCGTAGACGATAACAAGCGCCAGGCGTCCATCGTCATCCGGCGCCTTCGGATCGAAACCAAGCAGATCGACGCCGACCAGCGCCGCGCCGGCGGCGACTGCCAAAGCGATCTTGGTGATCAGGTTCCAGGCGGCAAAGAACAAACCCGTGTCCCGGGTTGGGCTGCGCAACCGGTGGAAGTCCACGACATCGGCCTGAAGCGCGGGCGGCAGGGACAAGTCGGCGCCGAGCGCCGCACCGGTGATCGCACAGACGATGAAAAACGCGACAAACCCGCCCGGCCCGATCCAGGGCACGCAGACAAAGGCAGCGCAGGCCAGGATCATCGCAAAACACCAGGCCCGATGCTTGCCGTAGGCGCTGCTGAGCCGTGTCCAGATCGGCATCGCCGCCACGGCGCACAGGAAATAGACCAGAATGAACAGGCCCCGTGTCGTGCCGTCGGCGGCAAGAGCGTATTCGAGGTAGAGCAGGAACAGGGCCGCCGGAATGCCGTTGGCGAGACCGTTCACGAACCAGCCCGTGGCCAGCCGAAGGAACGGCTTGTTCTGGCGCAAGAGCGCAACCGAGCGTTTGACGTCGAACCCTGCAGACCGTTCGGCGATCACGGAAGTGGCGTTCGGCGTCATCCGGGCCATCGCTACCAGTCCGACGGCGCCGGTCGCAACCGCGACCAGTGCGACCGCCTGCAGGCCGCCGGCCTCGTCGCCGCCTTGCGCCAGGACCGCGACCGGGATCAGCGCGGCGGCCAGGATCCCGACCAGGCCGGCGGCCTCGCGCCAGGCGGTGATCCGGGACCGTTCGTCATAATCCTCGCTGAGTTCCGCGGCCCAGGCGGTATAGGGCACCATCACGGCCGACCATCCGGAATAGAGCACGACGAGGGCCGTCAGGAGATAGAATGCGCCGGGCTCGGTA
This sequence comes from Rhodobiaceae bacterium, assembly GCA_028285165.1. Lineage (GTDB taxonomy): Bacteria > Pseudomonadota > Alphaproteobacteria > Rhizobiales > JANQQB01 > JANQQB01. Next base: position 1,313 of record JANQQB010000285.1, read on the forward strand.
AACGGAAACACCAGCATCATCAGGCCGATTGCGGCAACGACCGACCCGCCGAGGATCCAGGGCTTGCGCGCGCCGTATCGGGACCGTGTCCGGTCGCTCAAGAGGCCAGCCACCGGATCGGTGACCGCATCGAAACACCGGGCGGCCAGCATGACGGCTCCGGTCAGGGCGAGGCCGAGCCCGAGCTTGTCGGCATACAAAGCCGGCAGGTAGATGTAGATCGGCAGGGTCGGCATCGCGAAGGCGAAAGCGGGCGCCGCATAAGCAAGGAGACCGCCGGTGCGCAACCGGCCGGGGCCGGACGGTGTCATGACTGCGCCGGCTGGGTCGGTTTGACCACGGAAGCGGCGATCGCTTCGTCCGCCGGCTTGCGCGGCACCAGAGGCAAACCCTTCCACCACAGCCGGAACGCCTCCCAGTGGATTGCCGCCATCACCTTGACCGTCATCAGCGGGAAGCGCAGCAGAGCGAGGGCAAGCATGGAATCGGTAAAGGGTTTGCGATGGGCGTTAAAGCTGGCAACCAGCAGCGGGCCGGTTGCATCATGCTGGTCGATGACCACAGAAAGCCGTTCGCCGGGTACGGTCATGGCGAATTTGTATCGGCAGTCCATCGGAATGAACGGCGACACATACATGCGTTTGTCGCATTCCTGGCGGACCACACGCCCGGCATCCGGGCTTACCGGGATGACGTAGGTATGACGCTCCCCGAACGTGTTCGACACTTCGTAAAGCAGGACGGCCAGATTGCCGACGGCATCAAAGCAATAATAGATGCTGAGCGGATTGAAGACATAGCCGAAGACGCGCGGATAACACAAAAGCAGGACGCGGCCGCCTGAAAGATCGTATCCGGCCTCTTCAAGACGGTCGTCAACCCACGCCTTGAGTGACCCCGGCTTCCCGGTGCCGTGATCCTTGTCATGAAAGCTGAAGGGGGCCGCGCGATTGTAGCCGAACAGGCGGGAACCGCCGGACAGGGCCGCCAGCTCGTCCAGATCGACCAGCATCGAAAACACGCCGTAGCGCAGACGGTGCCGTTTCGGCTTGTGCCGCTGGTGGATCACCGTCCCGAAATACAGCGCGCTTTGTGTCATCATTCTGCCGCGGCGACGGGAGCCAGGGTCGAAGCGATCCGGTCGGATTCGCCGGCCACCTGCCACGGGCGCCGGTCGCCGGTCAGCGCCTCGGCGGCTGCTAGTCCGGATTGCAGCGCGTCCTCATGGAAGCCGTAGCCGAAATAGGATCCGCAGAACCACGTGTTGCGGGTGCCCTGAATCTGCCACAGCCGCCGCTGTGCGTCGAGGGCGGCACTGTTGAACATCGGATGCTGGTAGTCGAACGTGCCGACGATTGAGGCCGGATCCGGATCACGGATCGGGTTGAGCGTAACGAACACATCCTGTTTCGTCTGCAATTGCTGCAGACTGTTCATCCAGTAGCTGACGCAGAGCGCGCGCTCGTCCGGCTGGCCCCGGGTGCTGATGTAATTCCAGCTCGACCAGACCCGGCGACGTTGGGGCATCAGCGACCGATCAGTATGAAGCACGGCTTCGTTCGCCGTGTAGGAAAACGCACCGAGGATTGCGTGTTCGTCCGCGTCGGCGTCCTGAAGCACAGCAAGCGCCTCGTCGGCATGGGCGCCGATAACGACGTGATCGAATTTTTGCTCGTGGCCGTGTGCGTCGGTCACGATGACACTGTCCTCGTCGCGCCGGACGCTGATCCCGCCGGCGCTCGTCCGGATAGCGCTTTCGTACGGCGCGGTCAGTTTTTCAACATAGGCCCGACTGCCGCCGATCACCGATTTCCATTGCGGACGGTTCTTCAGGCTCAAAAGGCCATGGCTGTTAAAAAACGCAACGAATGCGGACACGGGATAAGCGAGCATATCGCTGGCCCGTGTCGACCAGATGGCCGCTGCCATCGGAAGCAGATGGTTGTCGATGAAGAATTGGCTGTATCGCTTGCGCGTCAGGTAACTGCCGAGGGATTCATCGCTTTGGTTCTCGGCCTGCAGCAGCCGGGGCGCTTCGCGATAGAACCGCAGAATATCGGTGAGCATGCGCCAATACCGGACGTTGAGCGCGTTGCGCCGCTGTCCGAGAAGACCGTTGAGATCGCTGCCGCAATATTCCAGGGCGCCGTCACCGATCGAGGCACCGAACGACATGTCGGAATCGTGCACCGCAACGCCGAGATGATCGAACAGGGCTTCGAGGTTGGGATAATTGCGGTCATTGAAGACAATGAAGCCGGTGTCGACGGGAACTGTTCCGTCCGGCGTGGGCACATCAACCGTGTTGGAATGGCCGCCGATACGGTCGTTTTTTTCGAAAACGGTTACGTTATGGCCTCGCGCGATCAGCCACGCCGCCGACATTCCTGCGATCCCCGTCCCGATTACCGCCACATCGAGAGGGCGCGGCGCAGCGTCACATTTCATAAGCATTGAT
>JANQQB010000289.1 GCA_028285165.1 Rhodobiaceae bacterium
GCATGACGTCGGCGAGCACGGCCCGCTGCGGCTCATCGAGCCTATCGTAAAAGGGCGTCAGGCGATCCGGCGACATGTCTTCGGCAAGCCCGATACGCCGCACGTCGTCATAGCGCGTCACGACCCAGCTTTTCAGCGCCGGGCTCCAATGCAGCGGATCCTTGTCCTGCAGGTGTCGATAAAGCGGAAACGGATCCGCGCGGGTCGCCGCGTCCCGGGGATCGTAGACCAGGTCGGATGAAGCAAGGCTGGCCATCGGCTTGTCGCGCGCTCCGCGTATGGCAATCCACTCGGGCACTGCGACCCTTTGGCGGTGGCCGCAGATTACCAAACGATCGTTTGTTATGCTAATCCTGATTTGTCAGGCGATGGACCCGAAAGCAAACAGGAGCACGATCGACGTGGCGAAAGCCTCCGCGAAACAGCCGGAAGACCGATACGGGCCGGCTTCGGCAGAACCGGCCCCGTCGCGCCAGTTGAATCGCCGCGCCAACATTCTGAACGAGGCCGCGCGACTGTTCGCCGCCAGCGGCTACGACGCAACATCCATGCGCGATATCGCCGCCGCAACCGGCATGCTGCCCGGCTCGCTCTACTATCACTTTGCATCCAAGGAAGAATTGTTCGCCGAATTGCACGATCGCGCGGTGACGGCAATCGACCGGGCGGTGGATCGTGCTCTCGACGGCAAGACCGATGCCTGGACGAGACTGGAATCAGCGCTGGCCGCCCATCTCGCCGGTTTGCTCGAAAACGGCAATGCGCTGGCGATCATGACGCCGGATTTTCCCGACAACCGCGGCGAGCTGAACGCTCGCCTGATCGCCCGGCGCCGCGCCTACGAAGACCGGTTCCGAGATCTCATCGCAGATCTCGGTCTACCGGATACAATCGACGAGCGGCTGGTCCGGCTGATGCTGATGGGAGCGGTCAATTGGTCGCCCGTGTGGTACCGGACCGGTGGCGCGCAAGACCCCGCCGCCATTGCGAGCGTATTTGTCGGCATCCTGCGCAATGGCTGCGATCCGAATACCGATTCAAAGTGACGCCTGACGGAAGTACCGGTTAGGCGGCAACCTTCGACACGGCTTCCACCACGTCGCTGACCACGGTTTCGACGAGTATTTCGTCGTCGCCTTCGGCCATCACCCGGATGACCGGTTCGGTGCCGGACGGACGGATCACCAGGCGACCGGTATTGCCGAGCCGCGTGCGGGCCGCCTCGATGGCGGCCTTCACCTTTTCGTCTTCCAGCGGTGCGCCGCCGGCGAAGCGCACATTGCGCAGCAATTGCGGCACCGGATCGAACAGGTGGCAGACTTCTGAGACCGGCTTGCCGGATTGTTTGACGACGCTCAGCAATTGCAGGGCTGCGACCAGCCCGTCACCGGTCGTCGCAAAATCCGACAGGATGATATGGCCGGATTGCTCACCGCCGAGATTGTAGCCGTGCTTGCGCATATGCTCGACAACGTAGCGGTCGCCGACCTTCGTGCGCGCAAGTTCCAGCCCGATATCGTGCAGATAGCGTTCCAGACCGAGATTCGACATGACCGTAGCGACGATGCCCGGGACAGCGAGCCGCCCATCGTCATTCAGGGCGCCGGCCACGGCCGCCATCACCTGGTCGCCGTCGACGACCTTGCCGTGTTCGTCGACAATGATCACCCGGTCGGCGTCACCGTCGAGCGCGATACCGATATCGGCGCGCAGTTCGCGGACCTTCTTCGACAGGAGATCCGGCTGGGTCGAGCCGCAATCCTTGTTGATGTTGAAGCCGTCGGGATCGACGCCGACCTTGAAGACTTCCGCCCCCAGTTCCCACAGCGCCTCGGGCGCCACCCGGTAGGCCGCACCGTTGGCGCAATCGACCACGACACGGATGCCGTCGAGCGTGATGTCGCGCGGCAGCGTGCGTTTTGCGAATTCGATGTACCGGTCATGCACGCCGTCGATGCGCTTGGCGCGACCGAGTTCCGACGAACCGGCAAGGTGCCGCGCCATGTCGGTCTCAACGAGGGACTCGATGTCGCGTTCCACCGCATCGGACAGCTTGTAGCCGTCCGGGCCGAAAATCTTGATGCCGTTGTCGTCATAGGGATTGTGCGAGGCCGAGATCATCACTCCGAGATCGGCGCGCAGCGAGCGGGTCAGCATGGCGACCGCCGGCGTCGGCATCGGCCCGATCTGGAAAACGTCCATGCCGACGGAGGTAAACCCGGCAACCAAAGCGGTTTCGATCATGTAGCCGGAAAGCCGCGTATCCTTGCCGATCACCACCCGGTGCCGGTGATTGCCGCGCCGGAACTTGGTGCCAACCGCCATGCCGACCTTCAGGGCCGTTTCCGCCGTCATCGGCCAATCGTTTGCGTGGCCGCGGATTCCGTCTGTCCCAAACAAGCGACGCATTTTTCCTACCCCTTTGAATCTCACGACAGGTCCCCGTCCGAGCCGTGCACCGCCGCCGCATCATCGCAGTTTCCGCAGAAAACCTGATGAATCGGGCGGAACATATCATGCCGCGCGCTGGAGAATGCGCGCCGATTCTTCACAAATTGTGTTGGTTTTTAACAGGAAGGGCCCCGGATTGCCTCCGCGGCCCTGTTGTTTTTAACACTGTAAACGGCCGGTAAAGGACCTAACCCTGAGGTTGCGGCTCCATGCCGGTATCCGGCTCGTCGCCCTTCTGGCGCTTCTCCTTGGAGCCACCGGCCAACGGCACGGCCGACGAGCGGGGCGGCGGCTGGTCGTCGAAATTCTCGCGGACCGGCGGTTCGCCCTTTAGGAGATTGCGGATCTCGTCGCCGCTGAGCGTCTCGTATTCGAGCAACCCTTGAGCGAGCGCTTCCAGATCCTCGCTCTTGTCGACCAGAATGCGCTTGGCCTCCGACAGGCCGTGCTCCACCAGGCGCCGAACCTCGGCATCGATTTTCTGCGCCGTCTGTTCGGAGATGTTCTGCTGGCGGGCCACCGAATGGCCGAGGAACACTTCTTCCTGGTTGTCGCCATAAAGCACGGTGCCGAGTTCATCGGAAAACCCGAACTGCGTGACCATGGCGCGAGCCAGTTTGGTGGCCTGTTGGATGTCTGACGCAGCGCCCGACGTGACCTTGTCCTTGCCGAAAATCATTTCCTCGGCCACGCGTCCGCCCATCAGGACGGCCAGCCGCGACTGCATCTGTTCGAAGCTCATCGACAATTGGTCGCGTTCCGGCAATTGCATCACCATGCCGAGAGCGCGGCCGCGCGGGATAATCGTCGCCTTGTGCACCGGATCGGTGGCCGGCACGTTGAGCGCCACGATCGCATGACCGCCCTCGTGATAGGCCGTGAGCTTCTTCTCGTCTTCGGTCATCACCAGGGTCCGCCGCTCGGCGCCCATCATGACCTTGTCCTTGGCGTCTTCGAACTCCTGCATGGTCACGATGCGCTTGCCGCGCCGTGCCGCCAGAAGCGCCGCCTCGTTCACCAGGTTCATCAGGTCCGCGCCCGAGAAACCCGGCGTGCCGCGGGCAAGCGTCCGCAATTCCACGTCCGGCGCCAGCGGCGTCTTGCGCACATGCACTTTGAGGATCTGCTCGCGGCCGACGACATCCGGATTCGGCACCACGATCTGCCGGTCGAACCGACCGGGCCGCAGGAGCGCCGGATCGAGCACGTCCGGACGGTTGGTTGCCGCGATCAGGATGATGCCTTCGTTGGCCTCGAAGCCGTCCATCTCGACAAGCAATTGGTTGAGCGTCTGCTCGCGCTCGTCATTGCCGCCGCCGAGGCCGGCGCCACGCTGCCGACCGACGGCATCAATCTCGTCGATGAAGATGATGCAGGGCGCGTTCTTCTTGGCCTGTTCGAACATGTCGCGGACGCGGCTCGCGCCGACACCGACGAACATTTCAACGAAGTCCGAACCCGAAATCGTGAAGAACGGCACATTCGCTTCACCCGCGATCGCACGGGCAAGCAACGTCTTACCGGTGCCCGGAGGACCGACGAGCAGCACGCCGCGCGGAATGCGACCGCCGAGCCGCTGGAATTTCTGCGGGTCACGCAGGAAGTCGACGATTTCCTGGAGGTCTTCCTTGGCTTCATCGACACCGGCCACGTCTTCAAACGTCACGCGGCCATGCGATTCCGTCAAAAGCTTGGCCTTCGACTTGCCGAAACCCATCGCCTTGCCGCCGGATCCCTGCATCTGTCGCATGACAAACAGCCAGATCCCCAGGATGAGGAGCATCGGGAACCAGGAAATCAGTGCGCCGACAAGCGAGAAGCTCTCGGTCGCCGGCTTCGCCTTGATCTCGACGCCGCGCTCGTTCAGGAGGTCGATGTAATTGGCATTCGGCGGAGCAAAAGTCTGGAACTGGCCGCCATTGGCATATTGGCCGCTGATCTGCTGGTCCTGGATGACCACATTGCCGACCCGCCCCTGGTCGACTTCAGCCAGAAACTGCGAAAACGCAATGTCGCGCGTATTCGACCGCTGGTTCGGATTCTGAAACAGCTGGAACAACGCGATCAAAAGCAGTGCGATAATGGCCCACAACGCAAAATTGCGAAAATTGGAGTTCATGAAGAGTGTTCCTTGCCGCAAGCGGCGGTGTCTTTGTGGGGTAACATAGGCACCAACCCCATGATTGCCAACCCGACCGGTTTCAAGTGCCGATGCGACCTTTCGCGCT
>JANQQB010000297.1 GCA_028285165.1 Rhodobiaceae bacterium
TTAATAGTGTCATGTTTTGCTGACAGCAATCCAACGTTGAAGTGATTGGAGGAGGCCTATCCATGCGCATGGCATTGTCACTATTCGGATTGTGTGCGGCCCTGACCGTCGGGGCGGCCCAGGCCCAGACTGCAAAGCCCAACATCCTGGTCATCTGGGGCGACGACATCGGACAATCGAATATCAGTGCTTACACGTTCGGCCTGGTGGGATACCGGACGCCGAACATCGATCGCATAGCGGCCGAAGGCATGATGTTCACTGACTATTACGGAGAACAATCCTGCACCGCGGGCCGTTCGTCCTTCATCATGGGCCAAAGCGTGTTTCGGACCGGGTTGTCGAAAGTCGGTCTGCCGGGCGCGGAGCAAGGCATGCGTGTAGAAGACCCAACGATTGCCGGTCTTCTGAAAGCCCAGGGTTACATGACCGGTCAATTCGGCAAGAACCATCTCGGCGATCGCGACGAACACCTGCCGACCAATCACGGCTTCGACGAGTTCTTCGGCAATCTCTATCACCTCAATGCCGAGGAAGAGCCGGAAAACGAGGATTATCCCACCGATCCGGCCTTCCGGGAGCAGTTCGGTCCGCGCGGCGTCATCAAATCCGCTGCCGATGGCGAGATCGAGGACACCGGTCCGCTGACGCGCAAGCGCATGGAGACCGTCGACGAAGAAACACTCGCGCTGGCGATTGACTTCATAGATCGGGCGCATGCGCAGAACACACCGTTTTTTGTCTGGTGGAACGGCACGCGCATGCATTTTCGGACATATGTGAAGGACGAGTTGCGCGGCATATCGGGGCAGGATGAGTATGCCGATGGTATGGTCGAGCACGACACTCATGTCGGCCAACTCCTCGACAAGGTCGACCAGCTTGGCATCGCCGACAACACGATCGTATTCTATTCCACCGACAACGGCCCGCATATGAACACATGGCCGGATGCCGCGCAGACACCGTTCCAGGGCGAAAAGAACACGAACTGGGAAGGCGGCTGGCGTGTGCCCGCGATGGTTCGTTGGCCCGGCCGTATCGAGGCCGGCTCCGTCAGCAATGAAATCGTGCATCACATGGACTGGCTTCCGACCTTCCTTGCCGCGGCCGGCGTTCCCGACATCAAGGAACAGCTGATGCAGGGCGGGGTTCAGGCGATCGGCCGCGAATACAAGGTGCACCTCGACGGTTATAACATACTGCCGATGCTGACCGGCGAAACCGAGGAAAGCCCGCGCAACGAGATCTTTTACTTCTCCGACGAAGGCGATCTGACGGCCTTGCGCTACAATGACTGGAAAGCGATCTTCCTTGAGCAGAAGTCGAAGGAGACACTGAGGGCCTGGATCGAACCGTGGACGCCGCTGCGCGTTCCGTTGATCTTCAATCTCCGACGCGATCCCTACGAGCGCGCCTATTTCACGTCGAACACCTATTACGACTGGCTGATTGACCGCGTGTTCTTCCTGGTGCCGGCGCAGGCCTATGTGGCTCAGTTCCTCGCGACTTTCGAGGAATTCCCGCCGCGTCAACGGGCGGCCAGTTTCTCCGTCGACCAGGTGCTTGAGAAGCTGCAGACCAGCGGCGGGTCGAAGTAACCACACGCTTTCTTTGCCATCCGGCCGGTTTTGCAGGCCTGTCGGGTGGCACAATGCAGCATCGCGCCGGGTATCGTTGTGTCGGCTGTAAATCCGGCGACCCGGCGTGTTGCGGGGACGGGGGTCGCGTCGCGATGCTTGGCGCTCATTTACAGAACGGGTGGCGGAAGCCACACCACACGCAACCGGTTACGGTGGCGCCGTGACCGAAACCCTGTCCCGGATCCTCGACCTCAAGGCGCGCATGGAACGCTCCATCATCGGCCAGGAGGCCGTGATCGAGCGTCTGCTGATCGGCCTTCTGGCGAACGGCAACCTTCTGGTCGAGGGCTTGCCGGGCCTGGCCAAGACCCGGGCGATCAAGGCGCTTGCCAAGAACCTCGTCGCCGATTTCAGCCGCGTCCAGTTCACGCCGGACCTGTTGCCGTCCGACGTCACCGGGACCGAGATCTATTACACCGCCGACGGCAAGGGCGAATTCCGTTTCGAAGCGGGGCCGATCTTTGCCAACATCGTGCTTGCCGACGAAATCAACCGGTCGCCGGCCAAGGTCCAGGCCGCACTTCTGGAAGCGATGGAGGAGCGCCAGGTAACGGTCGCCGGCACAACCCATGCCCTGCCGCCGCTCTTTATGGTCATGGCCACGCAAAACCCGGTGGAGCAGGAAGGCACCTATCCGCTCCCCGAAGCGCAGATGGACCGGTTCCTGATGCATGTGCAGATCACCTACACCTCCGTCGAGGACGAGGTGCGTGTGATCCGGCTCGTGCGCGGCGAGGAACGCCGTGCCAATGGCCACGACGAGGCCGATGCCGCGGCCGCTCCAGAGCGGGACGACGGGCCGGTTCCGCAGGAGGCCGTGTTCGACGCCCGTCGCGAAATCGCCGACATCCATGTGTCCGATGCGATCGAACGCTACATGGCCGACCTGGTCTATGCGACCCGCACCCCGGCCGCTCATTCGGAGGATCTGGCGCGCTGGATCGAAGTCGGCGGGTCGCCCCGCGCCTCGCTGGCGCTCGACAAATGCGGGCGGGCGCATGCCTGGCTGAATGCCCGCGACTTCGTCGCGCCCGAAGACGTTCGGGCCGTCGTGCACGACGTGCTGCGGCACCGGCTGATGCTGAGTTACGAAGCACAGGGCGAAGGCGTGACGGCCGACGCGGCCACGGACGAAATCGTCCGGCAGGTCGCCCTGCCGTAGCCTGGTGGAAAAGGGGCACAGAACCGGCGGACACAGGATGGAACAACCCGGCGACGAACGCATCCATGTGACCTTCGATCATTTGCGGCGGCTTGAAGGCCGGGCGCGAAACCTCAGTTTCCTGCCGCGCCAGCCCTCGCGATCCGTGCTCAACGGCCGCCATGCATCGCGCATGCGCGGGCGCGGTCTCGATTTCGAGGAAATTCGCACCTACCTGCCTGGCGACGACATCCGGTCGATCGATTGGAAGGTGACGGCACGCCGCGGCACGCCGCATGTGCGTGTGTTCAACGAGGAACGCGACCGCCCGGCGCTGATCCTCGTCGACCAGCGCATGACGATGTTTTTCGGTTCCGTGCACACGATGAAATCGGTGACGGCGGCCGAGGCTGCCGCGCTTGCGGCCTTCCGGATTCGCGATGTCGGCGATCGCGTCGGCGGGATCGTATTTGCCGATGGCCGGAGCAAGTCCTTCCGCCCTGAACGCAGCCGCCGGGCATTGAACGCGTTTCTGAGCGCGACGGCTGCCATGAACCGGAGCCTTGCGGCCGACCGGGCGGGTGGCGACGATACCGCCTCTCTCAACGGACCGCTTGCCAGTGCCGCCCGGATGGCGGCGCACAATCATCTTGTGATCGTCATCAGCGATTTTGTCGGGTTGGACCGGGAAACCGAGCGCATCCTGTCGGCGCTCGCCCGCCACAACGACGTGGTGCTCGCCATCGTCCACGACCCGATGGCGCGGGAATTGCCGCGCGGATCCCGGATCGTCGTCGGCGACGGCCGACTCCAGGTGCAACTCGATCTCGGCGACCGAACCGTCGTGCGCGCCATGCAGGATGTGGTGCGCGAGCGGTTCGACGCGGTGCTGGCGCTGCAGGCGAGGGCCGGGGTCGCGGTGCTGCCGCTGAGTGCCGGCGTCGCTACCGTAGACCAGATGCGCCATCTGCTCGGCCGAACGGCACGCGCGGGTGCACGGGGCAGGGCGACGCTCTGATGGCCGAGACTCAACCGGACACCCTGATCGATCTCCTGAACCGCCTCGAACCGGTACATGTCCCCGAACCGGTTTCCTATGCGCTGTCCGGTCCCGGCTGGAGCGTTCTTGCAGCGATCGTCGCCCTGACTGTGCTGTGCGCCCTTGTCTGGGCGTGGCAGCGCTGGCGCCACAATGAATATCGCCGCGAAGCGGCACGGGCACTGGATGTCGTGCGCTCCAGTCCGGCGCTGCCAGCCGAGCGCCTCGCGGCGGCCGCGTCGATCCTGCGCCGCACGGCGCTGACGGCGTTTCCGCGCGGCGAGATTGCAGCCCTGACCGGCGCGGCGTGGATTGCCTTTCTCAATCGCACGGCAGCAGGCCACTTCGATGACCGGGCCGAGCCGCTTCTTCGTTCTTGCCTTTATGGCCGGGACGTGCAGCCGGATCCGGCGGACGTCGAGGCCTTTATCGGCGCCGCGCGAGCCTGGATCCGGACGCACCGGACGGACAGGGCGCAGTCCGATGCTTGAATTCCTGCAACCCTGGTGCGTTGTGCTCCTGCCGTTGCCGCTCCTGGTCCGCTGGCTCGCACCGGGACGCCGCGAAACGGTCAGTGCCATCCGGGTTCCGTTTTTCGGCGCGCTCGCCGGTGCTGCCGGCCAGGAGCCGCGCGCTGGGTCCGAGATCCGCACGTCCGGTCTTGTCCAGACCGGTTTGGCTGTCGTCGTCTGGGTGCTGCTCGTATCGGCGCTCGCCGGTCCGCAATGGGCTGGCGAGCCGATCGAGCGCACCGAGGCGGCGCGCGACATCATGCTCGCCATTGACCTGTCCGGGTCGATGGACCTTCGGGATTTCGGAGGGGAGGGCGAAGAGCCGGTACAGCGGCTCGATGCCGTCAAGGACGTTGTTGCGACCTTCATCGCCGCGCGCGGCGACGATCGGGTCGGCCTGATCGTCTTTGGCACGCGGGCCTATGTCCAGGTTCCCTTCACGCGCGACCTGCGCACCGTGGAGGCGCTGCTGCGCGCCAGCACCGTCGGCATGGCCGGCCCGCATACGGCCCTCGGTGATGCGGTCGGCCTGGCGATCCGGACCTTCGAGACCAGCGATGTCGAGGAAAGGGTGCTGATCGTTCTGACCGACGGCAGCGATACCGGAAGCCGCATGTCGCCGATCAATGCCGCAGAAATCGCCCGCCAGAGAGACGTCGTCATGT
>JANQQB010000307.1 GCA_028285165.1 Rhodobiaceae bacterium
TGTTTCCGATTTGCCAGGCAAAGAGCAACGACGAAACATCGCCGTTGCGATCGCGCTGCGCGATTTGCCTAGCCGAGCGACCTGATTTGGACCATCAAACGGTTCTATCTGGTCGAACAATGCTCTAAACCGCCTGCAGGGCTTCTGGCAGCGACCGCTGGCGCCGTATGGCGAGCTTGTTGAGGCCAGAAACATAGGCCCGTGCCGAGGCGACAAGCGTGTCAGTATCGGCGCCGCGCCCGGTCACCGTCTTGCCATCTTCCTCCAGCCGGACGGACACTTCCGCCTGCGCATCCGTGCCCTCCGTCACCGCATGCACCTGGTAGAGCGTGAGATTGGCGTTGTGCGGCACGATCGCCTTGATCGCGTTGAACGTCGCGTCGACCGGCCCGTCGCCGTTCTCCTCGCGCGTCTCGTGCACGCCGTTGACGTCCATCGTGATGATCGCCTTTTGCGGCCCGCCCGTTCCGGCGATCACGGTCAGCGAGATCACTTTCAGCGTATCGCCGGCAACCGAGATCTCGTCTTCGACCAGGGCTTCGATGTCCTCGTCGAAGACGTGCTTTTTCTTGTCGGCCAGGTCCTTGAAACGCTTGAAGGCGTCCATGAAGGCATTATCGCCCAGTTCGTAGCCGAGTTCAGACAGCTTTTCGCGGAAGGCGTGCCGGCCGGAATGTTTGCCCATGACCAGCGAGGTCGATTTCACGCCGACATCTTCCGGCCGCATGATCTCGTAGGTCTCGGAGTTCTTCAGCATGCCGTCCTGGTGAATCCCGCTTTCATGCGCAAAGGCGTTCTTGCCGACGATCGCCTTGTTGAACTGGACGGGAAAGGCCGACGCCGTCGACACCATCTTGGACGCCCGCACCAGGCTGGTCGTCTCGATACCGGTCTTGTAGGGCAGGATGTCGCGACGCGTCTTCAGCGCCATCACGACCTCTTCGAGCGCGGCATTGCCGGCCCGCTCGCCGAGGCCGTTGATCGTGCACTCGATCTGCCTTGCGCCGGCCTGCACGCCGGCGATCGAATTGGCGACCGCCAGGCCCAGATCGTTGTGGCAATGCACGGAGAACACGGCCTTGTCGGCGTTCGGCACCCGCTCCCTCAGCGCCTTGATGAGCGCAAAATATTCCTCCGGCACCGTATAGCCGACCGTGTCGGGGATGTTGATCGTCGTGGCGCCTGCCTTGATCGCCGCCTCGACACACCGGCACAGATAGTCGACCGGCGTGCGGGTCGCGTCCATGCCGGACCATTCGACGTCGTCGATCAGGTTGCGCGACTGGGTCACCGTCTTGGTGATGATCTCCAGCACCTCTTCCTGGCTCTTGCCCATCTGGAACTCCAGGTGGATCGGCGAGGTCGAGACGAAGGTGTGGATGCGGCCGCGCTTGGCCTTGCGCACCGCCTCGCCGGCCCGGTCGATATCGCCGGGAATGGCGCGGGCAAGACCGGCGATCACAGCGTTCTCGGCCCGTTCGGCAATCTTCGAGACGGCCTCGAAATCGCCGTTCGAGGCGATCGGGAAACCCGCCTCGATGATGTCGACGCCCATCGCGTCCAGCAGATCGGCGACCTGGAGCTTTTCTTCCAGGGTCATCGTCGCGCCCGGCGATTGTTCGCCGTCGCGCAAGGTCGTGTCGAATATGAAGACGTGGTCCCGCTCGTCCGCGGTCTGGGTTGTGTCCGTCATGGCTTCTGGCTTTCCGCTTCGCCCGCATCGATCCGGCGGGCAGTCATCGTCAAAGGGTGGTTTCGCAAAATCCCCTGAGTGCCCGCTCGACCTTGAAAGGAGCCAGTCAGCGCTCAGGGGCTTGTAAGGAGGAGGAGAAGCGACGGCAGAAGGCCCGCGCGGCCTTGCGGCGCGGTGATCGTCAGCGAAACGTGGCGCTCCGGCCCGATCATGATTTTTGCCTTGTTCGTCTTATGCACCCTGAAAAGGGTCCCTGATGAGCGTTATCGAAAGGTTAACGGGAAATGTCAACCCGACGGTGCCGCGGTAACGGCCCGGGCCATCGCTTCACGCAAGCAGCTTCTCGGCGATCATGCGCGCAAAGCCGAACGTGCGCGCCGGATCGAGATCGGTTGCCCGGCGTACGATCATGACGTCGTCGAGTTCGGGATCGTCCTGCGCTGCGATCGTCGTGCGGATCCGCGCGGCAAGCGTGTCGGCGTCCTCGGGAAAGTCCAGCACTTCGGCGATCGACATCAGCTGACCGTCGCGCACGGCCAACCGGTCGCCGCGCCTGCACTCGGCCACCGTCAGACCGGTCTCTTCCGTCAGTTCGCGCGCGATCGAGCCGAACATGTCGATCGCCCCGCCCTCGCGCACGTCGTCATGGTCGAGCGTGCCGCCGACCGGATAGACCCGCCCGGCATTGGAGGTCGTGCGGCCCATGACACCGTAGATCAGGGCGCCGTCGGCCGCGCGCAGCACCCCGGACCCGAAACAATTGACGATCGAGGGATCCGGAAAACCCCAGGTCTTCCACGCATGGAACGACGAGTAGGCGACGTCGGCAAAGGCGCCCGTCAGAACGCCCTCCTCCAGCGACCAGTCCTGCATCATCAGGACCCGCCCGTCCCACATGGCCGGTTTGTCTTCAATCGCAGACCGCCAGTGAGCGGCGATATCAGCGGCGCGCTCCGTTTCGAACGACCAGGTCCCGTCCGTCAGATGCAGCCGGCAATCGCGAAGCGGATGGACAAGAGACTGATCGGCTGGACCCAAAACACATGCTCCATAAATGAAGAAGGCCGCAATCCGGAGATTGCGGCCTTACCGGATGTTTCCGGATCAATTCTTGTCCTTGTCGACCAGCGCGCCGGCCTTGATCCACGGCATCATGCCGCGCAGCTTTTCGCCGACGTCCTCGATCGGATGCGCGTCGTTGACACGGCGCGTCGCCTTGAATTTCGGTTGGCCGGCCTTGCACTCGCGGATCCATTCCGTCGTGAAGGCACCGGTCTGGATGTCCTTCAGGACCCGACGCATCTCCGCGCGGGTCTCGTCGGTGATGATGCGCGGGCCCGTCACATATTCACCGAATTCGGCCGTGTTGGAGATCGAGTAATTCATGTTGGCGATGCCGCCCTCGTAGATCAGGTCGACGATCAGCTTCACTTCGTGCAGGCACTCGAAATAGGCCATTTCCGGCGCATAGCCGGCCTCGACCAGGGTTTCGTAGCCGGCCCGGATCAGTTCCACGAGGCCGCCGCACAGAACAACCTGTTCGCCGAACAGGTCGGTTTCGCATTCTTCCTTGAACGTGGTCTCGATGATGCCGGAGCGGCCGCCGCCGATTGCCGAGGCGTAGGACAGGCAGATGTCGTGGGAATTGCCCGATGCGTCCTGGAAGATCGCCATCAGGCACGGCACGCCGCCGCCTTTCAGGTATTCGCCGCGCACCGTGTGCCCCGGCCCTTTCGGCGCGACCATCAATACGTCGATCGACGCGGACGGCTCGATCAGATTGTAGTGCACATTGAGACCATGCGCGAAGGCGATCGCCGCACCGTCGCGGATGTTGTCGGCGATATGGTCTTTATAAATGTCGGCCTGCAATTCGTCGGGCGCGCACATCATGATCAGGTCGGCCCAGGCCGCGGCCTCGGCGACGGTCTTCACCGGAAGCCCTTCGGCTTCCGCCTTCTTGGCCGAGGCCGACCCCGGCCGCAGCGCTACGGCGATCTCGGCCACGCCGGAATCCTTCAGGTTCAGCGCATGCGCGTGCCCCTGGCTGCCGAAGCCGACGATCGCGACTTTCATTCCTTTGATGAGATTGAGATCGGCATCGCGATCGTAATAGACCCGCATGGCTCTTATTCCTTTTGCCCTTGTCTTGTCGTCTTCTTGCCCGCGCACCCGGATCGGGCGCCGCGCTGTGTCGAATCCGTTCCCTTAGAAACCGCGTGATCCGCGGCCAGAATGATCGGGGGGAAGATCGGGAAGCGGTCCGCCGATGTGTGAACCGGCAAAACCGTCGGCGACGATCAAGCATTCTGACGCCGCCCGGTCAAGAAAAATGCCGCTCGTCTGTAATGCCCGGTCTGTGTTGCACATCACAGCCTCGTGCGTTCACGTGTTGTGGTAAGGTTTTTGCGTGCTTATCTTCGGCGCGTCAGCAATGCACCAGATGACGTAGAGACACCCTCATGGCCTGCAGCAAACTTCCTGCTCTGTTTTGTGCTTTCTTCTTTGCCGGCGCCGGATTGGCGCAAGCCGCGAAAGTGGATGTGCTTCCGGGCGAGGACATAGGGTACGGCACCGCCCGGGTCGCACTTGTCATCGGCAATGCCGAGTATGAAGAAATCATCGATCTCGACAACACGCTGAACGACGCCAAGGCCGTCAGCGGATCCTTGCAAAAGGTCGGGTTCAAGGTGTTCCGCGCGCAAAACGTGACGCGGCGCGAAATGAACGACGCCATCGACAAATTCCTCGACGCGGTCACGCCCGGATCCGAAGCGCTGGTCTATTATGCCGGCCACGGCATCGAGATGAACGGCGAGAATTATCTCCTGCCCGTCGATATCCGCCGACTGAAACCGTCACAGCAGCGCCGGCTGCGCGAGGATTCGGTCAGCCTGAACCGGCTGCTGGAGGATTTGAGGCAGCGCGGCGCCCGGGTCAACCTCGTGCTGTTGGACGCATGCCGCGACAATCCCTTCCCGCGCGACGCGACGCGCTCGCTTGGCGGTGCGACCGGTCTCGGTCGCATCGATCCACCGCAGGGTACGTTCGTGGTCTACGCCGCGGCCGCCGGTGAAAAGGCGCTCGATAAGCTCAGCACCGAAGATACGGTCGAGAACGGTCTGTTCACCCGTCACCTGCTCGATCTGATCGCCCGGCCCGGCCTGGAGATCCGGCCGCTGGTCCAGGAATTGAAAGAACGCGTCTATGCGGATGCGCAGTCGACGGCTCTGCAGATCCAGCGCCCGAGCTATTATGACGGCCTGATCGGCAAGTTCTATTTCAGCCCGCAGAACGAAACGGTCGAGCTTAAACATCCCTGCGAAGTCCTCGTCGACCCGCGCGCCGATGCCGAGACCGTTCTGCGCAACGATTATGGATCGAGCATCAAATTGTGCCGCCGCGCCGTCGCGCTGCATCCCGACAAACCGGTGTTTCAAGGCCTGCTGCAGGCCGCGGAAGAGCAATTGGCCGCGCAGAAGGCGCTGACCAGCACCGACGCCGAGACCGCCAAGGCCTATGTCCGGAAGTATGGCTCCGGCCGCTATCGCCGCGACGTCGAGGTCCATGTCGCAAGCTTGGACCCGACGCAGGTGCTGCCGCAAGCCGAGGCGCCGGAGGTGGAATCCCGCACGGCAGGGCGCGACCAGGTAGCCAGCATCGATCCGGCCGCCGCAGCCGTAGCAGCGCCCGCCGCGTCAGTCTCAAGCCTGAGCAGCCGTGAACTCGCCCGCGAAATCCAGACGCAGCTGAACCGCCTCGGCTGTTCCGCCGGCCGGCCCGACGGCATCTGGGGCAAGCGCAGCCGTGCCGCACTCAACCGCTATGTGGAACACGGCAACAAGGCGCTGGCCTCCGTGGAGCCGAGCACCGAGATCCTGAAAGACCTGCTCGGCGAAAGTGCCCGCGTCTGCCCGTTGGTCTGTTCCGTCCGCGAGACGCTGCAAGGCGACCGTTGCGTGGCCAAGACCTGTGCCGCAGGCCAGCGCCTCTCCTCCAAGGGCCAGTGCTACACGCCGCGCAAGAAACAGGTCGCACAATGCGGTCGTGGCCAGCGCCGCAATTCCAAGGGCGTCTGCTACACGCCAAAGCGCAGCACCGCCGCGACCCAAAGCGCGCCGAAGCAGCAATGGCGCAAGCCGGCCAAGCGCGAAACCAACCGCCGTCCGCGCGGTGTGACCGGCTACAATTTCAACTGCCACGGTGCCGGCCCGGGCCTCTGCTGATCCGCCGGCACCACGGACAAGACACTCGAAGCGGCCGCACACCGTCAAGGTGGCGGCCGTTTTTGTATCTGAGCCCTGTCCTGGCAAACGGCGATGGTCGGTTTGCCGACAGCTCGGCGCCCTCAGCGCCCGGCCCGAAACCGCAATTTCATTTAAAGGGCGAGACACCCACTTTCGCCGGACCCGGACCGGATCAGCGCCTGTCCAGGAGCCATATGGCCGGCGCAACCTCAGTCGTCATGAGACCGTTTGCAGGTCGGTCCGCCGCACGATATGGCTTTGTCGGAGAGCGGGACATCGACCTGACGGAGCATCATGGACATTGTCGCCGAGTTTGGCCTGCGTGTGCTGGGCCAGTTTCAGTCGCCGACGCTGGCGTTCTTGATTGCCGGGATTCTCCTGGCGGCATTGGGTTCGAAGCTCGTCATCCCCGACGCGATCTATAAGTTTGCCGTCTTCATGCTGCTGATGCGGATCGGGCTCAACGGCGGCATGGAAATCCGCGAAGCAGACCTGGCCGATATGATACTGCCCGCCCTGGCGGCCATGACGCTTGGCGCGGGAATCGTGCTGCTGGGACTGGTGACCCTGGCGCGTCTGCCGGGCATCAAACGCGAGGACGCGATCGCGACGGCAGGATTGTTTGGTGCGGTCAGCGCGTCGACCCTCGGCGCGGCGATGGTTCTTCTCGAGCAGGAAGACATCGCCTACGAGGCCTGGGTGCCCGCGCTTTATCCGTTCATGGACATCCCGGCCTTGGTCCTGGCCATAGTGCTTGCTCGCATGCATGCCGAGACGAAGGGCAAATCCAAGGGCAAACGGGCCGGCGTCTGGGCCATCGTCCGAGACAGCTTGCAAGGATCAGCCCTGTCAGCCCTCATTCTCGGGCTCCTGTTGGGCCTCTTCACGCGGCCCGACCAGGTTTTCGACACGTTCTATGATCCGTTGTTCCGTGGGCTCTTGTCGGTTCTGATGCTGATCATGGGCATGGAGGCGTGGCAGCGTTTGAACGAGTTGCGCCGGGTCGCGCAATGGTACGCCGTCTACGCGGCGATCATGCCGATGGTGCATGGGCTGATCGCGTTCGCGCTGGGCTACATGATCCACCTTGTGACGGGGTTCAGCCCCGGAGGTGTGATCCTGCTGGCGGTTCTGGCGGCATCCTCATCGGACATTTCCGGGCCGCCCACGCTGCGTGCGGGCATCCCGAGTGCGAACCCGTCAAGCTACATCGGATCGTCCACAAGTGTGGGCACGCCAATCGCCGTCGGGATCGGCATCCCCTTCTTTATCGCGTTGGCCGAAATGGTCTTCTAATGGAGGTGGAATGATCAGTCATTCCAGAACCGAAACCTGAAGGCCCCGCTCCGCTCAGACTTGAAACTTGCCGGGGCGCAATATCTCGACAGGAACAATGTAGGTAATGCCTGAATAATCGTCGAAATAGGTGTCAACCACCGCCCTGGTGATCCGTTCGGCCGAATCATGATCAGGCACGATCACCTCGATTTTCACGTTTTCCAGGATACCGGCGACCTGGGGCACGCGATCGATGCGGCGCTTGCCCCTGCTGCCTTTGCCGCCAGCCGAGGTATAGGTGTAGCCGGTTGCCCCATGCTCTTCGAGCAACTCCGCCACACCATCCAAAATGGAGCGTTCGGTGATGATGACGATCTTTGTGGCGGCATACATATCGCGTGTCCATTCGCTGCATCGGTCTTATGGCAGTGTTCCATTACCTGCCAATCGTTGCGGTCGCAGCAACAAATTGAGTGGGCAATGCAGACTGCCGAGGGGCCCGGCCCCAGGCGATTGGGTCGAGCTTCTGTGCCCATTGCCCAATCAACAAAACGGATAGTGAAAGTGGCGCAAGGTATCGTCAATGCGTTGCCGGTTTTGCGGAGGCTGCCTTGCAGATCAGGAAAGCGATAACGCCGGATGAAATCGCCCGGGCGGTGACTATAGACAAAGCTCTCGTTGGTTCGAATGACAGAGCTGACTACATCACTTCAGTGGCGAAAAAAGGCGGTTTGTGCGTCGCCGTGTTGCGTGGAGAAGTCCATGGCTTCTGTTGCCTTGATCATGACTATTTTTTTGGAAAGCCTTTCGTTTCTCTGCTCATGGTCTCTTCCGATGCAAGAAGACTTGGTCTGGGGTCGGGCTTGCTTTTGCATCATGCAAACGCGTATCCCGAGGTCTGGACGTCCACCAACCGATCGAACGCCGCTATGCGCGCGCTGCTCGAAAAGGCGGGATGGCAATATTGTGGTGAACTCGGCGGCCTCGACGAAGGCGATCCCGAGCGTTTCTACCGAACTGTTTGAAAGGCGCTTTGGGCGCGGAGCGCTCGAACCCGGCGCCGCAGTGATTTGCTGCGCTTGCGAATTCGACCCCGACCTGAATTCGGACACTGCGGACAAAACAAACAGTCGCGCGATCTGCTAACGTTTGTATCCGCACCGACTGGGAGGCTTCGATGGACGAGACAGAGATTTATCGCAAGCAGCAAATGGGCGGAACGATCGAGAAGGGTCGGAAGTCCGCGTTGATAATTGTCGACTTCACAAACGGGTTCATCGACCCGGAGATCTTCGGTGGCGGAAACACCCTGGAAGCGGCGAAGGCAACCATTCCGTTGCTCGCCGCGTTCAGGAGACGCGCCCTGCCGGTCGTCTTCACGCGGATCGTATATGCTGAAGACGGGTCCGATACCGGCATCTGGTGCGAAAAGGTACCGCGCCTTCGTGAACTCACCGAATCGAACCCGGCGAGCCACATCGTCGATTTCCTCGCCCCTGAAGCCGGCGACCTTATCGTCAACAAGACGCAACCATCAGCCTTCTTCGATACAAACCTCGGATCGGTCCTGCGCGCTCAGGGCGTCGACGCGGTGACGGTTGCCGGAGCAACAACCAGCGGCTGCGTCCGCGCCACCGTGGTCGACGCAATCAGCGCGAATTTACGACCGACGGTCGTCTCAGACTGTGTCGGTGATCGGGCGCTGGGACCGCACGAGGCCAATCTCTTCGACATGAAGCAAAAATACGCAAACCTCGTATCCTCAACCGAGCTCGACGAAATTTTTGCATAGAGAAACGACATCGCCTTCGGGATTTGTCCGGCCCGGTCCCGCAGCGCAGCGGTGTTGTCGCTGCCTGGACAACCGTCCATCGCGGCTGTTTCTTTGACGGGCAATTCGTGCTGGACGCGACGGTCTCCAACTGGCAGCGTCTCCTCATGGCACGACATATTATTCAAGAAGCGAACGAAGCCTCAGATGGCCGCCGAACCGCGCCGGCAGCTCTGCGCAATAGCGCCCCTCTCATCGAGGCCCTGCGGGAACGGTTGCCTTCAAAGGGGCGCGTATTGGAAGCGGCAAGCGGCACGGGCCAGCATGCTGCGGCGTTCGCAGCCGCGTTTCCGGCATTGGATTGGGTGCCGTCCGACGTCGACCCTGGCCAACGGAACAGTATTGCCGCATGGCGACGGGAGAGCGGCTTGAAGAACATCGCAGAGCCCTTGGCCCTGGATATTGCGGCGCCCTGGCCGGTGGAGCCTGCGCATGTACAGGCGGTTTTGACAATCAATCTTCTTCATCTCATCCCGGAGACATTCGTTTCGCGGCTCTTTGAAGAGGCACGCGTTGCGCTCAGTGACGCGGGTCGATTGATCATTTATGGCCCGTTTTTGCGCGGATCCTCGTATGCGTCGGACGGCGATCGCGCGTTTGATGCCTCCTTGCGCACCCGCGATCCGGCGATCGGCTACAAATCGGTGGAGGCCGTTTCCGACGTGGCCCTTGCGGCCGGATTCACCCCGATTGCAACCGACGCGATGCCGGCGAACAATCTTCTTCTCACATTTGCCGCCCCGTGAACGACCGAAGACGACGCGGCGCGTGATACAGATCTGCCAAGCCGTCGTTTCGTCCACGAGACGGAGCCGGGTTGCCAACGCACCAAACGGCACGATTGGGTCCTATCGAAACAGTCCCCTCCGGAAGAGCATTGTCTGCGCTGGCGGTTATACCAACGGTCATAACTTTTGACCCATCTGACCGGAATGATTTGCCGCTGTGGGTAGGCGCGGTTCGCTCGGTGATGCTTAGCATCATAAGCGGACCGCAACGCCGCCACAGCGGCAAAGCATCCGGCCTACGACAAGTCGGATGTTTCCGACTTGCGTACTCAATAGTGGCAAACACGGAAACATCCGTGTTTGCCACTATTGAGTACGCAAGTCGGAAACATCCGACTTGTCGTAGGCCGGATGCTTTGCCGCTGTGGCGGCGT
>JANQQB010000339.1 GCA_028285165.1 Rhodobiaceae bacterium
CGATCGCAACGGCGATGTTTCGCCGTTGCCCTTTGCCTGGCAAATCGGAAACATCCGATTTGCTCTACATCGGGCAAGCTGTTTAACGCTGCCGACGGCGCCGCGATAATCGAAAGGCGTCAGATCCTCCACAGCCGGCACCACCAGTCCGGTTCCGCCGGCAGGCTGAGTTCCGGCAGGTCGCACCAGCGTTTGTGCACCAGGAAGTACATGCATTCCTGACAGCGCATTTCCTCTTCGCCGTAGGGTTTCAGGATCCAACCCGATATGACCAGCTTCTCCCGGAGTTGGTCCGTCGGCAGATCCCTGAGGTCGTCGAGGATCGCGGCGAACTCCCGGTCGGTTTCCGGAAATGGTTCGACTTTTGTTTTCAATCCCTCGTTCAAGTGATCTTCGATCATTTTCAGGAGGGTGGCATGATCGGCCTCGGACGGGGTGACACCGTAGCGTCTGACATATTCATCCCGTTCGGCGGCCAAGTTGTCCGGTTCGACAACCGCGCGCATCAATTCCTCCCAGCACGTTTCGGGTCTCGCTTTTATTATGGAGAAGGGGATCGGAGCGCCAACCCCTTCCGGGCTGTCGGAGCATCGGACGCGGTGCGTCCGGCGCCCCGACAGCCAACGTTTTCGGTTTCCCGGAACCCTAGGCTGTGCGGAAGCGCGCCAGTTCCTCGCCGGACTTGGCATCATGCGCATGCACGGTGCACACAAGACAGGAATCGTAGGAACGGCAGACGTGACCGACCTCAACGGGATCCGCGGCATTGGCAATCGGCGTGCCGATAAGCGCTTCCTCGATCGGTCCCCGCTCGCCGTCGCTGGCCCGTGGTCCGACGTTCCAGGTCGTCGGCGCGATGATCTGGTAATTCCTGATCTTGCCGTCGCGCACATCGATCCAGTGGCAGAGCGCGCCACGGATGGCTTCCGTCGCGCCCCAGCCCTGACCGTCCTTTTCCGTCGGCTTGATGTACCATTCATCGTTCAGGCGGAATTCGCGCAGGATCCGTTCCGATTCCCGGTAGAGCTTGCACAATTCATGCATGCGCGCGAAATGGCGCAAGAGGATCGAGGGGCCGCCCATCTTGCGATACATGTCGAGGATCAGCGGGTCGGAATGCTGCCAGCTCTCGCCATGCGCACCGCCGGCCACCAATTGCCTGGCGAGCGGACCGGCTTCCAGGCGGCCGTTCTCGGCATGCCGCACGGCCGTGCACCACGAATACTTGCCCTCGACGTCGATCGGGTTCTTGGAGACCGGATTGGTAACCCGGTCGAACGGATGGCTTTCTCCGGTCTCGTCGTACCACGCATGGGTCATGTCCTCGCGGGCATGCACCTGGTCCATGACCTTGTGCGTATCGGACGCGCCGTCATAGACCCCGGACTTCATGATCACCGCAGCGTTGCGGCCCTCGATCGTCGGATTCTGGTATTTGTCCTCGTGCGGCAGGTATCCCCAGGTGATGTACTTGCCATGGCCGCGGCCGAAGTTCTGCAGCCCGATATCCATGCCCATGCGCCAGTACAGTCCGAGATCGGAATTGGCATGTTCCGGCCGCTCGTCCAGCCAGGCCATGAAGTCGTCATAGCTGCGGATTTCCTCATAACGTTCCATCGAACAGCCGAACCACAGCGGCTCGATCCAGTTGCGCCGGAAGTGTTCCAGGATCGACCACGCCCGTGTGACGTCGGTCAGGGTCGGCGCACACATCACGCCGCCCGGCACCATGTAGGACGAGTGCGGCCACTGCCCGCCGAGCAGCGCATAGATCTCGACCGGCCTGCCGGAAATCGTCACCCCGGCTTCGTAGGACGTGCCGGTGAACGGCGCATACCGTTTTACCGCCTCCTCGAAATACTGGCTGCCGGAATAATTCCTGTTCGTGAAATCGATCATGAACAGGCCGTAATGGTGGCGCGGCAGCGATTGAAGGGATTCCACCAGCTGCCCGAGATTACGGGCCAGGATGGCGTTGCGCGGAACGGTAGTGCCCCAGGCCGTGTCCAGCGCCCAGGCGGCACAGGTCAGGTGCGACGCCCCGCATATGCCGCAGGCGCGCGGCGTCACGACGAGGCCGGCCTGCGGATCCTTGTCGCGCAGGATCACCTCGAAACCGCGAAACAGCTCCGCATGGGTCCAGGCATTGGTAACGACGCCGTTTTCGATGTCGACGCGCACGTCGAGGTCGCCCTCGACCCGCCCGACCGGCGAGATGTCCAGCGTTTGAACGGCTGCAGACATGATTCACTCCTCCCAAGTCGTCGATCAGACGACAAAAATGTCTTCTTCGGCCCAGGCCGGGGCGGCGCCCTTGGCTGCGGCGGTGAGTTTGATGTAGCCCTTCTTGTCGACGCCGTCGGGCAGGTCCTTCGGCACGCCCATGACAGTCTGAGTCTTGAAGACGGTGCCCGGCGCGAGGTCGAAGAACGGGAATTCCGGCTCCGTGCAACCGAGGCACGGCATGCCGGCCCGCGTCTTGGAGGAGACCCGGTTCCACAGGATGCGGTTGCACGGGCTGTGCGTCATCGGCCCGCGACAGCCCAGGTCATAGAACAGACAGCCCTTGCGCTGGCCGAACGCAGTCGTGGAGACCTTGTAGGCAAAATGCATGTTGCGGGTGCAGCCGGTCTGGGTGAACGAAGAGAAGAAGGTTTTCGGCCGCTGGAAATCGTCAAGCGAAAGATCGCCGGCACGGCCAGTGGCCACGGCGACAAGAATCTGGGTTACCCAGTCGGGATGCGCCGGGCACCCGGGAATGTTGATCACCGGCAATCCCGATTTGGCGGTGAACGAGGAACCGAGCGCGCCACCCTTTTCGCGTTTCAGGAATTGCAGCCCCTGGCTTTCTGACGGGTTCGGCGCGGTTGCCGGAATGCCTCCCCAGGTGGCGCAGTCACCGATCGCGACGACGAACTGGGCCGCTTCCGACAATTCCCGAACCCATTCTTTCATGGGCCGTCCGCAGAACCGGTTCCATTCGCCGGTTCCGTCGGGTGCATTCACGACCGTGCCTTCGAACACAAAGATATCGAGTTCGATTTCGCCCGAAATGCATCGCTCGAGGATCTTTTTGACGTCGTCTCCGAGCTCCAGTCCCAGCGACGGCTGCCACAGCACATTGATTCCGAAATCCGTTACCAGGTCGCAAGCGCTCGGTTCTTCGGCGTTCAGAAACGACATCGTGTTGCCTGAACAGGCACCGCCCTGCAGCCACAATAGATTGGCCATCTATCTCCTCCCTCTTCGGTTCCGCTACCCGCCGGATCGCTGTTTTCAGCGACGACGCCGGACGTCTGAGTGGAGAAAGCAAACGCTGTGCCAATATCGAAAGAAATATTTTATTAAGCAATAACAATGTTTTAAGAGATTAAGCTGCCGAGGAAACACCAGCCGGACCGCAAAGTGTCAAGTAAGTTTGTAGCGAGAATTGCAAACCAGCTTTACACTTCCGTCAACCGTGCCGGTTCCCGCAGACCGGGCATTCCGTCTCGCCCGTCCGGCCAAACCAGACACCCTTGCAAAAGCTGCACCAATGGCCGCTGCATCCGTTGCCGGTCGGATCGATCTGGCGCGCCAGCGGCGTCAGCCCGAGGTCCTTGATCGGCCGCGAGCGGCCGGAGCCTGCGACCCGCGAATGGGGAAAGCGGATGACGTCGGCACTGCCGGCGGGCGGCTCCTCATCAGGCATCCTGGAGACCGTAGCGCTTGATCTTGTTGGCCAGGCCGACCCGCGACAGACCGAGTTCCTCTGCCGCCCGGCTCTGGTTCCAGTGATTGCGCTGCAGGCTCGACGATACAACGCGTTTTTCCAGCGCCTCGACCATTTCCTTCAGGTTGCCGCAATCGGCCGGGAGTTCGATGGCGTCGTCCGATCGCGCCCGGACATGGGCAAACACGGACGACAAATGCCGAGCGGCAATGTAGCCGCCCTGTTCTGCGATGGCGACCATGCGCCGGATTTCGGTCTCCAGCTCCCGCACATTGCCGGGATAGTCGTAGGCCTCCAGCTTGGCCAACGCATCCTGGGTGATACCGACCACCCGCCGGCCGACCACGCCCGCATATTTTTCGATGAAGAATTGCGTCAGCGCTGGAATGTCCTCGGGTCGATCGCGCAATGCCGGGATGTGCAGTTCGAAACCCTTCAGCCGGTAGTACAGATCGCGCCGGAACGCGCCTTTCTCGACAAGTTCGCGCAGCGGACGGTTCGAGGCGGCGATAATCCGGACATCGGCGTGCTGCAGCACATCCGATCCCAGCGGCTTGACCTCGCCCTCCTGCAGGAAGCGCAACAGGCTGACCTGAAAACTCGGCGAGATTTCCGAGATCTCGTCCAGGAACACGGTGCCGCCATCGGCCGCGCGAAACAGGCCAAGACGGTCCGCAATCGCCCCAGTGAACGCGCCGCGCACATGCCCGAACAGTTCAGAATGCAGCGTCTCGTCTGACACGCCGCCGCAATTCTGTACGTGCATGGGCGAATTCATTCGATTGGAATTGTAGTGGATGGCGCGCGCCAGCAATTCCTTGCCGGTGCCGGTCTCGCCCTGGATCAGAACCGGCAATTCCGTGCCTGCGGCCTGTTTCGCCTCAACGCTGAGATCGGCCATCTTGGCGCTGACATAGACCAGTTTCTCGAATTGCGACCAGCCGCCCTTCACCGAAAACTCATTGGCTTCCGAAAAGATGTCGTCGTCCATCGAAATCTTCAGCTCGCGCGACAGGACCCGGTGGCGGCGAGACAACTCGCTGAGCTCGAGCGCCCGTTTCGCGACCAGCCGGATCAGGTCTTGCTGCACGGGTTTCAGAGTGTAGAGGTAGACCGCCGCGCGGCGCGCCAGGTCGGCGCACCGATCGGCATCGCCCGGAGCGCCGACCAGGATCCGGCCGACATGCGGATGCGAGATACGGGCATCGATCAGCACGTTGTCGGCGCTATCCTGTATGAGGTCGGCATCGCATACGATGAGGTGGGCCTGCACCTCGTTCAGGCGCTGTGCCGCGCCCTTCGGGCTGTCCAGGACGATCAGGCGATAATCCGGATCGGCGCCGAGCGCGGCGGATACCGCCGCACGCACGGACGGATCCAGGGTGACCAGAAGAACGGTATGCTCGGTCTGCACTGCTAATCTTCTTAACACTTTGACAAGTTTCCATGCAGACTACCGGGTTCGCGAAGGCCATTCAAGCCGATCCCGCACGAAATGTTCGCCAGCCGCCGAAAACGCATGCACTGTTTGGCGTTGGCCTCGCGAAGTCCGCCGGACTCTTTTGAAAGAAATGCCGAGACGCCGGATGCGCGGTCCGGTTAAGAAGGGCGTCGCGCCTTTCCATCCCCTGCCCGTCCGGTCCCGGTTTGCTGTCACCCACATTGAAAGGTCTGCTCCTCGGACTGTCCGCCGTGGCCATGTGGGGCAGCTACCTGGCCTATTCGCGGGCCGGCGTCACGGCCGGTTTATGGCCGGAGGATTTTGTCTTCCTGCGCTATGCCGTGGCCGGCTTCATCATGCTGCCCTGGCTGGTGCGCCGGGATCCGGCGGGTCTCGGCGGCGTCGGCTGGAGCCGCGGTTTCCTGCTGGCGCTGACGGCCGGGCCGCTGTTCATCTATCTCGGCATTGCCGGTTTCCTGTTCGCGCCGCTGGCGCACGGCGCGGTCATCCAGCCGTCGACGGTGACGCTGGCCTCGATCCTGGCCGCGTGGCTACTGCTCGGTGAACGCCTGTCGCCAGCACGCCTGATCGGCACGGCCATGATCATTGCCGGCCTGACGCTGATTGCCGTCGGTCCGTCGGAGATCGAGACGGGTCCGACCTGGATGGGTGATCTCTTGTTCGTCTTCGCCGGTCTGCTTTGGGCGGCATTCACCATCCTGTTGCGGCATTGGGCGGTCGCCGCGATTCCGGCAACTGCGGCGGTATCCGTCCTGTCGGCGGTTGTCGTCGTCCCGGTCTTTCTTTCCTTCGGAACCTTTGATCGCCTGTTGGCCCTCGATGCGACGACGCTTGCGATCCAGACCCTGGTGCATGGCCTGTTCGCCGGCGTGCTCGCCATCGTCGCCTATGCCAAGGCGGTCGAGATCCTCGGTGCGGCGGGCGCCGCCCTGTTTCCTGCCCTTGTCCCCGCGGCCGGTCTGATTGCCGGCATTCCGATCGCCGGCGAAATGCCGTCGTCTACGGAATGGATCGGCGCGATCGTCACCACGTGCGGCCTCGCGGTCGCCATGGGAGCACTCCGTCTTGTGCGCTGGACGGGTGGCCGGAAAGCGTGATCTTTGCATCGCCAGGGCGAACCGGCTCGCCGGTTCAAGCGGGATTTGCAGGCGTTCGCGAGAAAATCCGGGCCGCGCTCGACAAGCCGGATCAAGGGTTTGACTGCTTCGCCAACGCGGCCCAAGATGCGCGCCCACGACAAGAACACCAGCTTCGAAACCCGATTGGGGAGGAAATCCATGACCCTGACGAAGAGCCTTCTGATCGGCGCCCTTGCCGTGCTTGGCGCCACGACGACGGCACTTGCCGCCGACAAGATTACGCTCCGCATGTCGACGCCCGCCACCGAAACCGACTTCCGGTCCCAGGGCCTGGCGACCATCTTTGCCGACGGCGTAAAGGACTTCGCCACCTACCAGCCGCATTACAACGACACCCTCTTCAAACAGGGCACGGAACTGGTCGCAATCGCCCGCGGCAACCTGGAAATGTCGATCACCTCGGCCCAGGAACTGGCCAAGCTCATCCCCGAATGGTCGATCTTCACCGCCGGCTACCTGATGCGCGACCCCGAGCATCAGCGCAAGGTCTTTGAAAGCGACATCGGCAAGGAAATGTTCCAGCTCGCCGAGGACAAGCTCGGCGTCAAACTGCTCACAGTGGTCTATTTCGGCACCCGCCAGCTCAACCTGCGCATCGACAAGGAAATCAACACACCCGCCGACCTGGAAGGCGTGAACCTGCGCATGCCGGGCACCGATGCCTGGCAATTCCTCGGCCGTGCGCTCGGCGCGAACCCGACGCCGATGGCCTTCACCGAAGTCTATACCGGGCTGCAGACCGGCGCCATCGACGGCCAGGACAATCCGCTGCCGACCAACAAGGACAAGAAGTTCTACGAAGTCACCAAGCAGATCGTGCTCACCGGGCACCTTGCCGACATGAACTTCTTTGCCTTCTCCAAGGAGGTCTGGGACAAGCTGACGCCGGACCAGCAGGCGACCGTCATGAAGGCGGCCAACGACGCCGCGGCCTGGACGACAAAACAGATCGTGGAGAATGAGGCCAGCCTCGTCGACTTCTTCAAGGAACAGGGCCTGAAGGTCTACACGCCGGACGTCGCGGCCTTTCGCGAACGTGCCCAGAAAATGTACGTGGAGTCCGACTTCTCCAAGGATTGGCCGGACGGTCTGCTGGAGCGCATCAACGCGATCCAGTAGAGCGCCCGCATGGGCGCCTGGCTGACCTGGCTCCGCCATCGGGCGGACAACGTGGCGGTGGCTCTGCTCACCGCCACCTTTCTGTTGTTCATCCTGCAGATCGTCAGCCGTTACGTGATCCGCCAGCCGGTCGGATGGACCCTGGAGGCCTGTCTGTTGTGCTGGCTCTGGCTGGTCTTCTGGAACAGCGCCTTCACGCTGAAGGACGGCGACCACGTCCGCTTTACGATTCTGTATGACGCGGTGCGCCCGCAAGTGCGCCGTATTTTCGGCGCGCTGGCCGCTTTGGCGCTGATCGCAGCCTTCGCGGTTTCCCTGCCGGCAACGGCGGATTTTGTGAGTTTCATGGCGATCGAACGCACGTCGCTCCTGAAGATCCGGTTCGACCACGTCTTTGCCATCTACCTGGTTTTCGCGGCGGCGATCATCCTACGCTACGGCTGGCGCCTGGTGACCGTCCTGCGCGGGCGCGACGCGGATGCCGCCCCGTGAGTGCGAACTTCCTGATTGCCATCGCCGTCCTGTTCGGCCTGTCCGCGATCGGCGCGCCGATCGCGCTGGCCATGATCGCCGCGGCGATCACCTATCTGGCGGTCGCCGGCCAGGACATGGCGCTTGCGGCAGAACAGATTCTTCAGGGCCTTTACACCAGTTTCATCCTGCTCGCCGTGCCGCTGTTCATCGTCGCAGCCAACATCATGAACGCCGGCACGATCAGCGATCGGCTCCTGAATTTCTGCGTTGCCGCAGTGGGCCGGTTCCGCGGCGGGCTGGGGCATGTCAACGTGGTCGCCAGCCTGATCTTTTCCGGCATGTCCGGTTCCGCGATCGCCGATGCCGCCGGTATCGGCAAGATCATCATCCAGATGATGACCCGCAACGGCCGGTACACAATCGGTTTCGCCGCCGCCATCACAGCCGCGTCCGCGACCATCGGGCCGATCATTCCGCCGTCGATCCCGATGGTGATGTATGCGCTCGTGTCGGATACCTCGGTCGGCTACCTGTTCCTGGCCGGCATCGTGCCCGGTCTCTTGATGGGCGGCGTGCTGATGGTCATGGTGACCGTCATTGCCCATCGTCGGGATTTCGCGGTCGACGATCCGACGCCGCTGCGTGAATTGCCCGGCCTGACGGTACGGGCCTTTCCCGCGCTGATGATGCCGGTAATCCTGTTGTTCGGAATTTACGGCGGCGCCACGACGCCGACGGAAGCCGCAGCGATCGCCGCCGCCTATGCCTTCATTCTGGCCGCGGTTTTCTACCGCGCCCTGACGCTCAGCGGCACCTATCAGATCCTGTCAGACAGCGCCCGGTCGGCGGCAGCCGTCGGCCTGGTGATCGGCGGAGCACTGATCTTCAACTACATCGTCGCCAGCGAGAACATTCCCGACATGGTCGCCAGCCAGTTGCGGGCCGTCGACCTGTCGCCGATCGTCTTCCTGTTGATGGTCAACCTGCTGCTGCTCGCGCTTGGTTGCGTGCTGGATGCGGCAACGATCCTTTTGGTGATCGTACCGCTGTTCCTGCCCGCCTGCCGCGAGCTCGGCATCGACCTCGTGCATTTCGGCGTCGTCGTGGTGGTCAACACGATGATCGGCCTGATCACACCGCCTTACGGCATCCTGCTATTCGTAATCAACGCGACGACCGGCGCGCCCTTGCGTGCGGTGATTGCCGAGATCTGGCCGTTTCTCGGTGCCCTGCTTCTGGCGCTTCTGGCCATGACGCTCTTGCCGGACATGGTGCTCTGGTTGCCGCGCCTTCTCGGCTATCAGGGCTGATCGGCCGGACCCGTTTTGCCGTTTCTGTCCTCGTCGACAGGCACAAAAACCGGAACGTAACCGTCGACACCTTTCAGTCCGTGTGTGCCAAACGGCAGGAATTCGGTCTCGACAAACCGGCTCCTGAAGGCATCGGAGGCGAGCACCGGCCGATCCAGATGGCCGGCAAGATCGGCGAGCCGGCTGGCAATGTTCACGTCATTGCCGACCACCGTATAGTCAAGCCGTGCCCCTGAACCGATATTGCCATAGGCGACTTCGCCGTAATGCAGGGAAATCTTGATGCGGAATCGTCTGTCCGGCGGATCGTCGGCCGTCGCCTCGGCAACACGCTGCACAATGTCCCGCGCTGCATCGAGCAGACAAGCGCAGGCGGCGCTGCCATCCCGGTCGCTCTTTCGGATCGCCAGCACGCCGTCGCCGATATATTTCAGGACCTGGCCGCCGCGCGCCTCGATCGGCGGTACGACGCAATCGAAATAGCGATTGAGCAGGGCAACCGTCTCTTCCGCGTCCAGCGATGCCGACAGGGACGTGAACCCGCGCATATCGGCAAACAGAATGCCCGCACCGATGCGCATGACGTCGCCACGGCGGACCTGGCCGGACAGGATGCGCGCCTGCGGTTCCTCGCCGACATACATTTGCAGCGTTTCCTCCAGAAGCCGCCAGGCGCGGTTCAGGTCAAGCAGAACCGAAAGCGCCGGACCGATCGCCTTCAGCACCCCGAGATCGTCCGCTCGGAACCCGGCCGGATCGCGTGTGGCAAAGGTCAGTCCGCCTTCCGTTCCATCCCGGAAGAAGACCGGCATGCAGGCGTAATGGGTGAAGCCGTCCCGCCGCAGGAGGGGCACGATGCCGTACGCGTCGTCGGCGATCTCGTCGAGCCGGAACGCCACCCACTCGCCTGTCTGGTGGGCGCGATAGTAAGGGCTGCTTCGATATTCATCCTCGTTGTCCCAGGAGAATTCGAGCACGCGCACGCCCTCTCCGCGGGTCCAGACCCGACCGAGGCCGCGCCGCATCGCGTGCAGGGTCGGCAACGCTCCGGTGATCCGGTCGACGGGCACGCCGGCTCGCAGGCAATGTCCGGCCAGCGTTTCGAGGAAAGCGCTGGCATCTGTTTCCAGACGCGCGCCGCCCGACAACCAGTCTCGGGCTTCGCGGGCTCGATCGAGGATTTCAGCCGAGGGGGCGGGCGCGCCGGCAACCGGCGTGCTGCGGTTCGGGATTGGCATGAAGGCGCGGTTTCCTTGCGACGCGACGCACTCGCCAGTGCATATAGTCGGCTCGGCAATACCGGCAATACGGGAAACCCGGAACTTTGCCGGTGGTGGAACCGTGCCTACGTATCCAAATACTTCTTTGAACCGGCTTTATCGCCAGAGCTGACGACCAAATCCTTCAAAAATCTGATATAAATACCAATTGCGTCCCGGGGCACGGCGGCATCGGGCGAAGTGTGACCCGGTTATGCGCGACCAGACCCAAAGACTGAGCCTGGATCTGCTTGGCGGCTTTCGGCTGCGCAGGGGCGACGACACGATCCGGCTTCCGACCCGCAAGGCGGCCATCCTGGTCGCCGCGCTCGCTGTCGCGCGCAACCGGTCGCTGTCGCGCGAATACCTGTCCGACCTTTTGTGGCAGGAAGCCGGCCCCGATCAGGCGCGGGCGAGTTTGCGTCAGGCCCTGTCCCGTATCCGTCAGGCACTTGGTGTGAACCGGGAAAGCCTGGAGGCCGATATCGATACGGTCAGCCTGTCCGCCGAGGGCTGGGACGTCGACATCGACGCTCTGGAAGCGGCGTCGCGGGCGGCGGGATCGACAGGCGCGGTTTCCTTCGCCTGGGCTGAGGAATTCCTGTCCGGCATCCAGGTGCGCGAGGCCGGAATCGATATCTGGCTGGAAACCGAACGCCAGCGCTACCGGCAATTGGCCTACACCGTTTTGGCCCGCCACATGGACGAAGCGGTGGCGCAGCAGGACTTTGCCAATGTGATCCGATTCGGGTTGCGGCTCCTGACGCTCGACCCGCTTTCCGAGGCTGCGCACCGCAACCTGATGCAGGCCTATAATGCTTCCGGCGAACGCACGAAAGCACTGAACCAGTTCCGGACCCTGCGCAACCTGTTGCAGGGGGAGCTGGGTGTCGAGCCGACCGCGGAGACCGTCGAGCTTTACAACCGCATTCGCGACACCCGGCATCGCCCGACGGCACCCGAACGGCCGAAGCCTGCCGTTGCATCAATGGACGAAACGGCTGCCCCCGCCGTCGACCAACCGCCTGACCTGCGGCTTGTCGTGCTTGCCCATTTCCTGTGGGAAGGCGGACCGGGTCTCAGCGAACTGGCGCAGGCGCTGCCGCGCGCCACCGTGGAAACGTCCACGGCGATCGCCCGGGAATTTGCCGGCACACTTGTCAGCGAAACGGAAGAAACGCTCGTCTTTGCCTTTGGAATGCACGAGGGATCGGAAATGGACGGCGTCCATGCCCTTGCCGCGGCCCGTCAGATCCTGGCGCATGTCGTGGACCCCCCTTCGATCGGCGTGACCGGCGGGTTGGTGACATCCGATCTCGGCCAGGTCCGGGGCGGCCGTGTCGCCGGACGGGCCCATCGGCTGGCCGTCATGGGCCAGCCAGGCACCATCCTGCTCGACCCCGTCGTCCGGCAATTGGCCGGCGAATGCGCCCGCCTGTCGCTCGAACACAAGGGACAGCACCAGATCTGGCGGCTGATTGACCTCGACGCAACCCGGCCGCGCCCGCGCATCCCGTTTGTCGGCCGCCGCATGGAAATGCGCCAACTCACCGCAATCCTCGACCACGCACCGGAAGAAGGCGGCCACCTGGCCATCCTCTCTGGCGATGCCGGCGTCGGAAAATCCCGTCTGGTCGAAGAATTGTCCGAGCGCGCGCGCACCGAAGGCTACGCGGTGATCGTCGAACGCTTCCAGGCGTTCGGAAACCGGACCCGAGCGTTTCGCGACGACCTGGCCCGGGCGATTGCCTGGCCGGAAGGGGTGGACGGTTCGACCGGCCTTGTCGACCAGGCCGTGGCGAGCGCCGGCCCCGATGCCGGCGCTCTCATCACGACGATGCTGGAAGGCGGGCCGGACCTGCCCGGCCAGGGCGGCTTCCTGCCGGACTACGAACAGAATCTCGACCTGAGCCGGGATGCTCTCATGCATCTCCTGACCGCGCGCGCGCAGCTGTCCCCGATCCTGCTGGTCATCGAGAACTGTCACTGGGCCAATGCCGGACAGGCAGACCTCTTGGTGCGCCTGCTTGAAGGACTGGCCGACCTGCCGGTCCTTATGGTGGCAACGGAACGGCTCGGCGAGGAGCGGTTTCGCCCGCTTGTCCTGTCGAAACGTCATGAGACGCCCGTCCTGTCGATCAATCTGACGCCTCTGCGCCGATCCGAGGCCAGGGATCTTGCCGACCGCCTGCTTGGCGGCTCCGTGCAATGGACCGACCGCATCGTGGAACGGTCCGCCGGCAATCCCTTGTTCCTCTTGCGCCTGGCCGAAGCGCAGGAAGAAATGCAGGGCGATTTGCCGCCGACCGTCATCGCACTGGTGCAACAGCAACTCGATCGCACCTCGGCGCAGGCCCGCGCCGCCTGCCACCGGGCCGCAATTCTTGGCACCCGCTTCGAGCCCGAGGATTTTCGCGGCGTCTTCCCCGATACCAGCGAGGGTGATCTGCTGCGCTCGGGATTCCTCAACTGGCCGGGCGACCATATCGAGTTCAGCCATGCGCTGATCCACGAAGCCGTCTATGCGACCATTCCGGAACGGCTGGCCGCGTCCCTGCATGACCGCGCGGCGCGGTATTATGAAACCCGAGATCCGGTCTTGTGGGCGGAGCATGCCCTGCGCACGGGCGACACGGCCCGCGCCTCCCGTGCCTGCGCCAGTGCCGCCGAGGCGGTCCTGACCCAGGGCCGCTACTCGCTCGCCGAAAAACTGATTGCCAGCGGCCTCGACGTCGGCGGTCCAGCCGACGAAACCGCGCGCCTGCTTCTCAGCCGGGGCCGGATACGCCGCGAGAAGGCGGAATTCGAGGCGGCGATCGACGATTTCCAGCGCGTCGCCCGAACCGCTCACCAGGCCGATTACCGGGTCCAGGCGCAGATCCGGTTATGCGGCCTGCACAAGTTCCGAGGCAACTTTAAGGGGGCCGAGGACGTTCTCGCCGATGCCGTGCGCATTGCCGGCATCGAAAGAGTGTCGGACCAGACCAGTGCCGATCTGGAAAACGAGCGCGGCGATATCGCCTTTGTCCGCGGCGAACCCGAGATCTGTCTGCAACACCACGAGGCGGCAAGACAGCTGGCCGAACGCGCCAACCTGACAATCCAGCAGGCCGAAGCGCTTGGCGGCCTGGGAGACGCCCATTACGCTGCCCTGAGGCTGCGCTCCGCGGGCAGATGTTTCAATGAGTGTGTCGCCTTTGCCGAAACCCATCGCCTCGGCGCGGTCGCTAACGCCCACCGGCACATGGCGGCGTTGACGGAATTCTATGTCGACCCCGGAGACACGGCGATCGCCCGTGCGCGCGCCGCTGTCGACAAGGCGGCGAGCGCCCGGAACCTGCGCAACGAGGTCCTCGCAAGGGTCATCCTCGCCGAGATGGCTGCCTTTTATGGAGACACCCGGACCTGCGCCGACGAGATTGCGGCCGTCGACACGATCACCGCGCGGATCGGCACCAATCGCTTCGACGCCGACCATGCTCTCTTCCGCTGCCTGCTTTTGCGCCTGCAGGACGAGTATGACGCGGCGCGGGATCTGGCGCGCGAGGCCTTTGACCGATATGCGACGCCCTATCTGGGACCGTGTTTTGCAGGCCTCTTGGCCGCCATGACGACCGATACGGCGGAACGCGAAACCGCGCTGGAAAGAGGCGAATCACTGTTGACCGGCGGGACCGTCGCGCATGGCTGGATTCATTTCCTGATTTTTGGCGCCGAGGCCGCCTTGCGAGCGGCGAACCCTGACCGGGCGCGGGCATTTGCGGCGCGCTTGGAAGATCTCACGGCCGAGGAACCCATCGGCATCGCGGACCGGTCCGTCGCCTGGATCCGGTGTCTGTCCGGTGACGGCACATCCCGGGACGCGGCCGCCAGCCGCCTCCGTGAAACGGGCCTCGCCGGCATCTTTCAGATGACTCGGGACATTGGCGCCTGACGTTCGTTGTCACTCAGTCTCACCGCATTTTCACGAAGTAACCCGTGAATTCCCCAGCCGTCAGACCCCCTGTCACGGCCTTTTTCACGAAAAAAATCCGCCGCTTCCCATTTTTTCACGCTGCTTTCACACCGCCTGTGACGGATTGGTGACACAGCGTCATTTGATCACGGGTATCGAAACGATCAGCCCGGGGAAAACCGATGTCGAACGAGATTCAAACCCTGTCTACGCGCCGTCATGCCGACCTGACCGACCGTCAGGGCCATGCCGTTTCCGGCGCGACGCAGGAGGCGCTTGCGTTCTACGAAGACGCGGTCACCGCTTTCAACCTGTATCGCGGCGATCCCATCGCCTTGGCCGATTCGGCGATCGAAGCCGCCCCCGAATTCGCAATGCCGCATATCCTGAAGGCGCACCTGTTCGCGCTGGCAACCGAACCGGAAGCCACCGCCGAAGCCCGCTCCTTTATCGACCATGCAAAAACATTGCAGATGACGGATCGCGAACGGTCACATCTGGCCGCTCTCGATCGTCTTGTGGACGGCAATTGGACACATGCCGCCCTCGCACTGGACACGCACAGCATGCATTACCCGCGCGACATTGTCGCCCTGCAATCCGGACACCTGATGGATTTCTACCGGGCGAATGCGCGCGATCTTCGGGACCGCGTTGCGCGTGCGCTGCCAAGCTGGTCCGAGGATTGTCCGGGCTATTCGGTCGTGCTCGGCATGCACGCTTTCGGTCTCGAGGAATGCGGCGATTATGCCCACGCCGAAGAAACGGGAAACCGCGCCATCGAACGCCAGCCGCTTGATTGCTGGGCGCACCACGCGGTCGCCCATGTCATGGAAATGCAGGGGCGTGCAGAGGACGGAATCGACTGGATGCAGGCCCGCGAACCCTATTGGTCCGGCGACGACAACTTCTTCAAGGTCCACAATTGGTGGCACAAGGCATTGTACCACCTGGATCTCGGACAGATCGAGGAAGTGCTTGCGCTTTATGACGGCCCGATCCGCGAAGAAAAGAGCGGTGTCGTGCTCGATCTCGTCGATGCCTCCGCCCTGTTGTGGCGGCTGCATGTCTCCGGTCACGATGTCGGCGACCGGTGGGCCGAAGTCGCCGCGACCTGGGACCAGCACGCTGACGGACGGCTTTACCCGTTCAACGATTGGCATGCCGCGATGGCCTATCTCGGCGCCGGACGCATGGATCAGGTGGACCGGCTCCTGAACACCTACCGCGCCTCTTTGGTCGACGCCTCGGAAACCGCCCGCTGGGCAAGGGAAACCGGCACGGACCTCATCGAAGGCTTCGCCGCGTTCTGGAAGAACGATCACGAAGCCGCCGCCGCCCGGCTCCACCGGGCCCGCTACATCGTCAACAGTTTCGGAGGCAGCCATGCCCAACGGGACATCATCGACTGGACGCTGAACGAGGCCGCTTTGCGCGGCGGCCTGACGGATCTGGCACAGGCCCTGGCAAACGAACGCCTGGCTCTGAAGCCGCATTCGCCGGTCAACCGCTCGTTCCTGAAACGCGCCAAAGCCGCCTGACAAGGAGTTGAACCGTGGTCGCCCCTCTTTGTCCCGACAGTTTTATGCACGACCGCCGTGGATCAGAGGACATCGCAGCCATGACCGATCACGGAACACATCGCACCAGAAGCCATAGGCCGGCCGGGCCCGAAGCACCCGGCCGTACCAACGACACAAACAAGCAGAAGGGAAAAACAGCCATGAAAATCCTTTTCGGATGCGCCTATCCGCAACCCGCGCCCGTGCCGCCTGCGCCCCGCCTCCCCAAGCAGACGAAACGCGTCCAGGCGCGGGTGGCACGGTCCCTTCAGCACCAGACCAAGGCCTATGAGAGCTTCATGACGCACTTGGCCAACGTCACCGCCACCGGATCGCTGATCCGCTGGGCGCGCCAGGAAGACGCGGACGCGATCGCGCGCCTGTTCCTGGTGTCGTCCGACGGTCTGGCGGCCTATATCTGGAACGGCATGGACGAATCCGGCCGCTCGCTGCGCGAAATCGGCGCGGCGCGCTATGCCCGGACCGGCACGGCATTTTCCTACGAGAACTGCCTTGTGGCCTGCCGCCACGGACAGGTCGTCGGCATGGCCCATGCCTTCGAAATGAATGCCGATCCCGACGCGGAACCGGAAACCGATCCGGTCCTGCGGCCTTACGCAGAACTCGAGGATCCCGGCTCGTTGTACGTCTCCGGCCTTGCCGTCGATGAAGCCCATCGCGGCCACGGCATCGGATCGGATCTGATGGACCACGTCGAAAGCCTGGCGATCGCCAAGGGGCTCTCGCGGATCTCGCTGATCTGTTTTGAACGCAATACGCGGGCGCTGGCTTTCTACCGGCGGCGCGGCTTCGTCGAGATCGACCGGCGTCCGATCGTGCCGCATGAAAGCCTGTCTTACAAAGACGGCGACGCGCTGCTGATGGTTCAGGACCTGAGCCTTGTGCGCGCCCGGTCCGTGTTGGGATAACCGACAACTGGACCAGTCCGGCGAGGCGGGGCCTCGGGTCACCCACATGACCCGAGGCCCTTTCTTTTGGGGCGGTCAAGGGGTGCATCTTGCCTATATTCAGATATGAGATGCCTTCACCATCGACAACGGCTCTCTTATCTCCGCCGCGTGAGCGGCACGACAGGATGCACACACGATGAACGCGCCCGACGCTCCCGCCGCCTTTTTTCCGTTCGACAATTCGTTCGCGCGGCTGCCGGACCGATTCTTTGCGAAACTGCCGCCGACGCCGGTCCCCGAACCGCGCCTCATTCGGCTGAATGACGCCTTGGCCGGCGAGCTCGGGCTCGACGCCGACCGCCTGCGCACGCCGGACGGGGTCGCGGTTCTGGCCGGCAATGCGGTACCCGGCGGCGCCGATCCGCTGGCCATGGCCTATGCCGGCCACCAGTTCGGCAATTGGGTGCCGCAGCTTGGCGACGGACGCGCGATCCTGCTCGGCGAAGTCGTCGCCGGCGACGGCGAACGCCGCGACATTCAGCTCAAGGGATCCGGCCGCACGCCGTTTTCACGCATGGGCGACGGGCGTGCCTGGGTCGGACCGGTATTGCGCGAATATATCGTGTCGGAAGCAATGGCTGCGCTCGGCGTGCCGACCACAAGAGCGCTTGCGGCCGTGTCCACGGGCGAGACCGTTGTGCGCGAAGCGGCTTTGCCGGGGGCGGTCCTCACCCGGGTGGCCCGCAGCCATATCCGGGTCGGCACGTTCCAGTACTTTGCGGCCCGACGCGACGAGGAAGCCCTGACCCTCTTGACCGACCACGTCATCGGGCGGCTTTATCCCGATTGTGCGGCAGAAGAAAACCCGGTCCGATGTTTCCTCGACAAGGTCGTGGCGCGCCAGGCGGACCTGGTCGCACGCTGGATGGCAATCGGGTTCATCCACGGCGTGATGAACACCGACAACATGTCGGTCGCCGGCGAAACGATCGATTACGGTCCCTGCGCCTTCATGGACACCTATCATCCGGCGACGGTCTTTTCGTCGATCGATGCCGGCGGGCGCTACGCGTATCAGAACCAGCCCTATATCGCGCACTGGAACCTGACGTGTCTGGCACAGGCCCTGGTGCCGCTGCTCGATGCCGATCAGGAAAAGGCGATTGCCGAGGGCCAGGCCGCGGTCGATGCCTTCCCCGATGCCTATGGAACCGCCTTTCTTGCCGCCCTGCGCGGCAAGCTCGGCCTACGGGAGGCCCAAGACGACGATGCCGCCCTCGCCCAGGACCTTTTGACGACAATGGCCGAAAACCAGGCCGACTTTACCCTGACCTTCCGCGGCCTGTGTTCGATTGCCGAAGCCGGACAAGCTTCAGAGGCAGACACGGCCGATCCGGTCCGGACCCTCTTCAAGGATCCGACGGCCTTCGATGCCTGGCTGGCACGCTGGCACGCGCGGTTGGCTTCCGAAGCCGGTGACGCGGACGCACGTGCGGCCGCCATGCGCCAGGTCAATCCGGCCTTCATTCCGCGCAATCATCGGGTCGAGGAAGTGATCGCGGCCGCCGTCATCGACAGCGACTTCGGACCGTTCGAGCGCCTGATGACGGTCTTGTCGGCGCCGTATGACGATCAGCCGAACCGAAGCGCCTATGCCGACCCGCCGAAACCGGAAGAGGTCGTGCAAGCCACTTTCTGCGGCACCTGAACGCAAAAGGCCCGCGGTAACGCGGGCCTTCGAGCCGGATCCGATCATCCGGCGTCAGACAGATTCCCGCTCCATGACGCTGTCCGCGCCGGCATGCAGGTGCGCCACGAGATCAGGGTCGAGCGTGAGGCGCGCGGCCAGCATCGCCAGGTAGCCCTTTTCAGCCGCTCCGGACGCATCGATGACGAGCAGCGAAGCCGCATAGAGTTCGGCTGCCTGCTCCGGACAGCTGACACCACGCGCAACGGCATCGATATCCAGCGGTTTTGCCAATTCTTCGTCGATGAAGGCACGATCCGCGGGAGACAGATCCACCGCTTCAAGGTGTTTGGAAATTCGCGCCTGTTCCTCGAAGGTCACGTGGCCGTCCGCCTTGGCCGCCGCGATCATGGCACGGATCAGGGCGCGGCTGAGGCTCTCTTCTTCTTCCCGATTGTCGGGCAGGAAAACCGTTCCCGCAGGGGCCGGTTCAATTGTCGGTTCGGCACCTGCCGGTGGCAGGGGCTCCGGGGCCTTGTTCGCCTGCCAGTCACGCCAGGCCTTGTAGGCCAGACCGCCGACAAGCGCAGCGCCGCCGACCTTTAACGCCGACTTGGCAAGTTTTTTCGGCTTCTTGCCGCCGAGCAGCAAGCCCGCCAGCCCGCCGGCAATCGCGCCGGTGGCAAGGCCGCCCTTGCCGCTCAACAGGCTGTTCAGGTCAAAACCGCCGGCATTGCCGTTCTGGGCATCGCGTGCTGCCGGCTGGCCGCCCGTATTCGTCGCCGACCCGAGAAACTGATCGAGCAGGGCTTTGGCATCATGCATGGTCGACACGTCCTTCTTTCACATATCGGACCGACGGATCCGAACGGTATTTGTCGACAAATGGCGAGTCCGTCACGGCTCGGGAATAAGGAAAGCCCCGGCCGGCTGATAGGATTTGTCTATCGACCGCCCCGACCCAATCCTGGACGGGTCCCCGTCCGTTGCTGGCGCTATTCGATGATCAAGGCACTGAACTTCTTGGCAGCCACGTCCCGGACCACATCGGCAATCTGCCGGTACGCCCCCGCCCGTCCGGCGCTCTTGCGCCACACAAGCCCGACCGATCGGGTGATCGGACGCCCTTTGAGGGTCTTGACCACCACATCGCCGCGCCGCGGCACTTCGGAGTCCACATACAATGCCGGCAGAAACGTGACTCCCATGCCCATGCCGACCATCTGGCGCAGCGCGTCAAGGCTGGTGCCCTCGTAATCCCTGAGAAGCGTCGCGCCGAATTCCCGGCAGAGCGCACCGATCTGATCGTGCAGGTGGTAGTTCGGGCTGAGCGAAAGCACCTGCAGACCTTTCAGGTCTTCGCTCTTGACGGTCTCGCGTTCGGCCAGCGGATGGTCGGCGGCGACAGCCAGGTACAACGGCTCGCGAAACAGCCGCTGTGTCACCAGTTCCGAACCGACAACCGGCAATTGCGCCAGGATCAGGTCATGCACGCCACGGCCGAGTTCGTGTTCCAGGTCGCGCGGACCGCCCTCGCGTATGTAAAGACTGAGGTCGGGATATTGCCGGTGCAGTTTCTCCACCACATGCGGCAGCAGATAAGGGCCGAGTGTCGGTTTGGCGCCGAGGCGGATCGTCCCCACAAGGCCGCGCTGCGCCCCGGCGGTAAAATCGACAATGCCCTGGACGTCGATCAGGACGGCGCGGGCGCGTGACACGACTTCCCGTCCGACCGGCGTCAGGGACACACCGGACCGGCTGCGCTCCACCAATTGCACGCCAAGCACTTCCTCCACGTTCTGGATCTGTGCGCTGAGCGAGGGTTGGCTGATGTGGCAGAGTTCGGCAGCGCGCCGGTAGTGCTTCGCCTCGTCGAGCGCAACGAGGTACCGAAGCTGTTTCAGCGTCAGGGATGGCTGCGTCATCGGCGGCCCTTCGCTTGGAGCAGTCGCGGTCGCATCCGGATGCCGGACGCACACGTGGAATTACTAATAGGTGTTTCCTATTACGATTTCAATTTTGATTGCCTTTTTTCAAGCACCTCCAAGCCATAAATGACAAGTCACAAGGACGACAAAACCGGTCCGCCTCCGGATGCCGCCGTATTCGGTGGTGTCGCCAGACAGACACGCGGGTCGACGAAGCGTCTTGGAACGAAAGAGCCGGTGCCGGCACAAGGAACATGGAGGATCGTATGAAAGTGACGCGGAAAAGGCAGGGTCTGTCCGGTCGTCTTCAAACGCTGGAGACGCTTCATGCGGACCTTGAAAACCGGATTGCACTCGAAGCGGTCCGTCCCCTGCCTGACACTTTGCGGATTCAGAAAATGAAACGTTTGCGGCTCAGGGCGAAAGATGAGATCGCCGCCATCGCCGGTGTTCTGCGCACCGTCAGCAGACCGCCACTCCCTGAGGCAGCTTAACGTTTCATCTTAGCGCCGGCGAAATCGCCCCTTTTCGCCGGCGCATTCTCGCTTTCGGCCGTCATGCGGCCATGACGTCAAGTCCTGCCGTCGCCTCGTCGAACATCTCGACCGATCCATAGGCACGGGCCAGGATCATCGCCCCTTCCAATCGCGCCACGATTGCCAACGCCATTTGCCGCGGGTTCGAACACGCGCCCGCCAACCCTTCGGCGAGATGCGCAACGATACGCTCAAAGAACTGACGCGTGGCGGCGGTGACGGCGCCCGGCAGCCCGCCGCTTTCCGCGCCGAGCATGCCGCACAGACACATCTTCTTGTCATTCAGAAGCGCTTGGCGAAACGCCGACCGATAGGCCGCAACACGTCCCGCCGCGTCGTTTGCATCTTTCAGGCCGGCGAAGAACCGGTCCGTGTACCGGTCCGTCAATCGGGTCACGAGCGCTTCCTTGGTCGGGAAGTGATGATGCACGCTCGCACTCTTGATGCCGACGTCCTCAGCCAGGTCGCGAAAGCTGAATCCATTGTATCCGGCTGTTTGCACACGGCTTTCCGCCGCGTCCAAGATGCGGTCCGCTGTCGATGTTTCAGACATGTCGTTTCCTTTCCCACGCCAGGACGGCGCTAGGGCTGCGCGCAGGCAGGGCATGGATTGGCCGCTCAGCACCGGATGGTGATCCGCTCTGGCTGGTAACTACCTTGTGATAGATAGGCATTGAAACTGGAATGTCCATCACCCACCTATTTGACTACCTATCGACAGGTAGACAACCTGCCGAACAAAGCGGTCCGGCAAAGCGCGCCGCGCCTCCGCACCGCACAGAGACTTAAAGGAGAACATCCATGTCCCGCATTCCCACGCCCGCGGATATCGCGTCCGCACCCGAAGCGTCCCACAAGCTGCTTGAGGGCGTCCGCGCATCGATCGGATCGGTCCCGAACCTGTTCCGCCTGGTCGGC
This sequence comes from Rhodobiaceae bacterium, assembly GCA_028285165.1. Taxonomy (GTDB): domain Bacteria; phylum Pseudomonadota; class Alphaproteobacteria; order Rhizobiales; family JANQQB01; genus JANQQB01. The sequence goes on from JANQQB010000339.1 coordinate 21,973, forward strand.
ACCAGTCCGGCTGCGCTTGAGGGCTATCTTGGTCTTAACGGGGCGCTCGCCAAAGGCGCGCTTGACGCCGCGACCCGCGAACGCATCGCGCTGGCCGTCGCCAATGTGAACGGCTGTGACTATTGTAACGCCGCGCACACCTATATCGGCAAGAACATAGCGAAACTGGATGATGGCGAGCTCGCCGCCAACCGCGAGGGCCGCTCCGACGATCCGCGCGCCGATATCGCCGTCCGGTTTGCCCGCAAGGTGGCTGTTGACCGTGGCGCGGTGACCGAAGCCGACATTGCATCGGTCAAAGCGGCCGGATACAGCGACGCCGAAATCGTCGAAATCGTCGCCCATGTCGCCCTGAACACTCTGACCAACTACATCAACGAAGTGTTCAAGACGGATGTCGACTTCCCGGCCATTGCGCCCGCCGCCCGGGTTGCCGCCTGATCGGGAACCGAAAGAATCCTGCCGGCGTCCGGCCTGAAGGGCCGGCGCCGGTCGGCGGACGACGTGCCCGCCTACTTGAAGCGCTGCCGCAAGACGCCGCTCAGGCCGTCGACCACGGTCACGGCAATGAGAATGACAATCAGGATGGCGGCGACCTGCGGATAATCGAGAAGCCGCAGCGATCCGACGAGCTCGGTCCCGATGCCGCCGGCGCCGACCATACCCATGACGGTGGACGCCCGGAAATTGTATTCCCACCGATACATCGTCACGTCTGCAAACTGAGCAAAGACCTGCGGGCAGACGCCGTGCACGATCACCTGGAGCCGGCTCGCGCCGGTCGCTTCCGCCGCCTCGATCGGCGCCGGATGCGCGTGTTCGATCGCCTCGGCAAAGAACTTGCCCACCATGCCGACCGAATGCAGGCCGAGCGCCAGCACACCGGGCAGCATGCCGAATCCCACCGCGGCCACGAAGACGATGCCGAGGATCAGTTCCGGGATGGCACGCAGCGCGTTCAGCACCATGCGCGCCACCCGAAAGACCAGCATGTTCGGCGCCGTATTGCGGGCGGCCAGAAACGCCAGCGGCAGGGAAAACAGGACGGCAAGGGCCGTGCCGGCCACCGACATCGCGATCGTGTCGAGCATCGGCCGGACCCAGGCCTGCCAGCGCGAAAAGTCCGGCGGGATCATCTCGCTTGTCATCACGCCGATGGCCGGCAATCCTTCCGACAACCGGTCGCCATCGAGTAGGCCGGTAATCCACACACAGACCAGCACCGCCAGCGCAACGACAAGGACCTGCAGGGCGGTGGCATGCCGGCCGCGGCGTTCTTCGACAAGCACGGCGTCGGCGTCATCCCGGTCGCGCGCCGGAGCGATTTGAAGATCGGTCATGGGGCCTCCCGAGATTCAGGATCCGGCACGTGGCGACAGCGCGCCGTGCCGGATCGATCAATGGCGCTGCAGAGTGCTTCAGCCGCCGGTCACGTTCTCGCGGATGGCGCGGATGATGTCGTAATCGGCATCGGTAATCTCCGAAAAGCCATCGGCCTTGAACGGTTTCAGGACACCGTCGCCCTCGGGTGTGCCCTTTTTCAGCGAATAGAAGGCCTCACGCAGCCCGGTCTGAAGCTGTTCCGTCAGATCGGTACGCATGACCCACGGATATTGCGGGATCGGGTCGGAATAGCCGAGCACCTTCACCTTTTCGGCATCGATCGTGCCCTTTTCGATCAGGCGTTCGAAGATCGGACGGCTGAGACCGCCGACCTGGGCGTTGCCGCGCTGGACGTTGACGGCAACGGCGTCATGCGCCCCCAGAAAGTTTTCCTTGTAGTCATCGCCCGGCAGAACACCGGCCTTGATCATGGTGTATTTCGGCGCGAAATGGCTCGATGTGGAGGCCTGGTCGCCAAACGCCACGTCAAAGCCCTTGCCCTTGATATCGGCGATCGATTCCACCTCGGCTTCCGCATTGGCGATGATCACCGACTGATAGGTGGTCGAGCCGCCACGCAGGCGGGCGGCAAACGGCGTGATGTCGAGATCCCCGCCTTCCATGCGGTCCTTGGCGATCGTATAGGAGGCCGGACCGAAATAGGCGACGTCGATGCGCCCGAACCGCATCGCCTCGATCATCGACGAATAATCGGTGGTGACGATCAACTCGATCTTCTTGCCGAGCGTCTTTTCCAGATAGGCCGACAGCGGTTTGTTGTCCTGAATGACCGTGGCGGCGTTTTCGTCCGGCAGCAGCGCGACCTTCAGCGTGTCCGGATCATGCGAGCCGGCGGCCTGAACACCGAACGACGCAAGGCTTGCGGCACCGGCCAGCATCAGTGTGGAGAGGAAGGATAGGGGTTTCATCGAAAAGCTCCTTTGCGGGTTGTCAGGCGATGGATCCGGCCCGGATCGGCCGGAGGCGGCGAGATGTCAGGCGGACGGCCCGTAGATCCGGGCAAGGCTGTCGGAATCGAGGTCGGATGGCGGCCCGTCGAAGACGATCGCGCCCTGCGACAAGCCGACGATCCGGTCAGCATAAGTGCGCGCATAATCCAGTTGATGCAGGCTGATGATTGCCGGGATCCGGTCCTGACGGCAGATGTCGCGCAACAGGCTCAGGACGCGGTCGGACGAGGCGGGATCGAGCGAGGCGACCGGCTCGTCGGCCAGCACCAGCTTAGGTCGCTGCGCGATTGCGCGGGCAATACCGACCCGCTGCTGCTGCCCGCCGGACAGCGCGTCGCAGCGTTCCAGCGCCTTTTCGAATAGCCCGACCCGGGCAAGGCAATCGAGCGCCCAGCGACGTTCCGAATCCGGCAAAGGAAACAGGCTGCGCAGAAAGGAATAGTGCCCGATACGGCCGAGCAGCACGTTCTGCAATGCTGTCAATCGACCGATCAGCTGGTGCTGCTGGAAGATCATGCCGGTCTGCCGACGATGGTCTCGCAATGCCCGATTGGTCTCCAGCGCACCGATATCGCGGACGCTGACCCGCCCTCGTGTCGGCCTCACCAGGTGATTGAGGACGCGCAGCAGAGTTGATTTGCCGGCTCCCGACGGGCCGAGCAGGACGGTCACGCTGTCATCAGCAAACGCCAGGTCAGTCGTCTTGAGCGCTTGCGTACTGCCGGCATAGACGACTTCGACGCCCTCGATTTCGACGAAGGCATTGCGGACAAGACCTGCAGTTTGATCCAGCACGACAACAACGACTCCTCTGGCGAACGGCATTGGCCGTCGCGGACGAGCGAATGTGCAGGAACGCCCTGCTCCAATCGCCACTCAATTGCGTTTTACAATTGAACTCTTGTTTCAATCGCGATAACGAATATCGGGGTCAGATCTCAGTTTTATGAAACGCCGCGCTGAGGCCCGGTTTTGGCTGGTTGAAGAGCGCGACGGAGAAAAAACGCAAGAAGGGTGTCCATGACGTTCAAGACCGTCGTTGCGAACCGGATCCATCAACCGGTTCTGGGGCGTCTGGAAGCGCGCGGCCCGGTGGACATGAACGCCGGAGACACACCCTGGAGCGCGGACGATCTGGCGCGGCGGTGCAGCGACGCCCAGGCGCTCATGGCTTTCATGACAGAGACCGTCGACGCCGCTTTGCTCGCCCGCTGTCCGGACCTGCGGATCGTCGCGGGCGCATTGAAAGGCTACAACAACATCGATGTCGACACCTGCACCGCGCGCGGTGTCGCGGTCTCGATCGTTCCCGACCTTCTGACCGAACCGACGGCCGAACTGACCATCGGCCTGATGATCGGCATTGCCCGCAATCTCGGACAAGGCGACCGGTTGGTGCGCGGCGGCGGGTTTGAAGGATGGCGCCCGACCCTTTACGGCGGATCGATCAACGGCGCGACGATAGGCATTATCGGCGCCGGTGCGGTCGGGCGCTCTGTTATGCGGCAATTGTCGGGTTTTCGTTGCTCCCGCCTCTATGTCGATACGCGCCCCCTGTCACCGGACCAAGAAACCGAGTTCGGCGCCGAACGGGTCGACCTGCCCGATCTTCTGGCACGCTCGGATTTTGTCGTGCTGGCCGTCCACCTCATGGCGGACACGCATCGCTTCGTCGATGCCGGATTTCTGGGACGCATGAAGCCCGGCGCCTATCTCATCAATCCGGCGCGCGGCTCGCTCATCGACGAGGCGGCCGTGGCGGCTGCACTGAAGACCGGTCGCCTCGCCGGATACGCCGCGGACACGTTTGCCTTCGAGGACTGGGCCTGCTCCGATCGACCGGCCGGAATTCACCCCGGTCTTCTGAACTCAGAGCGAACTCTTTTGACACCGCATATCGGCTCCGCCGTGACCCGTGTCCGCCAGGCCATCGAAAACTCGGCAGCCGACAGCATCCTTGCCGCGGCTGACGGCAGGCTTCCCGAAACCGTGGTCAATCGGACAGAGCTTCTGGAAACGGCCTGGCCCTGACCGCCTGCACGCCCCCGACGGATCGCTCCATGCTCAATCTTTCCTTCGTAAAGACCTTCGTCACGCTGATCGAGGCCGGCAGTTTCATCGAAGCCGCGCGACGTCTGGGCCTTGCCCAGCCGACCATTTCGCAACAGGTCCGCAAGCTGGAAGAAAGCATGGGCGCCGTGCTGGTCCGCCGCGACAACACCGGATGCGTTCCGACACCGCAGGGCCGCACCCTTCTGCCCTATGCCCGCTCCCTGCTCGCTGCCGCCGATCGGTTCAAGGCCGCGGTTTCCGGCGACCGGATCCGCATCGGATGCAGCGGCAACATCGCGACCTATTACATTTCCGCCGCCCTGAAGGACTTCGTCGACAGCGAGGCGGAACCGATCCATTGGGAGATCAGAACGGCCACGAACCCTGAGATAGCGAGGGAATTGCGCGAGGGAAGCATCGACCTGGCCGCGCTGGAATGGCCCGATGATGCGGCCGGCATTGACCTAGAGTCATGGCGCCGCGAACCGCTTGTGGTGATTGTGGCGCCCGACCATGCGCTTGCTGACAAAAAAGCGCTTTCGATCGATCAGATGCTCGCTCTCAACCATATCGGCGGCGAAAGCGGCAGCGGGACCGGCACGGTCCTGCGCGAGGCGTTGGGCCCGAAAGCCGATACTCTTCGCGTGACCCATTCCCTGCAGAGCACCGAAGCGGTCAAGAATGCCGTGCGAGCGGGCCTCGGCAGTTCCATCGTCCTGGAGGCCGCCGTCGCGGACGAGGTTGCCGCAGGCCACCTCGTGGCGCTGCCGATCGACGGGCTTGTTCTGGAAAAGGCGTTCTGTCTCGCCGTTTCGGCCGGATTGCCCGAAGACGCATTGCCGAAACGCATGATGAAGTTCCTTGCCGGGAACGGCAGACACGCGGCCTGAGCCTGCGCCCGCACGACGCGTCGGGAAATGCACCGTCGAGATTGCGGCCTGGCCGGATTGGCCCATAATGCCGGTTGGTCGTCAGCGGGAAGGCATCATTGACCATCAAGACGCAGACTCTTCGTTTCAGCATCGCATGCGTGATCTTGTCGATGGCCGGCGCGGCACATGCGGCAGGCCCGAACCCGACGGCCGATCCCGCTACAGACTCGGTTGGTAGCGTCCCTCTCGCCGAACGCATTGAACAGGGCGAAGCGCTGTTCCGGAAAAAGTTCACCGCCGACGACGGGGTCGGACGCCCGATGGCGACCCAGGCGATCATCCCGACCAAACGCAAACGGCCGCCGGCCCGCATGTTCCATCGGACCGCGGGGCTCGACGCCAGCAGTTGCGCCGGTTGCCACAACGATCCGATCATCGGCGGTGCGGGCGATTTTGCCGCCAACGTCTTTGTGTCGGAAGGATTTACCCACGCCGACTTCGACACGACCGACCCGCAATTCTCCAACGAGCGCAACACCAACCACCTGATGGGTGCCGGGCTCGTCGAACTGCTCGCCCGGGAGATGACGGACGACCTGTGGTCGATCCGGCGCGAGGCGCTGCGCATCGCCCGCGAAACAGGCCACGCCGAGACCCGGGCACTTGAGACCAAGGGCGTGCGTTTCGGCGAACTGACGGCCCAGCCGGACGGCCTGCTCGACCTGTCGCGGATCGAAGGCATCGACCCGGACCTCGTCGTGCGTCCCTTCGGACAAAAGGGCGTGATGACCTCCTTGCGCCAGTTCACGATCAACGCCTTGAATCACCATCACGGTATCCAGGCGAGCGAACGTTTCGGCCGGCGCTGGACCGGAGAAGCTGACTTCGACGTCGATGGCGTCCTCGACGAGATCGACCCGGAAGGCGTCTCAGCCCTGGTCGCCTGGCAGGCGACCCGTCCGCCGCCGGTCAGGATCGTACCGGACGAAGCAGCCGTTCGCGAAGCCGCAGCCCGTGGCGACAGCCTGTTCGATACCATCGGATGCGCAGCATGCCATATCCGCGCGCTGCCGCTTGAAAGCCTTTCGTTTTCCGATCCGGGCCCCTTCGATGCTGCCGGCACGTTGCGGGCAGCGGACGTCGAAACGCCTGCCGCCTACGACCTGGCGCAAACCGAATGGGCGCGCGGCTTGCCGCGGGACGATCAAGGTCGGGTTCTGGTCCCGCTTTTCGGTGACCTGAAGCGCCATACGATGACGGATCGGCAGGTCGCCGCGCTGGGCAATGAATTGCTGTCCCAACGTTTTGTCGACCGCACGGTATTCCAGACGACCGAACTCTGGGGCATCGGCTCTACTGCGCCCTACGGACATCGCGGCGACTTTCCATCGCTCGACGCCATCATCACCGCGCATGGCGGCGAAGCGCGGGCAAGCCGCGATGCCTATCTCGCGCTGGATGCAGAGGACCGCGCCGCTCTGGTCGCGTTCCTGCAGACCCTGGTGATCTCCGAATGATCGGATCTCTTTGGTCGCGTATGTTCATGATGCTGGCGCTGGCATGCACCACCGCCTCGCATGGCGCCGCCCAGGATGTCCCATCGTTCGTCGAAGAAGCCCATGCCGCCGGCATCGACCACGTCTATGAAGGCCCATGGGAATATTTTGTCGGCGGCGGTGTCGCCGCGTTTGATTGCAACGGCGATCGAATGCCTGATCTGGCGTTTGCCGGCGGCATCGGAAGCGCCCGTCTCTTCATCAATCGCAGCCCTGCTGGCGGTCGGCTCAGCTTCGTCGAACGGCCGGACGCGCTGCCGGAAAGCGCCCGGAACCGCGTCACCGGCCTCTATCCGGTCGACCTGGACAATGACGGGATTCTGGATCTCGTCGTGCTGCGGGTCGGCGAGAACAGTCTATTGAAGGGCGGACCGGATTGCACGTTCGAACGTGCCAACCGTCTGTTCGCCTTCGACGGCGGCCGCGCCTGGACCACCGCCTTTGCCGCGACCTTCGAGGCCGACCGCGATTACCCGACGCTGGCCTTCGGCAATTATGTAGATCGCTCGGCGCCCGGAGCGCCCTGGGGCACCTGCCATGACAATGTGCTGAGCCGACCGGCACCGGTCTCCGCCGCCGGCAGGCCGGATTACGGCGATCCGCAAATCCTGAGCCCCGGCTATTGCAGCCTGTCGCTGCTGTTCACCGACTGGAACCGCTCGGGCACGCCGGCGCTGCGCATCAGCAATGACCGGCATTATTATCGCGATGGCCAGGAACAATTGTGGCGGCTCGATCCCGGACGCCCCGCCCGGCCCTACCGGTCGGCGGATGGCTGGAAGGCGATGCGCATCTGGGGCATGGGCATTGCGG
>JANQQB010000358.1 GCA_028285165.1 Rhodobiaceae bacterium
GACATGCGCGGCCGGGTGCGGGCCGATGAAAGCGTGGAGGTGCTGGTCGATCGGCTGGGCGCGCGGCTCGGCATGGAAAACGTCACCCGGTTTCTGCCGGGCAATTCCCACTTGCCGGAAGAAGAAGCGATTGCGGTGCCCGCGGCGCTTGCCTGCGAGGAGGCGCTCGCCTGGCCCGGCACGACCGGTCTGCCGGCGCATGCGCCGCCCGCCCGTCCGATCCGCTTCCTGTCGCCGGCCGAACCGATCGAAACGCTTGCCGAAGTGCCGGAAGGGCCGCCGATCCGGTTTCGCTGGCGCAAGGTTTCCTACGACGTGCGCCTGGCCGAGGGACCGGAACGCATCGCCCCGCCCTGGTGGCAGGGCGACACAAGCCCGCCGCGGGATTATTTCCGGGTCGAGGATGCAGCCGGACGCCGGTTCTGGCTGTTCCGCGAAGGGCTTTACGGCGGCGCCGAAACGGCCGATCCGGCGCCGGAAGACGGTTCAAGTGCTGAAGGCGAAGCCGATGAGGCGTCGCTTGCCATGCCCCGCTGGTACATGCAGGGGCTGTTTCCATGACCGCGCGGGCGGGCGGCGCCCCGCTTTATGCCGAACTGGCGGTGGCGAGCAATTTTTCCTTCCTGCACGGCGCGTCGCACCCGGAAGAGATCGCAGTGGCGGCGGCGCGCAACGGGCTTTACGGCTTTGCCGTGACGGACCGCAATTCGCTGGCCGGCATCGTGCGGGCGCACAGCGCGGCCAAGGAAACCGGAACCCGCTACGTGCCGGGCTGCCGGCTGGTGTTTCTCGACGGCACGCCGGACATCTTCGCCTGGCCGCAGGACCGCCAGGCCTATGGCCGGCTGTCGCGGCTCCTGACCGTCGGCAACCGGCGGGCACCGAAGGGCGAATGTCACCTGACCCTTGACGATCTCTTGGCGCATGGCGAAGGCCTCTTGCTCGCGCCCTGTCCGCAGGAGGACCAGATCGAGGCGTGCCTGGATGTTCTGGGTCGGCTTGCGGAAAGATTTGCCGGCTTTGTTTATCTCGGCATCGCGCCGCTCTACGGGCAATCGGACAAACGGCGTTTCTTCCACCTGCATCGGCTGGCGGAGCAGGCCGGCGTGCCGGCGCTGGCGCTCGGCGACGTGCTTTACCACGATCCGCGCCGCCGGCCGCTGCAGGACGTTCTGACCTGCGTGCGCGAACACGTCACGCTCGACAATGCCGGCCGGCTTCTGGAAAAGAACGCTGAACGGCATCTGCGCACGCCCGAAACGATGGCACGGCTGTTCAGGGATTATCCGGAAAGCGTCGCCGAAACGGTGCGGCTGATCGACCGGATCCGGTTTTCGCTCGACGATTTGCGCTACGAATACCCGGAAGAACCGTCCGGCGAGAGCGCGACGCCGCAGGAAGAACTGGAGCGGCTCGCCCGCGAGGGCCTGGCGGCACGCTATCCGGACGGAGCGCCGGACAAGGTGGCGAACGCCGTCGACTACGAATTGGGGCTGATCGCGGATCTCGACTACGCGCCGTATTTCCTCACCGTCTACGACATCGTGCGGTTTGCCCGCTCCCGCAGCATCCTGTGCCAGGGGCGCGGATCGGCGGCGAATTCGGCCGTCTGCTTCTGTCTCGGCATCACCGAGGTCGATCCGGACCGGGCCGATCTCCTGTTCGAACGCTTCATCTCGCCGGAACGCCGCGAGCCGCCGGATATCGATGTGGATTTCGAGCACGAGCGGCGCGAGGAAGTGATCCAGTACATCTACCGCAAATACGGCCGCGATCGGGCCGGTCTGGCCGCGACCGTGATCACCTACCGGTCGCGTTCGGCGGTGCGCGAGGTCGGCAAGGCGTTCGGCCTGTCGGAGGACGCGGTCGCGGCCATGGCCGGCAATATCTGGGGCTGGTCGAACAACGGCGTCTCGGAAGAAGAGGCATTGCGGGCCGGTCTCGATCCGGCCGATCCGCTGGTCGCCAAGGTTCTGGCCCTGTCGCAGGAAATCGTCGGCTTTCCCCGGCACCTCTCCCAGCATGTCGGCGGGTTCGTGATCACCCGCGGACGGCTCGACGGCCTGGCGCCGGTGCAGAACGCGGCGATGGAAGACCGCACGATCATCGAATGGGACAAGGACGATCTCGACGCGCTCGGCATCCTCAAGATCGATATCCTGGCGCTCGGCATGCTGAGCTGCATCCGCAAGGCCTTCGACCTTTTGGCGCAGCATTACGACCGGCCGCTGACGATTTCCGGCATTCCGCCGGAGGATCCGGCGGTCTACGACATGATCTGCCGGGCCGATACGCTCGGCGTCTTCCAGATCGAAAGCCGGGCGCAGATGACCATGCTGCCGCGGCTCAGGCCCCGGACCTTCTACGATCTCGTCATCGAGGTGGCGATCGTGCGGCCGGGGCCGATCCAGGGCGACATGGTGCATCCTTATTTGAGGCGCCGCCAGGGACTGGAAACGGTCACCTATCCGTCGAAGGAACTGGAGGCGGTGCTGCAGAAAACCCTCGGCGTGCCGCTGTTCCAGGAACAGGCAATGAAAATCGCCATCGTCGCGGCCGGCTTCACACCGGCCGAGGCCGACCGGTTGCGGCGCGCCATGGCCACGTTCCGACGGGTCGGTACGATCGGCTCCTTCCAGAAGAAGATGATCGACGGCATGGTGGCGAACGGCTACGAGGCGGCCTTTGCCGAACGCTGTTTCCGGCAGATCGAAGGGTTCGGCGAATACGGCTTTCCGGAAAGCCATGCGGCGAGTTTCGCGCTTCTGGTCTACGCCTCGTGCTGGCTGAAATGTTATTATCCGGACGTGTTCTGTGCGGCGCTTCTGAATGCCCAGCCGATGGGCTTTTACGCCCCGGCGCAGATCGTGCGCGATGCGCGCGAGCACGGGGTCGTCGTGCACGCTCCCGACATCAACGCCTCGGACTGGGACGCGACACTGGAAGCGGATGCGCCGGCCGGGCCGCGCGTCGAGGCCCGGCACTCTTCCATGCGCGCCACCATCCGCAGCACCCACGCCGTGCGGCTCGGCCTCAGGCGCATCAAGGGCCTGAACGAGGCGGATGCCGACCGGATCCTGGACAATCGCGGCACGGGATACCGATCGGTCCGCGACCTGTGGCTGAAAACCGGTCTGTCGAAACGGGTCCTGGAGCGGCTGGCACGGGCCGACGCGATGCGCTCCCTCGGCCTCGACCGGCGGGCGGCGCTCTGGCAGATCAAGGGGCTCGACGACGGCGGCGCCGAGACGCGGCTGCCGCTGTTCGACACGCCGGTCCTGCCGGATCTGCGCACCGAACCGGAAGCCGAGTTGCCGGACATGCCGCTCGGCGAACACGTGATCCAGGATTACCGGACCCTGTCGCTTTCCTTGAAAGCGCATCCGCTCAGCTTCGTGCGCGCGGAGCTCAGCAGCCGCGGGTTTCGGGAGAATGCCGCGCTCGATACCTGGAAGCAGGACCGCTGGATCCGGGTTGCCGGTCTGGTGCTTGTGCGCCAGCGGCCGGGCTCGGCGAAGGGCGTGGTGTTTGCCACGCTGGAAGACGAAACCGGGATCGCCAACGTGATCGTATGGCCGAAAGTGCTCAAGGCCTACCGGCCGATCGTGCTCGGCGCGCGCTGTGTCGGGGTGTCGGGACGGGTGCAGTCGGAATCCGGCGTGATCCATATCGTCGCCGATCGGCTGGAGGACCTGACGCCGCTTCTCACCCGTCTGTCGGAGGATGCCGGGGAGATCGACGGGCTGGCCCATGCCGACGAGGTCAAGCGCCCGCAGGAGGATATCCGCCAGAAGATCAAACCCCGATCCCGGCTCGCCCGCCTGGTCAAGGAGCATCCCGACATCGCGCAGGATTTCGAAGCGCTGGCAAAGAAGACCCGCTCCGTCCTGCCGAAAGGCCGAAACTTCCAGTAACCGCGCGCCTGTCATTCTCCTGTAACACCGCCGTGATCCTCTGGAAACGTTTCCAGAGGTGCGGGTACAGGCCGATATCGTGAGCCAGAGAACGACCATCCGGGACGTTGCCGACCGCGCAGGTTGCAGCATCGCAACGGTCAGCCGGGTCCTCAACAAATCCGGGCCGGCCAGTGCCGCGATCCGGGACCGTGTCCTCAAGGCCGCCGCCGATCTCGGCTTCCAGTTCAACGAAGTCGGCCGGTCCCTGCAAAGCCAGCGCTCGCGCACGCTGGCAGTGATCGTGCCGGACCTGACCAATCCGGTCTTTGCCGAAGCGACCGAGGGGGTTCAGGCGGAAGCCGCCGAGGCCGGCTACCAGATCCTTCTCGCCTGCGCCAATTACGATCCGGCAAACGAAGTGGATTGTGTGACGACGCTGATCGCCAAACAGGTCGACGGCATTCTGCTCACGGTAACCGATCCCGACAACAGCGACACCTTGCGGCTGATCGACAAACACCGTCTGCCCTATTGCCTGATTTTCAACCAGCCGGGAAACCCGAAACGACCGGCCGTCGGCGTCGACAACATTGCTGCCGCGGCGCAGGTCGGCGACGAATTGGTGGCGCTTGGCCATCGGCACATGGCCTTCGTCGCACTTCGGTTCACCGCCTCCGACCGCTCGCGGCAGCGCCATTCCGGGTTCTGCCGGGCGCTTGCGGCGCACGGGCTTGACGAGCCCGTTTTGCTCGAAGTCGATTATGCGCCGACCCGGATGGAAACCGCGCTCGATGCGCTCTTGCAGCAGCGTCCCGAGATCACGGCGCTGTTTGCATCGAACGATATGCTGGCACTGGCCTGTATGCGGGCATTGCGCCGCCTCGGCCGCGCAATCCCCGAGGACATCAGCGTTGTCGGTTTCGATGGAATCGCGCTTGCCGAGATCGTCGATCCGTCGCTGGCGACCGTCGACACGCCCTGCCACTCGATGGGGCGGACGGCGGCACGGCTTGTGATCGACGCGCTTGAGACGCGGCGTCTTCCGGCGGCGGAAACCGTCGCCCTCGACTTTCAGTTTCGATCCGGTGAGAGCCTTGCGGCCTGCCCGACGAAAAAAGAGCCGGCGGACAAGCGGCAACTTGCCCGCCGGCAGTCTCCAACCCTTCACCTGACAACCATCAAATGAAGCGAGCAGACCCATGAAACATATCCTTGGCGCCGTCGTGGCGGCAACTCTCGTCGCCCCGGGCACGGTCCTGGCGCAGGACGCCATCTGCTACAATTGCCCACCGCAATGGGCGGACTGGGCCTCCATGCTGAAGGCGATTGAAACCGACCTCGGCATCAAGATGCCGCACGACAACAAGAATTCCGGACAGACGCTCAGCCAATTGCTGGCCGAGCGGGACGCGCCGGTCGCCGACATCGCCTATTACGGCGTGACCTTCGGCATCAAGGCCGGCAATGAGGGGGTGGCCGCGGCCTATAAGCCGGCCGGGTTCGAAGACATTGCCGACGGCCTGAAGGACCCGGACGGCCGCTGGTTCACGATCCATTACGGCACGCTCGGCCTGTTCGTGAACAAGGACGCGCTTGGCGGCGCACCGGTTCCGGCCTGCTGGGGCGACCTGACCAAACCGGAATACAGAGGCATGGTCGGCTATCTCGATCCGTCCAGCGCCTTTGTCGGCTATGCCGGCGCCGTGGCGGTGAACCGGGCATTCGGCGGCGATCTCGACAATTTCGATCCGGCGATAAAGTTTTTCCGCAATCTGGGTGAAAACGACCCGATCGTGCCGAAACAGACCTCTTATGCGCGGGTCGTCTCCGGCGAGATTCCGATCCTGTTCGACTACGACTTCAATGCCTATCGGGCGAAGTATACCGAGGACGGCAATTTCGAATTCGTGCTGCCCTGCGAAGGCAGTGTGGTCGTGCCCTATGTCATGAGCCTGGTTGCAAACGGCCCCAACCCGGAAAAGGGCAAGAAGATGCTCGACTACATCCTGTCCGACAAGGGGCAGGCGCTGTGGACGAACGCCTATCTCAAGCCGGCCCGCGCCGTCGAACTGCCTGAAGAGGTCGCAGCCCGCTTCCTGCCGGACAGCGAATACGAACGCGCCACGCCGGTCGACTACGCCAAGATGGAACAGGTGCAAAAGGGCTTCGGCGAACGTTACCTGGCCGAAGTGAAGTAAAGCCTTTCTTCGCACTCCGCGACCCGGCGCCGGTGCGCCGGGTCGATCCCGACGCATTCTCCCTCCCGGCACGTCCGACAGGTCCATGATCCGAACTCCGCTTCCCGCTGCGCTGTTTCCCGCGTTCTGCCTCGTGCCGCTTGCGATCTTTTCGCTGGCGTTCCTGGCGCTGCCGCTGGTGCGTCTGTTTTCGGCATCGGTGTCATCCGAAGCCGGTTTCGCGATCTATGCCGACATCCTGGCCAATCCGCGCTACATGCGCAGCCTCGTCGACACAGTCATCGTATCGGCCAGCGTCACGGCGGCCGCGCTGGTGATCGCAACCACGGCCGGCCTGTTCCTGACGCGCAATCGGTTTCCCGGCCGCACGCTGCTGGTCGCGGTGCTCACCTTTCCGCTGGCCTTTCCGGGTGTCGTCATCGGGTTTCTGATCATTCTGATCGGCGGACGCCAGGGGCTCGCAAACGTCGTCGCCCGCGAAGTGTTCGATGCCCGGCTGGTCTTTGCCTATTCGATGGCCGGACTGTTTCTCGGCTATCTCTACTTTTCGATCCCGCGGGTTTTGCTGACGGTGATGGCCGCGGCGGAAAAGCTCGATCCGGCGCTGGAGGAAGCGGCCCGGTCGCTGGGGGCCGGACCGCTGCAGGTCACGCGCGACGTCATCCTGCCGGGCCTCGCGCCTGCGCTGGTGGCTGCCGGCGCCATCGCCTTTGCGACCGCGATGGGAGCTTTCGGCACGGCGTTCACGCTGGCGACCGACATCGATGTGCTGCCCATGGTGATCTATACCGAGTTCACGCTGTCGGCGAACATCGCCATGGCCTGTGCCCTCTCCGTTCTGCTCGGCGTCGTCACCTGGGTGCTCCTTATGGCAGCTCGATCGTTTTCCGGCACGACCGTTGCGGCGTCGGGCTGACGGCATGACCGGTTACCGCGCCGTGCCAACGCTCTCATGGCCCCTGGTCCTGCAGATTATGGTGACTTTCGCTGCCTGTCTCTTCCTGCTCGTGCCGGCGGTGATGTCGGTGCTGGCGGGCGTGACGGTCAACTACTTCCGGGGTCTGTCCAGCGGGTTGACGCTGAACTGGGTGATCGAGGTCTGGGCGCTTTATGCCGACAGCATCTGGCGCTCGCTGCTGATCGCCTCGACCTGTCTTTTATGCACCCTGGTCATCGGCGTTCCGGCGGCCTATGCCCTCAACCGATGGTCGGGTCGTGCGGCGCGCATCCTGGAGGAATTCGTCTCGTTGCCGCTGTCGGTTCCCGGCCTCGCGCTGGCGCTCGCGTTGCTGCAGCTCTACGGCACCTGGCAGGGCTTCCGCCTGTCCTGGGGGTTCATTCTGGTCGGGCATGTGCTCTACACCCTGCCGTTCATGATCCGCTCCGTGCTTGCGGTGTTCGCCGCCATCGATCTGAAGACGCTGGAAGAAGGCGCGGCCTCGCTCGGCGCGTCGCCATGGCAGCGGTTCCGCGATATCGCCGTGCCGAACGCCATGCCGGGTCTCCTGGCCGGCTCACTGACGGTGGTGACGCTGTCGGTCGGCGAGTTCAATCTGACCTGGATGCTGCACACGCCGCTTACCAAGACGCTTCCGGTCGGTCTGGCGGATTCCTATGCCTCTATGCGGCTCGAAATCGCGTCGGCTTATACGCTGGTGTTTTTTGTGATGATCGTGCCGCTGCTGGTGGCACTGCAATGGGCGTCGACGCGGGCGCAATCCATCGGGGCGCGATCATGACGGGCACTGGAACCCGGGTGGTGCTCACCGCCTGCGCCAAGACATTTCCCGACGGCACGCGGGCCCTGCGGCCGACCGATCTGGTCGTCGAACCGGGAGAAATCCTTGCTCTCCTCGGGCCGTCCGGATGCGGCAAGACCACGCTTCTGCGCCTGATTGCAGGTCTCGACCGGCCCGATACCGGCGGCGCGATCGCCTTTGACGACGACGATGTGATCGGAATTCCGATCGAACGCCGATCGGTCGGCATGGTGTTCCAGTCCTATGCGCTGTTTCCGAATATGAACGTGCGCGCCAATGTCGGCTACGGGCTGAAGATCCAGGGCGTGCCACGGGCCGCCCGTGAGGAACGGGTGAATGCGGTGCTTTCGCTTTGCCGGCTCAATGACCTGGCCGATCGTCCGGTGACGGCGCTTTCCGGCGGTCAGCGTCAGAGGGTTGCCGTCGCACGCGCCGTAGCGCCGCAACCGCGCGTGTTGCTGCTGGATGAACCGCTTTCCGCGCTCGATGCCGCCTTGCGCGACCGGTTGCGGGACGAACTGGCGCAGCTCTTGCGGACCCTGTCGATTACCGCAGTCTTCGTGACACACGATCAGACCGAAGCCATGGCGATTGCCGACAGGGTGGCGGTGATGCGGGAGGGTGTCGTTGAACAAGCGGACGCCCCGGAGCGCCTCTATCGGTCGCCCGCCAACGGCTTCGTCGCGGCGTTTGTCGGCGGGGCCAATCCCCTTGCCGGCCGCATCGAGGACGATCGGCTGGTGACGCCGGCCGGTACGCTCCGCCTGCCACGCCGGGCCGCAGAAGGAGCGACGGTTTTTGTGCGCCCGGAAGCGGTCACAATCTGTGCGCCGGACGCCGCGCCGCTTGTCGGCCAAGTGCAGGTCCGGACGTTTCTTGGCACCCATTATCGGCTCGGGATCGCCGGTTTCGGGCCCGACCCGCTCAACGTTCATGTGTCCGCGTCCGACGCGCCGGGGCCGGGTCAGCAGGTGGGGCTCGATGTCGATCCCGACCGGCTTTTTGTCTTTGATCCATAAGGGCAAAGCGCCTCATCGTTCCGCCTTTACATCCCTGGCGAGCCCGGTACGCTGCATGCGCAGTTGATGATGATCTTTCGGTACTTCACGCCTTTCGATATGAGTGACCGGTGTTTTGAAACCGGCACGACCCAGCCTGAAGGAATATGCAGCATGGTGGACCGTCCCCTCTGGCAGGAGAGCGCCTGTGCGCTGGCAGATCGCATCGCAAACCGCTCGGTGAGCGCGACGGAAGCGGTGACGCAAACTGTCGAACGCATGCGTGCACGCAACGGCGCGATCAATGCAATCGTCGACGATCTCGGGGACGAGGCGATCCAACAGGCGGCCGAACACGACCGGATCCAGGCGGCAAGCGGCCCGATCGGTCCGCTGCACGGTGTTCCGGTCACCATCAAGGAGAATATCGACCAGGCCGGACGGGCGACGCCCAACGGCGTGACGGCGTTTCAATCGATCATCGCCGAGACCGATTCGCCGGTCGTGCGCAATCTGAAGAAGGCCGGGGCGATCGTCATCGGCCGTACAAACACGCCGGAGTTTTCATTTCGCGCCACCACGGAAAACGAATTGCACGGCCGCACGTTCAATCCCTGGAACGACTGGGCGTCGGCCGGCGGATCGTCGGGCGGC
Source organism: Rhodobiaceae bacterium (assembly GCA_028285165.1). GTDB lineage: Bacteria > Pseudomonadota > Alphaproteobacteria > Rhizobiales > JANQQB01 > JANQQB01. The sequence goes on from JANQQB010000358.1 coordinate 9,507, forward strand.
GCATCAGCGGCTGTCATGTCCGGCATGGGACCGCTCGCGCACGGCAACGACATCGGCGGGTCGCTGCGGTTTCCGTCTGCGGCGACCGGTGCGACCACCGTCAAACCCGGGCTCGGTCGATTGCCCGCCTACAATGCCTCCGCCAGTGTGGAACGCGGCCTCCTGGCGCAAATCATGTCGGTGCAGGGCGTGATCGCCCGCGAAGTCCGCGACGTGCGGCGCGGTATGCAGGCGCTTGTCGCCTATGATGCACACGACCCTTGGATGGTCCCCATGCCCTTTGAAGGACCGGTGCCGGACGGCCCGCTCAAGGTGGCATTCACAAAAAACACATTCGAGTTCGACCTGCATCCAAGTGTTGAGGCGGCGCTGGACAGCGCACGCGACGCCCTCGCCGATGCCGGCTACCGCGTCGAAGAGGTCGAGCCGCCGCTCTTGCGCGAAGCGGCGCATGAAGCGAACCGGTGCCTGTTCGGTGAGGTCAAGGCGCTTGTCGCCGACGACATCCGCAAATACGGCAGCGCCACAATCAACCGGATCTTCGACGATTATTTTGCCTGCTTCGACCCCTATGAAGGCGACGATCTCTTGCGCGGCTTCGCCCGGCGGTCGCATTTCGTCCGGCAATGGACATTGTTCCTGGAGGATTATCCGCTTGTGCTGACGCCGTTCCTGTTGGGTCCGATTTTCACCTCGGACCGGGATGCGGAGGGCCGCGAAGGCGTCATGGAAGTGCTCGGCGCGAGTATCTATTCCAGCTCGATGAATTTCATGGGCTTGCCGGCCGGCAACATCGCTGCGCATTTTGCAGACGACATGCCGATCAACGTGCAGATCGTCGGCCGCCGTTTCCGCGAGGATCTCATTCTGAATGCCTGCGAGGCAATCGAGAGCCGTGTCGGGATCATGGCCGAACGGCTTTTTGCGGCGGGGTAAAACACCGGTTCGAGCGTCTCCGCCTGCCGGTCTGAATGGGTCAAGATAATCACACAATGCTCTAATATCGCCTTGCATTCGCCGACGGCGCACTGTCAGCGTTTCGTTCGGCTGCGAGCGATCGGGCGACCTGCATGAACAGCTTCGTTCCGGCATTCGGCTCGGCGTCGGCGCGGGTGGTCAGTCCGACCGCCCCGCTGGTGTCGCTGGTGTCGACGGCGAGCGCGACCAGCAATCCGTCTTCGAGATCGCGGGCAATCACCCCCTGTGAAATGATCCAGACCGCGTCACCGTCCCGCGTGAACGTGCGCCCGAAGGCATTGGAAACGGTCTCGATCCGGTTCTCCAAAGTCGCCACTCCGTGCGTGATCAGCAATCGGTCGACAGCCGGCCGGATCAAGGCGTCACGGTCCGGAACCAGCACGGTAAACTCGGCCAGACGCCGCAGGTCCACGGGGCGCTCGTCGGTAAGCGGGTGACCGGGGCGAACCGCGAATCGGACAGCTTCGGAATACAGATGGATGAAGGACAGGTCGGTCATCTGTTCCGGTGCGGCCAGGCGACCGACAACCACATCGAGCGCATCTGCGCGCAACAGCTCCAGAAGGTGACGGTTCGGGCCGCTGACGAGTTGGATCAGCGCCGATTCCTGAGCCGACTGGAAGCGGCGGACGGCTTCCGGGGCGATCGAGGCCGCGACGGTCGGCAAGGCGCCGATGCGCACCGTCATCTCCGCCTGGATGCGGCTGTGCGACAGACTGTCGAGCGCGGCCTGCAATTCGATCAGGG
>JANQQB010000413.1 GCA_028285165.1 Rhodobiaceae bacterium
AAAACGCATCGCAGATATCAATCTGCACCAATCGGAAACCAACGGAAATGTGTAAGCGATGTCTCCGAACACCTGCAAACTATGTCTCCGGGCTTTACAGTAAATCGGGTAATGACGCGTTGGGGTGAAGAAGGCCGCATAACATTCTAAGAGCAGCGCTTTCCATCAGGCGCCGCCGGCTTGCTCGATTTCTCTCGGGTCGTAAGTATCTCTTAGGCGCAATCGGAGGGATGACGGAGGCACATGCATTCTCATCGGGCAAAAGAACAAGCTGAAAACGCAATGCCCCCTCAACCGTCATCACCCGAATTTCTCGGGTGATCCAGCGGCGCTGCGGCATCCAGTTCTGAAAAACCTTGACCCGATATCGAAAACAATCCGCGTCAGGCGAGCCCGCGAAGCACCTACCGAGCTGGTTCTTAGATTACCCGAATAAATCGGGTAATGACGGATTGGGGCAAACAGAGCCAAACATACATCTAGGAACGACACTTGCCGTCAAGGGCCGCAAGCGCGCTCGAAAGCCTTTGGTATGTGTGATCTCGCAGGGCCTACCCCAACACAGAAAAACTGCTCTCCTGATTGATCGGCCGCTTGCGCGAATAAAACCCTACATCGATCGACCGTTTGAGATAGGGCAGCTCGAGTTGCAGCGGTTCGGTGTCGTGATCAGCGCCGCCTTCGCAATAGGCGATCAGCGCGGCCATCATCTTTCCGGCAATCGGCGCGTTTTTGTACTGATTGCCGCTCGTGCCGCAGGCCATGTAGAAGCCGGGGAGGGATGACTTGTCGTAGATCGGGATCCAGTCGGTCGAGGCATCGTAGAGATCGACCACGCCGGCCGTCCGGTTCGGGATGCCGAGCGAGGGCACACGCTGGCCGTAGCGCATGGCTTGGATCTGCCATTGCTCGGTGAAATTGCGGTCGTAATCGGTATCATCCTCGACCCAGACATGCGGATCGCAGGCCGGGTCCTCCGAGCCGATCAGGATGTGATTGCCGTGTTCCGGCCGGCAATAACAGGCAATGTCGCTGTCGGAGACGATCATGCCGTCCGCCTCGAAATCGAAGCCCTCGGGTGCCGGCACGTGCACGACCTCCTGGCGCAAGGGGCGGGTTTCGATGGTCATGTCGCCGGTCACGCCGGCCATTTCGTTGAGCCGCGCCGATGCCGGACCGCCGACATTGACGACGACCGGCGCATGCAGCGTGTCGCCGTTCGACAGTCGGACGCCGGAAACCCGTCCCGCCTCGCTTAGGATCTCCGTCACTGCGACCCCCATACGGAAAGCCGCGCCTTTCCGACGTGCCGCTTCGGCCAGGTTCTGCGCCGATAGCGCCGGGTCGGTGACATAGCCGCCGTTCGGCCAGAACACCGCGCCGTCGATCTCTCCGTCCGTCGGTTCGCCGAAACCATCCTCGTCCGGTCGCTTGGCGGGACCGAAACGGCGAAGATCGTAGATCGGCAGCCGGCGCCGGATTTCCGCCGGGTCCCATTCCTCGAACGGACAGTTCAGGGCCTGAGAATGCGCAATGTGCCGTTCAAGATAGCCATTCGCCTCCGACTTCATCACCAGGCAGCCCGTCTCGCGGAACTGCGCCAGCGGCGCGTCCGCCGGGGCTTCGAGGTAATCCCTCCAGTCGCGCCAGTAATGATAGCCCTCATAGGCGAGCGCCGTGCCGTCGAGCGTCGAATAATGCATGCGGATGATCGCGCACGATCCGGACGTCGAGCCGTGCCCGGCCTGGGTGTTTCGATCGACGGACAGGGTCTTCCAGCCAAGGCGGGACAATTCGTAAGCGGTGGCGGCGCCTATCACGCCGGTGCCGATAATGATCGCGTCGATCGATTGTGCCATGGGTCATTCTCCCTTGGATGATAGGGCAAGACGGGATTGTGCCGCGCGGGCATAGGCGCCGAGCGCTTCGATTTCCGCGTCAGCGGCGTCCTGTCCGGTAAATCCCAAAAGGTAGCCGCGCACGAGGGACAGACGTTTTTCAAGCGGCTCGCTGAGTTCCAGCGCGTAATACCCGATCTGCATGTAGTAGAGGATGCGGGCGCGGACCTCTGCCTCCTGCGGCGGATAATCGTGACGTTCGAACATGCGCGCCACGGCCTCCAGACGGTCGGTATCGGCGCTGTCGACGACAGCGCGCACAGGTCCGGACCTTCGCGACCATTCGCGGATCGCAAAATCGAGCTGCGGGTCGAAAAGCGCCGGATCGACAAAACACCGGAACAGATTGCACACCGCCTCTGTGATCGTGTCCGCCGGAGCATCGCAGGCATCGATGAAACTCTGCGTGTTCGACGTTCGCCAGGCGTCGAGCAGAGCGTTCAGGAGCGCCTGACGGCTCTTGAAATACCAATAGAAACTGGAGCGCGACACATCCAGGCGTTCGCTGAGATTGAGGATCTTCACCTGGTCGATGCCCTGGGAAATGAGGACATCGTTTGCAACGGCGATCCAGTCGTCGCGCGTGACTTTCACATTGCCGCGCAGGGAAACAACCTGTGCCGCTTTGGGGTTCACCTTAGTCATGCCTCAACTGACCGGCGGAGCGCCGCCTTCTGAAGTTCTCTTTGCAATGAACCCGTCCAGGGCGGCGGACCGATCTTCCGGCAAATGGCTTTCGACCGGCTTGGCCAGGCGGCTTTTCCAGATTTCCGTCGCCCGTGTGTTCGCGTCCTTGGCCCCACGTTCCGTCCACGTGCCGAAATTCGACCAATCCGCGACAAGCGGCTCATAGAATGCGGTCTGATAACGCTCCATCGTGTGGGCAGCGGCAAAGAAGTGCCCGCCGGGCGCAACTTCCTGAAGTGCGTCGAAGGCCAGTTCCGCGTCGTCCACCGGCGTCGGGGCACACAATTCCGCAAACACCTGCATGGTTTCCAGATCGGTGATCAGCTTTTCGAACGAGAGCGTCAGTCCGCCTTCGATCCAGCCGGCGCCATGCACCAGGATCGTGCATCCGGCGAGCATGGCCCCCCAGGCCGACATCTGGGTTTCGTGCGCGGCCTGGGCGTCGTTGATGTTCGCGGCACAACCCGCCGCGCAGCGCCAGGGCAGGCCGAGCTTGCGGGCGAGCTGGCCGGCGGCAAGATTCGCCTTGACCTGTTCCGGCGTACCGAAGGCCGGCGCACCTGATTTCAGGTCGACATTGGACACAAACGCCCCGTAGCAGACCGGCGCGCCCGGGCGGGCGATCTGGGTGAGGGCGATCCCGGCAAGCGCTTCGGCATGGCTGAGCACCAGGGCACCGGCAATGGAGACCGGCGCCATGGCGCCCATCAGGCAGAACGGCGTCACGATCGAGACTTGTCGGGACCGTGCGAAATCGATCAGTCCCTGGGCCATTGGAATGTCGATCTGGCGCGGCGAATTGGTGTTGATGATCGTGTAGCAGCGCGGCTCCGCTTCGAAAGCCTCCTTCGACAGATCGCGCCCAATGCGCAGCATTTCGAATGCGTCGGCGACCTGCTCGGGTCCGCGCGAATAGACGAAGGGGACCTTGTCGGACCGACTGAGGATGGTGCGCATCGTGGCATAGTGCCGGACCGCCGGATCGACGTCCTGCGGTTCTGTCGCCGGTCCGACCATGTGCAGCACATCGTAGCCCTGGATGAGTTGAACAAGGTCCTCGAAATCGGCGAGGCTGCCTGGACGCCGGCCGTGCACCAGATCCGTGACGTTCGGGCACCCGGCGCCGGATTGGATCGTCAGGTGGCCAAGTTCAAGCTGCACGTCGCGATGCTCTGCACCGGCCCGGATCGTGAATTGGCGTGGCGCGCTTGCAAGCGCGGACGCGACGATTTCACGGCCGATGCGCACCATTTGGGTTTCGTCATCGACCAGAGCGCCCGCATCGCGGAACAGGGTTCGCGCCTCGGGGAGCAGGATTTTGATCCCAAGGTCTTCGAGCGTGCGCAGCGCCTTGTCGTGTATGGCCTCGACCCGGTCCTCCGAGAACACCGGAACGGCGGGAAAGGGATGACGCAAGTTGCGATAATCGACATCTCGCGCCGGCGCCGACCCTCGGTCGCGACGCCGGCCGCCGCGCCGGCCTTCCCGCCGTTTTTCCGACCCTTCGATCATAGCCGCATCGCCTTGCCGTCCGGATCGTAGGGTGACGGCGGTACGACGCGGGCGGACCGTTCCGCGCCGACGATATGGGTCTGGACCTCGGTGCCGACTGTCGCAAAGGCCGGTTCGATCAACGCCATCGCCAGCGATTTGCCGAGCGTGTGACCGTAGCCGCCGGAGGTGATGTAACCGACGCGCCGCCCGTCGGACCAGATGGGTTCGTAGCCGGAGGCGTCCGCATCGGGAGAATCGATTTCCAGTGTTGCCTGGACGTGGGACGGCGCCCCGCCGTTGCGTTCGCCTAGCGCGGCCTCGCGACCAATAAAATCGCCCTTGTCCCAGGCGATCCAGCGATCCATGCCGGTCATGCGCGGCGTGTACTCCTGGCGGAACTCGGTCGACCAGATGCCGAAGCTTTTCTCCAACCGCAGGCTGAGCACGGCATTGAAGCCGATCTCCCGGATACCGAAGGCCTTGCCCGCTTCTAAAAGTGTCCGGCGCAGCATGATGTGTTCGGCGGAAGAGCAGTTGATCTCAAAGCCGAGTTCACCGGCGACCGACAGACGGGCGACCTTGGCGCGGATCATGCCGATATCGAGGGTCGTGCAGGACATGAACGGCAAGGCGGCGCCGTCCACATCGGCATGGCTTACCGCGGCAAGCACGTCGCGCGCTTTCGGGCCGCTCAGCGAGAAGCCGACCACCGCATCTGAAATGTCGCGCACCGTCACGCCGTCGCGCATGTGGTCCTGAAACCAGCGCATGTGCCAGGCCCTCAGGTAGTAGGATCCCATGATCCACCACGTTCCGTCGCCCCAGTTGAAGACGGTGAGGTCGCCCTTCAGCCGACCCTCCGGCGACAGCATCGGCGCAAGCCGCACCCGACCCGGACCGGGCAGGCGGCTTGCCATGACATGATCGAGCCAGGCTTCAGCGTTCGGGCCTGTTACTTCGAAGCGGGAAAACCCGGACGTGTCGAGCAGCCCGACACTTTCGCGAACGACACGGCACTCCTCCGCGACGATGTCATGGGCGTTCGAGCGTTTCAGCGACGGCGTCTCCTCGAAGCCCTCAGGCGCAAAATAGATCGGCACTTCAAGGCCCCAGGAACAGCCCCAATGGGCGCCGGCATCCGTCATTTCGGAATAGGCGGGCGCCGTCCTTGCCGGCCGGCCGGCCGGCAATTGCTCGTTCGGATAGGTCATGACGAAGCGACGCGTGTAGAACTGGCCGGTCGTCTGTTTGATGTATTCCCGGTTTTCCGCAAACGGCCCGTAGCGGGCAATGTCCATGCCGAAGACGTCGGCTTCGGGTTCGCCGTGGATCATCCATTCGGCGAGCGACTTGCCGACCCCGCCGCCCTGCAGGAACCCGGCCATGACGCCACAGGCGCACCAATAGCCGCGTTTGCCGGGCACCGGTCCGACCAGCGGGTTGCCGTCGGGTGAAAACGTGAAGGCGCCGTTGACCCAGTTCTTGACGCCGACTTTCTGAAGCACCGGATACCGCTCGAAACCGAGCGTCAGCTCTTCGGCGATGCGGTCGGTGTCTTCCTGCAGGAGTTCGATGCCGTATTCCCAGGGCGCGCCGTCCATCATCCAGTGTTTGTGATTGACCTCGTAGATGCCGAGCAGCATGCCTTTTTGATCCTGGCGCATATAGGTGAACCCCTCCAGGTCCACGACCAGCGGCAATTCGGTGTCGAGTGCGGCGACCTCCGGGATCGTTTCAGTCAGAAGGTAATGGTGTTCGAGCGGCGAGACCGGCAATTCGATCCCGGCCATGCGGCCCACCTGTTTCGCCCAAAGGCCGGCGGCATTGACCACGTGCTCGCAGGTGACCGTGCCTTTTTCGGTGACCAGGGACCAGCCGTCTGCGGTCTGGTGCAGTTCCAGGACGCGGTTGTGTTCGATTACGGTGGCGCCGCGCTTCTTGGCGGCGCCGGCATAGGCCTGAACCGTGCCGGTCGTGTCGATGTACCCCTCACGATCGGCCCACATGCCGCCGAGCAGATTATGGGTCGACATGATCGGGCAGAGCGCGCCGGCTTCTTCCGGCGTGACCAGCCGCACGTCCTCGATGCCGATCGACTGGAAGACACGATAGGCCGATTGCAGCCATTCCCAGCGATCGGGCGTGCCGGCCATGGTCAGCCCGCCGGTCATGTGCATGCCGACCGACTGGCCGCTTTCGACTTCGATTTCCTGCAGGAGATCGATCGTATAGGCCTGCAAGGCAGCGATGCTGGGATCTGCGTTCAGCGCATGAAACCCGCCGGCTGCATGCCAGGACGATCCGGCGGTCAGAACTGAGCGCTCGATCAGGGCAACATCCGTCCAGCCGAATTTCGCCAGGTGATACAAAACGGAGGCGCCGACAACGCCGCCGCCGATGACGACGACACGATAATGCGATTTCATGGGTCGAGACCTCCCTTGAGCGTTTGACCGGTCCGTTACTTTCGCAGCCGTCTTCCAAAAAAAAGATGAAATTTCCGGCGATTGTCCGAGGTTGCCGAAGCTGTTTCGGACATTCTGGACACTGCTGTACAGTACTAGCAAGAAACACTTTGACCGCGCAAGATTTCTGATGTGCAGGAACACGGAATTCGGATACCGCTGGAGGCGGCAACTGTGTCCAATCGCGGCGCCGCATATTGGTCCTGAAGCGCATGCGGGAAGGGCGACGGATCATGTCTTTGTGCGCTTGCTTGCAGGAAACAGACGTGATGGAAGGAGCGGGAGCGACACGAATACAGTCAAGTGGAGCGCATAGTGTCTGGCCGCGCACCGATCGCCGATATCACGCTGCGCTCCGCTGTCGCGGCGGATGCCGCGGACATAGCCCGTTTCCATGTGCGGGTCTGGCGCGAAACCTATGCCCGTATCGCTCCGGCGGAAGCCATTGCGATTCTCGACGAAAGCCGCCGATTGTTATCCTGGGTCGATCGGTTTGCGTCCTCGGATCCACGCCGGCAGACCTGGCTTGCCTGGCGCGACAACGAAATCGTTGCGTTGCTCGATTTCGGACCGTCGACCAACCCGGTGTTTGGCGATCGAGGCGAGATCAAGCATCTCTATCTCGACCGGTCCGTGCGAGGGATAGGGTTGGGAAGGCGCCTGATAGCGACGGCGTTTGATCGTCTGGCCGAGGATGGTTTTGCCGGCGCGGGCCTGGCGGTCGTGCGTCAGAACGCGGAGGCTATAGGGTTTTACAAGGCCTGCGGCGGCCGCGAAGTCGCCCGGTTCACCGATCCCGGACCGATCTGGCGCTCGGAAAACATCGTCATGGCGTGGGAAGGCCTCGGCGGACTGGCGGAGCAAGGGAGCACGAACCGGACTGAGTAGCCCTTCCGGTATCGCTTGCCGTGCCATAGAACACTGCCATGGATCACGAGCACTTCCTTCGGACGATATCGGCGCGATTGACCGACGAAACGGCCATCGAAGCTCTATTTCTGGCTGGAAGCCACGGCCAGTCGAAAGCCGACCGGTTCAGTGACATCGACCTGGTCGCGATCGCCGATGAACCGCACCATGCGCGCATTGCCGAAGCCTTCCGGTCGGTCCTTGGAAGCGAACACAAGATCGTCTTCTGGAACGAGTTCCGCCGCGGCGGCACACTTCTGAACGCCATCACCGAATCCTGGTTGCGATGCGATCTCTATGTGGTGGAACGGGCCAGATTTGTGCGGCGATCGCGCGCCACCGTGAAACCGCTGTTCGATCGGAGCGGCATTTACGACGATCTTCCCGAGCACTTGCCGCCTGCCAGGCCGGACCCGAAGCGCATCAGCGGCCTGATCCATGAATTCATCCGCGTTCTCGGCCTCATGACCGTCGGCATGGGCCGCGGCGAACATGTCACCATGGTGAAAGGCGTCGGTCTCCTCAGGGATATGCTGACCGACCTCATGTTGGAGGAATGCCCGGTGCCGGATCGGGGCGGCATCCTGCACTTGAGCCGGCTGCTCGACGCGGATCAGATGGCTGTTCTTGAAAACCTGCCCTATCCGGGGCCGGAGCCGGAGGCGCTGATCGAGGCGAATGTCGCGGTTGCGGAAGCGTTTTTTCCGATTGCACGGCGGCTGGCCGGTGAGCTTGAGATCGCGTGGCCCGAAGATTTCGAGGCGGCGACCCGACGCCATCTTTATGTCGAACTCGGCATGGAGTTTCGCTGACGTCGCGTTTGCGACGTCACGATATCCCGGCGGCGGATGCGGGGCCGGGGCCGATCAAATGCGCATAGGACCCGAAGACCGAACCCTGTCGCAATCCGATCGGGCCGAGCGCCGTGCCTTCGGCGTCGTGTGCCATGAAAAGCGGTTCACCCGGCCCTTCGGTGATTGCCGAGGAATAGTGGAATTCGTGCGCGGCAAGCGGGACCTGCCAGGGCGAAGCGGCCAGCGGTTCCAGTGCCCGATAGCCCAGGTGCCTGCGTGGTTCCGCGAAACTCGTTACCAACGGCAACAGGTTGAGCATGGGATGGCTCCGGCCGTCCGCGTCGATCAGCGCCTCGCCGAGCACCATGTAACCGCCGCATTCGCCGTAAACGGGCTGCCCCTTGTCGGCGAATTTCTGCATCCCGATGCGAAACCGGTCTTGCGAGGCCAGGTGTCCGGCATGCAGTTCCGGATACCCGCCCGGCAGGAAGACCGCGTCACAGTCTTCGGGCGGTGCCTCGTCCCTGAGCGGCGAAAACCGATGGATCGCCGCACCCTGATGGCGCCAGGTTTCGGCCAGGTGGGGATAGAGGAAGGTAAAGGCGAGGTCGTCTGCAATTGCGATGTTCTGACCGAGCGGTGCGAGCTGCGCCGCCGGTGCAGAAAAGGCCGGGAGCGGGGCGGCATTGTTGAGCAAAGCATGGACATCGGTCTCGGCCTCGATCTTTTCCGCCGCGCAAGCGATAAAGACTTCAAGGTCCCGGTTCTCGACCGCCTGGACCAGTCCGAGATGCCGGGAGGGCAGGGCGAGGCGCTCGTCCCGGGTCAATGCGCCGAGGACGGTCGCATTCATTGTTTCAAGGGCTTTGGCGATCATCCGCTCATGGCGCGGGCTGGCGACCCGGTTGAGGATCACGCCGGCGATCGTCACGTCGGGCCGGAAATTCTGAAATCCGTGCACGAGCGCTGCGACCGACTGTGCCTGGCGCGAAACGTCGATCACCAGCACGACCGGCAGGCCGAGAATGGCGGCGAGATCCGCCGTGGAGCCGGCACCATTTGCCGATCCGTCGAACAGCCCCATCGCTCCCTCGACGATCAGCGTACCGTCAGCGGGCGCATGGCCATAGGCGCTTGCGCGCAGGCTGTCCGGATCCGTCGCCCAGGCGTCCAAAGTCTGGCACGCTAAACCAGTAGCCGCGGTATGGAATTGCGGATCGATGAAATCGGGGCCGGATTTTGCAGACGATACGGGCAATGACCGGCGTGTGAGCGCACGCAACAGACCAAGCGTGAAAACCGTCTTGCCCGATCCTGAATGCGGAGCGGAGATAACGAGGCCGCGCCGTTCAGGCGCGATCATGCCGTGTCCGCATCCGGCGTCCGGGGGCGCGCCTGCAATTGTCTGCCCTGGATCGCGCCGATCCAGTCAAGCGAATGCCGGAGCGGGACCACGTCGCCGACACACACGATCGCGGGTGGTTCCAGCCCGGCCTGTTCGCAATCGGCGGCGGCCTGCCCAAGCGTCGTTTCCAGGACGGCCTGGTCCGGGGTCGAGGCGTTGCAGACGATCGCCACCGGTTCCGACGGCGCCCGGCCGGCTTCGATCAGCGATCCGACAATGCTCGCCAGATGTTTCATCGCCATATACATGACGATCACCGGCGATCCTTCGGCAACGGCCCGCCAGTTCACCGATTGCGGTGTCAGGCCGGACTGGTCGTGTCCGGTCAGAAACGTCACGGTCTGGTTGATATCGCGATGTGTGATCGGGATGCCCGCATAGGCTAAGCCGCCAATGCCGGCTGAAATGCCCGGAACGATTCGAAACGGTATCCCGGCATCGACCAGCGCGCCGGCTTCCTCCGCGCCGCGGCCGAATACAAACGGATCGCCGCCTTTCAGCCGCAACACCCGTTTTCCGGACCGGGCAAGGTCGATCA
>JANQQB010000418.1 GCA_028285165.1 Rhodobiaceae bacterium
AGATCGACATTCGCCTCAGCGATGTGGTTCGCGACGTGCTCGTGCTGTTTCAGGAACGCGCGGCGGAAAAACAGCTCGACCTCACAGGTTACATTGCGCCCGACGTGCTCGACGGTGTGCGCACCGACCCGGTCCGCCTGCGTCAGATTCTCAGCAACCTCGTCAGCAACGCGATCAAGTTCACCGAAACCGGACAGGTATCCATTACCGTGACGGCTGTCGGCGATGGTGCGAATCCCGGCACGCAATCGGTCGAGATCGCGATCCGCGACACCGGCATCGGCATTCCGGCCGAAAAGGTGGCCACGATTTTCGAGGCCTTCTCCCAGGCCGACCAGTCCACGACCCGCGAATTCGGCGGGACGGGTCTGGGTCTGGCGATCTGCCGAAAGCTTGCAACTTGTTTCGATGGCACGTTGACGGCAGAGAGCGTGGTGGGCGAAGGATCGACCTTTCGGTGCGCGCTGCCGCTCGAGCCGGGACCCGAGGCGCCGAGGGGCCGGCTTCCGGGCGACCTGAAAATTGAACGGGCGGTGCTTGCACTCGACAAAGCCGGCACAGATCAGGTCATGCGGCGGGTTCTTCAAGACCTGGGGATTGCGGCCGTCTGTGACCTTGAAGAATTGGCAGAAAGCCCCGGGGCCGGTGATGTCGTCTTCGGCGATCCTGCGCGTGTGAAAGCGTGCATCGACGGACCGATCGAGAACCGGTCGGATGGGCCCTTCGGCATCGCCGTCATGGCATTCGGGGCGCCGGGATCCGACGACGCGGTCGCAAGGGGACACGCCGATGCGATCGTCTTCCGACCGGCCCTGACGATGGACGTGGCCGCTGCCCTGCAGGCCTTGACGCCCGAGGGCAGAAAGCGGTCGATCGACGACGCACAATCGAAGAAAGGTCAGAGCGTGGCACGGCAATGGCCCGACGCTCGCGTGCTGGTCGCCGACGACAGCCCGGTCAACCAGGAAGTCGCCCGCGAAGCGCTCGCCCGTTTCGGCGTGGTTCCGGACATTGTCGAGAACGGTGCGGAGGCCGTGTTGAAGGCCGGTCCGGGGCGCTATGACCTCATTCTGATGGATTGCAGCATGCCGGTCATGGACGGCTACGAGGCGACCCGGCGAATCCGGGCCAACGAGGCCGGCCGCGTGCCGATCGTCGCGTTGACCGCGCAGGTCATGGATGAGGCCCGCTTCGACTGGCAGTCGGCCGGCATGGATTCCATGCTGCCGAAGCCCTTCACCCTCGATCAGCTTCAGGCTTGTCTGGCAGAAAACCTCGGCGCACCCGAAAGCGATGCCGAAACCGTTGTCGCAACCGAGCCGGATCCAACGGGGCATTCGGCGGTCGCCGAGAGCGAGCCGGAACAGGCGCCGCCGCGTCGTTTGGCGATCCTCGATACCGGTCACCTGGAGACGCTTTCCGGCCAATTGGGCGACGGCGCGCCGGGCTTTTTGGATAAAATCCTTTCCCTGTTCGAACGGCATGCGCCGACATCGCTTGAAACCCTCAAGGATGTGCTGGCGGACGGCGATCCGGAAGCGGTCGCGCCGGCGGCTCATGCGCTGAAATCGATGGCCGCCAATGTCGGGGCGCAAAAGCTCGCGGCCTGCTGCGAAACCTTGGAGCGGGCGGCGAAAGCCGGCGACACAGGCGGGGACGTCGCCGCCATCGCCGATGCCTTCGACGAGACGATCCGCGCCATTGCGGTTTTCAGGCTGACCCTGGACCTGCCATCGGATGCGATGCCGGAACGGGATCGCGCCTGATCACGATTTGCGTTACCCGAAGCGGCCGGTCGAAAAAAGATCAGGCCCCGAGGAAGCCTTCCAGCACATTCACCGTATTGATGCCGATCTCTTCGACGGCATACCCGCCCTCCATGACGAACAGCGTCGGCAGGCCAAGGCCGGCAATGTCGGCGCCGTAGGTGGTGAAATCCGCGCTTTCCAGAAGAAAGAAGGAGATCGGGTCCTGCTTGAACGTATCGACGCCAAGCGACACGATCAGCGCGTCGGGGCCGTAGGTCCGGATCCGGTCGAGCGCATCGGCCAGCGCTGCCCGCCACGCCTCGAACCGGGTCTTCGGCGGCAGCGGGTAGTTCAGGGTGAGGCCTTCACCATCGCCTGAGCCGGTTTCGTCGGCACCGCCGAGATAATACGGAAACGCATCGAGCGGGTCGCCGTGCAGCGACGCGAACAGCACGTCGTTTCGGCTGTAGAAGATCTCCTGCGTACCGTTGCCGTGATGAAAATCCACATCGAGGATCGCCACGCGTTCGGCGCCGCCGTCGAGGAAGCCCTGGGCGGCAATTGCGGCATTGTTGAAAAAACAATAACCGCCGAACATGCCGGTCGAGGCGTGATGGCCCGGCGGCCGGCAGAGCGCGAAGGCGGCCGTCTTGCCGCCGGAGATCAGGCGCTGGGCGCTGACCGCGACATCGGCCGAGACGCAGGCGGCTTCATAGGTGCCCTCGCTGATCGAGGTCTCCGAGGCGAGCGCGTAATAGCCGATGCGGCCGTCGATCTCGCGCGGCGGAACCAGCCGCGGCATGGCCCGGGACGGCCAGCATGTGGCGATCGCTTCGCCGGCATACCCGGCGGCCTTCCAGTCGCGCCAGCAGGTTTCCAGGAACGAGACGAAATCCGCATCGTGCACGCGCAGCACCGGGTCGAGACCCGCCGGTTCCGGCTCCCGTAGCGGGCCGATCCCGCGGTCCAGAAGGCGGTCCCGGATATAGTCCATGCGTTCCGGACATTCGAACGGCGGCACAAGTTCGCCTGCATAGAGCTCGGTCTTTGAATTGCGGAGCCGGTGACGCTCCGAATAGATGACGTCCATGACCGCACCCCGTTCGCCCGATGATCGCGCGACTGTGGCGTGCCGCTTCGGTCCTGGCAAGAACCGCTCTATGAAAAAAGATGGCCGCCGGAACGCCGGAGCGCACCGACGGCCGCCTCGCCAGTCTAACAGGGGCCGCAATGGCGGGTGAACCGGATCACGCTGCCAGCTTGTGAGCGAATTCGGCGATGCGCTTGCCGAGCAGCCGCGCGGTCTCCAGATCGCCGGCGCGCGGCGCTTCCTCCGGAGAGGCATCCGCCGGCGAGATGGCGAGCGCTCCGGAAAAGCCTGCGGTCCAGTTGACGTCGTCGGGACCGTTGTCCTTGTTGTTGGCCGGCATCAGCCCGGTGCCGACCCAGACCTGACTGTGCTGTTGGGCGAGCGTGATGAAATAGGCGATCGTTGAGAACTTGTCGCCGTTGACGGAGGCCGAATTGGTGAAGCCGCCGGCCACCTTGTCTTTCCAGGCCGAGACGAACCACGGCTTGGAACTGGCGTCGGCGAACTTTTTGAACTGCCACGCCGGACCGCCCATATAGGTCGGGCTGCCGTAGATGATGGCATCCAGGCCTGCGAGTTCGTCCCAGCGCGCCTCCGGCAGGTCGCCGTTCTGATCGATCTCGAAATCCGTGACGTCTGTGCCGGCGACAGAGGCCGCGCCTTCATGCACGGCCTGCGCCTGTTTCTTTGTGTGTCCGTATCCGCTGAAATAGACGATGCCGATGCGTGCCATTCTATGCTCCTGCGTGAAGAAGATGAGTTCCGTGCCTGGAAGGGGCCGGGGAGGAAATCCTGCTTGTATGGTTCCGGGTGACAGGAACAATGTGCAGATAGGGTCTTTAGTTACTTTTGAAAAGTAGGCACCTTGTGGTAACTAGATTAGTCATAAGTAACAAAAGGAATCAGTCATGGCCGATGAGCACGATCACCAATCCTGCCCGATGGATTCCCTCTTGAGGCTGCTGATGGGATCCTGGACCACCTATATCCTGTGGCTTCTGGGAAGCGAGGGCACGTTGCGTTTCGGGCAATTGAAGGCGCTTATGCCGAAGATTTCGTCCAAGGTTCTGACCGAACGCCTGCGGCATCTGGAGCGAGCCGGCCTCGTCCATCGCGACTATCGGCCGACAATTCCGCCGGCGGTCAGCTATTCGCTGACTGAACGGGCGCATGAACTGCGCGAAGTGCTGCAAGGCCTGAACGAGATCGCGCTGCGCTGGCAGAAGGAGGACGAGCAGCGGGCGCTGAGCGCCTGAGGCTGCGGTTCGGTCTGCGCGATTCGTGTGCGGGTGCGCCAGCTTCCGCGTAATGACCGCGATCAGACCAGGCCGGCGAACAGGTTGATGCTTTGCACGATGAAAAGGCCGAGCACGAATTCCATGGCGACCAGCGAGATGATCAGGCCGGTCGGACCGCCGAGCGCTGCCGAATAGACCTGGTAGCGGAAGCGCAACAGGATGATCATGACGATCAGCGACAGCCAAAGGAAACCGGATTGCGGCAACAGGCCGATCGCAAACAGCAGCGAAACCAGAGCGGATGGCAGGATGGCCAGGATCGATGTCCAATTGCGCGCCACGATCAACAGGGTGAAGCGGTTGGTGATGTTGAGCGGGCTGGCCAGCAGCGCGATGACGGCGGGGAAGGCGACCCAGTCGACCAGTGCCGACAGGTATTGCCACGTCACGAACACACCCAGCGTTGTCGGGCGGGCTTCCGATGTCGGGCCGAGATCGAGCCGGTGTTCCGCCGCGAAGATCAGCGCATAGAACGGCGCCAGCACGACGATGACGCCGAACGAGCGCCAGAATCCGTCAAAACTGGCGTCGAAAGCCCGCAACGCGCCCCGGTCGCCGCGAAACAGCGCCCAGGAATGCAGGATGGCTGCATAAACTTCGTTCAAGGTGATCAAAAAGCCGCACGAGAACCCCTATCGGCACGTTGCGGTGCCGGTCGGACATCTCTCCCTGTCATGTGTCGAGGTACGAGGAAGTTCTACCTGAAATAGCGCTCCAGAAACGTTTCGTAAATCGCCGACAGGGCGGTCAGGTCGGCCACGGTGACGCATTCGTCGACCTGGTGCATCGTCTTGCCGACCAGACCGAATTCGACGACGGGACAATAATCCTTGATGAATCGCGCATCGGACGTGCCGCCGCCGGTGGAAAGCGCGGGCGCGGTTCCGGTTTCCGCTTCGATGGCGGCCGACAGAGTTGCAATGAGACTGTCCGAACGGGTCAGGAAGACATCGCTGATGCTCGGTTCATAGGCGATCTCGAAAGGCCCGGCATCGCGGGCATGGTCCAGGCGCGCCTCGATCCAGCGTTTCAGCGTTTCCGCGGTCCAGGTATCGTTGTAGCGCACGTTGAACCGGGCCGAGGCGCTGTTGGGAATGACGTTCCAGGCCGGATTGCCCACATCGACGGAAACGATTTCCAGATTGGTCGGCTGAAAATGCTCGGTGCCCGCATCCGGTTGATGATCGCCGAGCGCTGCCAGCACCTTGATCAATTTCGGCACCGGATTGTCGGCCAGGTGCGGATAGGCGACGTGGCCCTGCTTGCCTGTGACCGTTATCGTACCGGACAGCGAACCGCGCCGGCCGATCTTGATCGCATC
>JANQQB010000470.1 GCA_028285165.1 Rhodobiaceae bacterium
CATTTCCGGTGCGCTGGACAAGCTTGGAACCGAAGAGGTCAGCGCCCGCATCGTCCATTCCGGCGCCGGCGCGATCACCGAATCCGACGTCTCGCTGGCGGAAGCCTCCGATGCCGCCATCATCGGCTTCAACGTGCGTGCCAACAAACAGGCCCGCGACGCCGCCGAGCGCGCTGGCCTCGAGATCCGCTATTACAACATCATCTATGATCTGGTGGATGACGTGAAGGCGGCAATGTCGGGTCTGCTGTCGCCGGAGCGCCGCGAGACCTTCCTCGGCAATGCCGAAATCCTCGAAGTCTTCAACATCACCAAAGTCGGCAAGGTTGCCGGCTGCCGTGTCACCGAAGGCAAGGTGGAGCGCGGTGCCGGCGTGCGGCTCATCCGCGACAATGTCGTCATTCACGAAGGCACGCTCAAGACACTCAAGCGCTTCAAGGACGAAGTCGCTGAAGTGCAGGGCGGCCAGGAATGCGGCATGGCCTTCGCCAATTACGAGGATATCCGCCAGGGCGACGTCATCGAATGCTTCCGCGTGGAGCATGTGACGCGGACGCTCTAGAGCATGTTCCCGAAAAGTATGTGCGGTTTTCGGACAAGAACATGCTCAAAATCAAACAGATAGCGTGCTTTCGGTGAAACGGTTTTCACCGGAGGCGCTCTGACCCTGATCGATTTCAGCTTTGGGCGGCCGGCGGTTCCAACCCGCCGCCGTCGTGAGGTAACACCATGTCCCGTTTCAATTCCGCGAAAGGCCCGTCGCAGCGCCAGCTACGTGTCGGCGAGCAGGTGCGCCATGCCCTTGCCGCCATTCTGCAGCGGGGCGATATCCGCGACGAGGTGCTGGAAAAGACGGTGATCTCGGTTTCGGAAGTGCGCATGTCGCCGGACCTGAAGATCGCCACGGTCTTTGTCGCGCCGCTCGGTGCCGATGATGACGAGGCGGTGGTCAAGGCATTGGCCCGCCACGCGAAATTCATCCGTGGCCGCGCGTCGGGCGAGCTGGGGCAGATGAAATATATGCCCGCCTTCCGCTTCCTGCTCGACACATCCTACGACAATTTCGACCGGATCGACCGCCTGTTGCGTTCGCCGGAAGTCGCGCGCGACCTGGATCATGACGGCGAGGACGACGCCTGATGTCCCAGCGCAAGAAAAAGGGCCGGCCGGTCTCCGGCTGGCTGGTTCTCGACAAGCCGGAGGGCATGGGATCGACGCAAGCCGTGTCGAAGATCAAATGGCTTTACGGTGCCGAGAAGGCCGGCCATGCCGGCACGCTTGATCCGCTGGCCTCCGGCATGCTGCCGATCGCGCTCGGCGAGGCCACCAAGACCGTCCCTTATGTGATGGACGGCACCAAGGTCTATCGCTTTACTGCGGCCTGGGGCGAGGAACGCACCACCGACGACCGGGAAGGCGAGGTCACCGCGACCTCCGACACGCGCCCGACGCGGGCCGAGATCGAGGCCCGCCTGCCCGCCTATACAGGCAACATCCGCCAGGTTCCGCCACGCTTTTCCGCCGTCAAGATTGCCGGCGAACGCGCCTATGACATTGCGCGTGGCGGTGACAGCGTCGACATCCCGGAACGCGAGGTCGAAATCCTGCGTTTCGAAATCCTGGACCACGAGGCCGGCGAAACGCGTTTCGAGGTGGAATGCGGAAAGGGCACCTATGTGCGCGCGCTCGCCCGAGATCTCGGCCGCGATCTCGGCTGTTACGGTCATGTCGGCACGCTGAGGCGCACCGAGGTCGAACCGTTCCAGGCCGC
>JANQQB010000486.1 GCA_028285165.1 Rhodobiaceae bacterium
CGCGGAGGAAGGCATCCCGGTGCTGCCGCGCGGCGCCGGCAATGGCCATGGTCGTGGCGACGTCCTGCGCCGTCTTAGGCACGACCACGCCGACCGGCATGATCTGGTAGATGCTGGCATCGGTCGAATAGCGGCCGCGCGAGAACCGGTCGAAGAGAACCTCGCCCTCGATCGCCTGTTCCAGCCGCTCCGCCATGTCGCCCATGGCGCCTCTGTCAGCCCGCATGCTCATGCTCTATTCGATACCGCTCACGGCTTGTCCTCGTCTCGGGCCCGGGCCTCCGCGCGGACGGGTGCCGCGGTTCCCTGCCGCGCGTTCCGCGCGCCATGCCTCTTGCCGGCCGGGGCGCGGTCGCGCCCGGCTTGAGGCCTGCTCGCCGGTGCAGGGAGTCCAACCCGATGTTTTTGCCCGCATGGTGCCGTTTTGATCTGCTTTTCTCCCCGGTGCGTCCTGTTTACACCGATTCCGGACGGGAATCCCCGTCTGACGCCGTCCTTCGCCTGCGTTTCATTGTCGTCCTGTGGACAAGTCGGAGTGCTTTTCTCCTGTAGACATAAGCCTTTCCCGCGCATCCCCCAAGAGCCGGACGGGTGATCCGAGCTGCTCCTGTCGGTGTCATCCTTGGCCGAGCGGCGGCGAGGACGAGGATCCATTGGCGGATGCCTATATATGTCGGACGGCCAATGGGTCCCCGGGTTTCGCTGCGCTCGCCCGGGGATGACAGTAGTGGCAGAAACCGTGTTCCAGGCCTGAACCGGAACCCATTCATCGGCCCGGCGAACCACAGCATTCGCCAATGGGCCCCGGGCAGGCCTGTGCCCGTGCAGGCGGGTACCCGGGGAACGGGACTCACTCTTGAGACCAACGAATTGCTCGCTGCGCGCATTTCGCGTCATGGTCCCAACTCCGGTGAGGCACGTTCGCCTCTGAGCCAGGGTCTCCCGGGGAGCAAAATCACCCCCCGTTTTCCCCGCCAAACCCAGATAGCGCTTGTGTTTTCTCGAAAATGAATTCATTATTCATAATTATATTTGAGGTCGGCGGTGCGGGCAAGCTGCGGGACCCTGTAATCACTCCCTCCGAGGTAGCCTGCGCGTCCGCGCCGCCTGACTCTCTGAAGAACCGGCCGGGTGAGCGGCGAAAGAAAAACTGCTCGCGGAGCGGAAACGGAACTGGTGAAACGAGACTGCGGCCGGGGGGCGGCAGAAGACGAGGGGCGTCCGGTTGGGGAACCGGGGCGGATCGCGAGCACGGAGACGACAATGCTGAGCGCAGGCGGACGACATTTCCTTCAGATTCCGGGCCCGACCAACGTGCCGGACCGGGTATTGCGGGCAATCGACCGGCCGACCATCGACCATCGCGGACCGGAATTCGGTTCGCTCGGCGCGCGGGTGCTGGACGGCATGAAGGGCATCTTCCGCACTGAAGGCACGGTGATCATCTATCCGGCATCCGGCACCGGTGCCTGGGAGGCGGCCCTCGTCAACACCCTGTCGCCGGGGGACAAGGTCCTGATGTACGAGACCGGCCAGTTCGCCACGCTGTGGCGCAACCTGGCCGTCAAGCTCGGTCTCGAGCCGGAGTTCCTCGACGGCGACTGGCGCCACGGGGCGGATGCCGCGCGCATCGAGGCCCGGCTCGCCGAGGACACGGGCCACGAGATCAAGGCGGTCTGTGTCGTCCACAACGACACCGCGACCGGCATCACGTCGGACATTCCGGCCGTGCGCCGCGCAATCAACGCGGCCGGCCATCCCGCACTCTTCATGGTCGACACCATCTCCTCACTTGCCTCGATCGAGTACCATCACGACGCCTGGGGCGTGGACGTCACCGTGGCCGGCTCCCAGAAGGGGCTGATGCTGCCGCCGGGCCTGAGTTTCAACGCCGTGTCGGCCAAGGCGATGGCGGCGACGGAGACCGCGCAGCTGCCGCGGTCCTACTGGGCCTGGGTCGATATGGTCGGGCCCAACGCCAAGGGGTTCTTCCCCTACACGCCGGCGACCAACCTGCTTTACGGCCTCGCCGAGGCGCTCGATATGCTGAACGAGGAGGGGCTCGACAACGTCTTCTCCCGCCATGACCGCCACGCCGAGGCAACCCGCGCGGCCGTGCGTGCCTGGGGGCTTGAGCTGCTGTGCCGGAACGAGGCGGAGTATTCTTCGTCCCTGACCGCGGTGCTGATGCCGGACGGCCATTCGGCGGACGCGTTCCGTGAGGTGGTTCTGGATCATTTCAACATGTCGCTGGGGTCCGGTCTCGGCAAGGTCGCCGACAAGGTGTTCCGCATCGGCCACCTGGGCGACTTCAACGACCT
>JANQQB010000004.1 GCA_028285165.1 Rhodobiaceae bacterium
AGCGGAGCGGCCGTGACCAGGCGCATCAGCGCGCCAAGCCCGTCGCCGGCCTCGCGCAACCGGCCGGCCGGTCCGACGCGCAGCGCCATCCATTCCGAAATCACCGGCTCTGCGGTCGCCCACATGTCAAGTCGCGGATCCAGGGTGCGGGCGACACCCTCCACGACCACCATCGTCTTTTGCAGAAGGATCAGCCGTGTCTGGGTATGCATCTCAAACAATTCGGTGACTTCGAGCAATTGGCTGAGCAGGCGCGCCATGGAAATGTCGGCGGCCGTGTGGCCATGCAACGGCTCGCCAATCGCCCTCAAGGCCTGCGCGAACCGATCGACATCCTGGGTCCGGGGCACGTACCCGGCCTCGAAATGCACCTCGGCGACACGCCGGTAGTCGCGACGAATGAAGCCGTAAAGGATCTCGGCGAGAAATTGCTGTTCGGCCTGGTTCAAGCGGCCTGTGATGCCGAAATCGACCGCGACAATCGTGCTGTCCTCGGCAACAAACAGATTGCCCTGGTGCATGTCGGCATGGAAAAACCCGTCACGCACGGCCTGGCGCAGAAACGACTGGATCAGCGTTCTGGCAAGCGCCGCGCAATCATGGCCGGCCGCCCGGATCGCCTCGATATCCGACATTTTGATGCCGTCGACCCATTCCGTCGTCAGCACGGACTTGGAGCACCGGTCCCAGTCGACCGACGGTACCCGAAACCCCAGATCATTGCGGGTGTTCTCCGCCATTTCCGAAATCGCCGCCGCCTCGAGACGGAAGTCCATTTCCAGCGTTACCCAACTGGCCAGCGTGTCGACCACGGCGACCGGGCGCAGGCGGCGAACCGCCGGGACAAAACGCTCGGCCAGGCGGGCCGCAAGGTAAAAGCTCTCAAGGTCCCGTTTGAAGCGCGGCTCGACATCGGGCCTCAGAATCTTGACGGCGACACCCTCGTTCTCGTCATCACGCTCGATCTCTGCCCGGTGCACCTGGGCGATCGAGGCGGCCGCAATCGGCTTGGACAAGGATTTGAAGTTGTCGGACAACGGCCTGGCAAAAGCCGCTTCGATGGTCGACACCGCTTCCGCTTGGGAGAACGGTTCCAGGCTGTCCTGAAGAAGCGCAAGGTCACCGGCGGCGTTCTTGCCGACCACGTCGGGCCGGGTCGCAAGAAACTGTCCCATCTTGATGTAGGACGGACCAAGCCGTGCCATGGCGGACGACAGGCTTTCGGCTGCCTGCCGGCCGCGTGCCGATCGCCGTTCGACGAGGCGCACGATCTTCAGAGCGAACCGGGCCCGGGCCGGCATGTCCGGCGGCTCGACGAGACCGAACACGCCCTCGCGCGCCATCACCCAGCCGGCACGGACAATTCTTGCAAATGCGAACACGGGCACCGCCATCAGGACTAGATTTTCCAGGCGGCGTGCAGCGCAACGATACCACCGGACAGGCTGCGGACCTGCACTCTGGAAAATCCGGCTTCGCCGATCATGGCAGCAAACCGCTTCGGACTTGGGAAGCGTCGGATCGATTCGACGAGATAGCGGTAGGGTTCGTCGTCTCCGGCGACGAGCCGGCCGATCACCGGAACGACATTGAAAGAATAGGCATCGTAGGCAACGTCGAGCCCGGGAAGATCGGTCGTCGAAAATTCAAGACACACGAACCGTCCGCCCGGCTTCAAAACACGATAGGCTTCGGCAAGCGCCCGGTCGATCCGGGGCACGTTGCGGATGCCGAAAGCAATGGTGTAGGCGTCATACCGGTCGCTGGGGAGCGGCAGGGATTCTGCGTTGCCGGCCGTGAATTGCACGGTGTCCAGCCGCTCCTGCCGCCGGGCGCGGTCGCGTCCGACCGCAAGCATGGCCTCATTGATGTCGAGGACGGTGATGTCGGCGCGCCGGTCGGTCCGGTCGTCGATGCGAAAGGCGATATCGCCGGTGCCGCCGGCGACGTCCAGCACGCGATACGGCCGGACCGGCGCCCGGGGCGGCGCCAACAGCGTGACCATGGCGGATTTCCAGAGACGATGGGCGCCCGCCGACATCAGATCGTTCATAATGTCGTAGCGACCGGCTACGCGATCGAATACCGACCCGACCATGTCCTGCTTGTCATCCAGCGGTACGGTCTGAAAACCGTAATCGGCGGTTTCCGAACCGCCCTTGACGCTGTCGCTCGCCATGGCATTCCCCCTGACCTTGAGTTCCCCCTTATCCACGCACCGGCGCCGATTGCCAAGCGCAATGCGCGGCGATGGTTTCCTGCAAAATGCCGCACGGTCCACTTGCAGCCTGCTGCCGGCATCGCGCGGGATTGTCAGGTAAACCGATTCGCGGATAGACACGGTGAGCCCTATTAGAAAGAGTCCATGCCCGAACTTCCCGAAGTCGAAACCGTTGTTCGCGGCTTGCGACCCGCGATGGAACGGCACCGGATCGTTTCCGTCAGGCTGGCCCGACCGGATCTGCGATTTCCGTTTCCGGACAATTTCTCCGACATATTGACCGGGGCACGCATCACATCGCTGTCGCGGCGCGCGAAATACGCGCTCGCGGACCTCGACAACGGCTGGGTGCTGATCATGCATCTGGGCATGTCCGGATCGTTTCGTGTTCAAGACACCAGCGCCGAAACGCAGCCCGGGCAGTTTCATCACGAGCGCTCGAAGGACACGTTGCACGACCATGTGCGTTTCGACATGGAGACCGGCACCCAGGTCATTTATAATGACCCGCGCCGCTTCGGCTATATGAGCGTTGTCGAACGTCGGGCGCTCGAACAGCACAAGCTGTTTTCCGGGATCGGCGTGGAACCGCTCGGCAACGCGCTTTCAGCGGACTATCTGGCGGCACGTTTCAACGGCAAACAGGTTCCGATGAAAGCGGCGCTTCTGGACCAGCGCATCATTGCCGGGCTCGGCAACATCTATGTCTGCGAGGCATTGTGGCGCGCCCGTATCTCGCCGCGCCGCAAGGCAGCCAGCCTGGTTCGCCGGGACGGCCGGCCGACGCAGCGTCTTCACGCGCTTGTGGATGCCGTGCGTTCCGTGCTCGGGGACGCCATCGAAGCGGGCGGGTCCAGCTTGCGGGATTATGTGCATGCCGACGGCTCGCTCGGCTATTTTCAGCACGCCTTTTCGGTTTACGACCGGGAAGGGGAACCCTGCCCCCGTCAGACCTGCAGCGGCGTCATACACCGGATCGTGCAAAGCGGCCGGTCGACATATTACTGTCCCGTATGCCAGCGGTGAGCCATCGCCTTGCCAGAGCCGGTATGCCGAATGCACCGCATGGAAAGACATTGCGGCGCGGCTCGGATTCGGGTACCCGGAACGCCGCATGGCGAGGGAGCGTCCACGATGGCCTACGATACCATTCTTGTCGAAACCCGGGGCAATGTCGGCCTCATCACCCTGAACCGCCCGAAGGTCCTGAACGCCCTGAGTTCGGCGCTTTTTGTTGACGTGACGGCGGCACTCGACGCCTACGAGGCGGATGACAAGATCGGGTGTATCGTGCTGACCGGGTCCGAAAAGGCCTTCGCGGCCGGCGCAGACATCAAGGAAATGTCCGTCCTGGACTATGCGCAGGCCTATACCGAAGATTTCATCACGCCCTGGGACCGCGTGGCGCGAACCCGCAAGCCGCTGATTGCGGCCGTCGCCGGCTACGCGCTCGGCGGCGGCTGCGAACTGGCCATGATGTGCGATTTCATACTGGCGGCGGACACCGCCAAGTTCGGCCAGCCCGAGATCACGCTCGGCACCATCCCCGGTGCCGGCGGAACACAACGCCTTACCCGACAGATCGGCAAATCCAAGGCCATGGAAATGTGCCTGACGGGACGCATGATGGACGCCGAGGAGGCGGAACGGGCCGGACTGGTCTCGCGCATCATCCCCGCCGAAGATCTTCTGGAAGAAGCGATCAAGACCGCGCAGAAAATTGCGGATCTGTCGCTGCCGGTCGTGATGATCGCCAAGGAGGCCGTCAACCGGGCCTTTGAAACTCCGCAACAGGAGGGCATCCGCTTCGAACGCCGGATGTTCCAGTCGACCTTCGCCTTTGAGGACCAGACGGAAGGCATGTCGGCCTTTCTGGACAAGCGCACGCCGCAATTCAAAAACCGATAAACCGGATCGGCGAATTCTTGACGGATGCCGGCCCGGACACTATACAAGCGACCCAATCGGTTCGCGCATGATCGCGATTTAAGTGTCGGCGCTCGCGTCTGGACCGTTCGTCCATTCAAATCGTCAGGTATTTTCAATGGCCAACACACCATCGGCCCGCAAGGCAGCCCGTCGGATCGCGCGCCGCACAGAAGTCAACACCGCCCGTAAAAGCCGGGTCCGGACCTATATCCGCAAGGTTGAGGAAGCACTCGCTTCCGGCGACAAGGCCGCAGCCGCCGAGGCCCTGAAGGCCGCGCAGCCGGAAATCATGCGCGCCGCGACAAAGGGCGTGCTGCACCGCAACACCGCCTCGCGGAAAATCTCGCGTCTTTCCGCACGCGTCAAAGCACTTTAGGGGGCAGGTTGCGCTCCCAAGGACTCGCAACCGAACCTCTTTCCAGCGGCCCTCCTGAAGTGTGACCAGCTTCAGGATTTCCGTGCCCGATTTTGAACGGAGCGGCTCCCGGCCGCTCCGTTTTGTTTTGCCGGCATGCCCGAAGCACCCGTTCCGATTCGGCAAAAAAGGGGATCATTTAATGACGCTGGCTAATAAATTATCGGACCGGCGGGGCGCGGGTGCCCTGGATTTTCTGACATAAATTCCTTCGCGGATTCAATTCCTTAACAACAGGTAAACGCAAGGGACCCGGAAAATAATATGAGGATTGAGAGTCAATACCCTTGCCGGATATTTTTTTGTCAGGGCGAAGAATTTTTGCGACTCAAATCGGCCTGATAGGCAAGACTTTGACAACAAACGTTTTTGGGCAGGCGCCGAATTGACACGAATGGATGCCCTCCGCATATGACACCGGCAGGCGCCGCCGGTGCGCTCAAAAGCGGTTGATAGGCCAAATTGGGATCTGTATGTTCAGTCCAGTGGCAAGGTTACAGAGACAGGGCTAAAGCGAACCAAGTAGAAACTAAGTATAGACATGAATTGAATGTGGTATTCATGTATCTTAACTCTACGAAATTTGCGTCTCCCAACCTGAAAGAATGCCACAGCACTTTGTGTCTCATGGTTCTCAGCCATAAGTTCACAGTTTGGTAAACATTAGTAAGGTCCGTCTCGGTGAGACGGGGGGCGCGGCATATATGTATACGAACGCTACCTATGCGGGTGACATCGGATGTCACGACGCATGGGACATGTTGGGAAACGACCATCCGGCGTTTCTCATCGATGTCCGAACACGAGCAGAATGGGCATTTGTGGGAGTGCCTCTTTTGACCTCACTGGGATCGGAACCGCTGCTGGTCGAATGGCAGGGGTACCCAAACATGGAACGCAATCCGGGGTTTTGCGATAGCGTTTCAAAAGCGCTGACAGACAAGGGAGCCGACGCGGAAACGAACCTTTTGTTTCTGTGCCGGTCAGGTGCGCGCAGTCAGTCAGCGGCCATGGCGATGACGGAAGCGGGCTTCCGGAATTGTTATAATGTGGCGGGCGGCTTCGAAGGCCCCGCTGACAAGAATGGGCATCGCGGCACGACCGATGGCTGGAAAGCCGCCGGTTTGCCTTGGGCCCAGTCCTAGCCCGAAAACCCACTGCGACGACGCGGCCGCTCGGCCGCAAGAATACCATACCACCCGACGGCGCTTGCGCGCCGGCGAACGAGATTTGTCAAACTTATACCCGACACGGAGGCGAATGTGGCGAATAACAATCTTGCTCGGGCCGAGTCGAACGAGCAGACCCCAACCCATCTCGAAACATGGGAGAACGTCAAAAAGGCACTTTGCAAAGAATTGGGAGACGATGTCTTTTCAAGCTGGTTCGGCCGCGCGCAGTTGGATGAATTCCGCGATGGCACAGCCTTTCTTTCTGTTCCGACCGCGTTTTTGAAACAATGGATACAAACCCATTATGCGACCCATCTGGAGCGGTGCTGGAAAGCGGAATGCTCCGACGTTCATCGCATTGCCGTCAGCGTGCGCAGTCCGATGCGCAAAATGCCGCCGGAGCCGGCCAAAAAACCGAAGCAGGCTGCGCGCCGGGTCGATGAACCGCTGATTTCCGAAAGCCCGCAAAGCGAAAAAGATTTCCTGAAGCCGACCAACGCTCAAGGGTTTTCCGGTTCGCTTCTGGACCGCCGCATGACGTTCGACACTTTCGTCGATGGCAATCCGAACGCCCTCGCCACGGCCGCCGCACGCCAGGTCAGCGCCTCCGCCAACAAGAATCTCAGCGCCTTCAACCCGCTTTATATTCATGCATCGGTGGGTCACGGAAAGACGCATTTGCTTCAGGCGATTGCCTGGGAAGCCCAAGGCAAAGAGGTCCTCTACCTCACAGCCGAACACTTCATGTACCGCTTCGTCGCGGCGTTGAAATCCCAGTCCGCCCTCGCGTTCAAGGACCGGCTGCGGGGCATCGACCTCCTGATCATTGACGACCTGCAATTCCTGCAGGGACCTCAGATGCAAAAGGAATTCTGCCACACGCTCGACGCCCTGATCGACGGGGCGCGCCAGGTGGTCGTCGCAGCCGATCGTCCGCCGCACGAACTGGAAGCGCTGAACGAGCGGATCCGCTCCCGGCTTGCCGGCGGGCTTCTGGTCGAGATCGAAAATCCCGATTACGATCTGCGGCGCGGAATCCTGGAACGCCGGATCGACATGGTGCGGGTCGCCTGCCCCGGCTTCCATGTGCCTGACGACGTGCTGTCCTATATCGCGGCCAATGTGACAACCAACGGCCGCGACCTCGAAGGCGCGATAAACCGGCTCCTCGCCCATCACCAATTGGCGGAAACGCCGATCACGATGGACATGGCCGAGTTGAAGCTGCGCGACCTCATCCGCTCGCACGAACAGCGTCAGGTCAAGGTCGAGGACATCCAGAAACTCGTCTGCAAACAGTACAATGTCTCCAAGCAGGACCTTTTGTCGGCCCGCAGGACCCGGTCCATCGTCTGGCCGCGCCAGATCGCAATGTTTCTGTGCAAGGCCATGACACCGCGTTCGCTGCCGGAAATCGGCAAACGTTTCGGCGACCGGGACCACACGACCGTGTTGCATGCGGTGCGCAAGGTGGAGGATCTTGTCGGTCGCGATGAAACGATCGCCCGCGAAATCGAGACGCTGAAACGCGAACTGAGCGAATAGGGCAACCGGTTCCAGCCCCGTCTGGCCAAGGCCGTGGCCCGAACCGGAACACTCCTCCCGCCATCATCCCCCGGTTCATCCGGGGGATCGAGCGTGGCGCACGCAGCGATCTGCGCCGCCGGATCATCCGGGTACGTCTGGCGATGCGGGTGAGGAGCTGATAACGGGGGCGAAAAGCGCCCGCCGAAAGGTCGCGATTTCCTGCAGAAAACACGAAATGCTTAGCCCATCAAATCCGATGGGGACCGGCCGGCTTCAAAGCTCAAACGTCCAGCGATCGGACGATGGTTCGGATGGGAGCCTACAGCCCGGCGCGAATATCGCGCAATTGCGCGATGCGCATCTGCGCTGCCGAAATGGCGTTTTCGTCCTTCAGACCGTCAAGCGCCTTCTCCGCCTCGGCGATGGCCGTATCCAGAACCTCCGGCTTCAGGTCATCAAAGGCGATGGCTTCTTCGGCCAGAATGGTCAGGCCGGCTGTCGTCGTATCGGCGAACCCTCCCGGCACGAAAATGCGTTCCGTGCCGGCCTCTCGTTTGACCTCGATGAAACCGGGACGCATGGTGGACATGAACGGGGCATGGCCGGCAAGCACGCCGAAATCGCCTTCCGCGCCCGGCACGACCACTTCCTCGACGGCCTCGGAAATGACCAGC
The DNA here is from genome assembly GCA_028285165.1 of Rhodobiaceae bacterium. Lineage (GTDB taxonomy): Bacteria > Pseudomonadota > Alphaproteobacteria > Rhizobiales > JANQQB01 > JANQQB01. The sequence goes on from JANQQB010000004.1 coordinate 7,939, forward strand.
CGCGCCGGCGACACCAATTCGAACTGAAACGTCTCAGCCATCAATCAGATCCACTTTCCGCGGGCTTCGGTCAGGCCGCCTCGGCGGCAAGCCGTTGTGCCTTTTCGATCGCTTCCTCGATCGAGCCGACCATGTAGAAAGCCGCTTCGGGAAGGTGATCGTATTCGCCTTCGCACAGGCCTTTGAAACCCTTGATTGTGTCTTGCAGGTCGACCAGTTTTCCGGGCGCGCCTGTGAAAACCTCGGCCACAAAGAACGGTTGCGACAAGAAGCGTTCGATCTTGCGCGCGCGTGCCACCGAGAGTTTGTCTTCTTCCGACAATTCATCCATGCCGAGAATGGCGATGATGTCCTGCAGGGCCTTGTAGCGCTGCAGGATCTCCTGAACCTGGCGCGCCGTGTTGTAGTGCTCGTCGCCGATGATGCGCGGATCAAGCATGCGCGATGTGGAATCGAGCGGGTCGACCGCCGGATAGATGCCCTTTTCCGAAATCGCGCGGTTGAGAACCGTTGTCGCGTCGAGGTGGGCGAACGACGTCGCCGGCGCGGGATCGGTCAGGTCATCGGCCGGCACATAGATCGCCTGCACCGACGTGATCGACCCCTTGTTTGTCGTGGTGATGCGCTCCTGCAGGGCGCCCATGTCGGTCGCCAGCGTCGGCTGATAGCCCACGGCCGAAGGAATCCGACCAAGCAATGCCGACACCTCGGAGCCGGCTTGCGTGAACCGGAAGATGTTGTCGACGAAGAACAGAACGTCCTGTCCCTGGTCGCGGAAATGTTCGGCGACGGTCAGCCCGGTCAGCCCGACACGGGCCCGCGCTCCCGGCGGTTCGTTCATCTGGCCATAGACCAGCGCACATTTAGAGCCCTCGCCGCCGCCTTCCTTGTTCACGCCGGATTCGATCATCTCCCAGTACAGGTCGTTGCCTTCCCGGGTGCGTTCGCCGACGCCGGCAAACACGGAATAGCCGCCATGCGCCTTCGCCACGTTGTTGATCAATTCCATGATCAACACGGTCTTGCCGACCCCGGCGCCGCCGAACAGGCCGATCTTGCCGCCTTTCGCGTAAGGCGCCAGAAGATCCACGACCTTGATACCGGTGACCAGGATCTCGGATTCGGTCGACTGGTCGGTGTATTCGGGTGCGGGCTGGTGGATGGCACGCCTGGCCGTTGCCGGCACGTTGCCCGCTTCGTCCACCGGATCGCCCACCACATTCATGATGCGGCCGAGCGTTTCGTCGCCGACCGGCACCGCAATCGGCTCTCCGGTGTCGACCACCGGTTGCCCGCGGACCAGGCCTTCGGTCGTGTCCATGGCAATCGTGCGCACGGTGTTTTCACCCAGGTGCTGCGCGACTTCCAGCACGAGGCGAATGCCCTGGTTGTCGGCCTCAAGGGAATTCAGGATCGCCGGCAGGTGATCATCGAACTGAACGTCGACAACGGCGCCGATGACCTGTGTGACCCTGCCCTCTTTGTTGTCAGCCATGGAGAGATCTCCTTACATTCTTGGTTCTAGAGCGCCTCGGCGCCCGAAATGATTTCGATGAGTTCCTTGGTGATCTGAGCCTGACGCTGGCGGTTGTAGCTCAGCGTCAACTTGTCGATCATATCGCCGGCATTGCGGGTCGCATTGTCCATGGCGCTCATGCGCGCGCCCTGTTCGGAGGCGGCGTTTTCAAGCAGCGCACGGAAAATCTGGACCGCAATGTTGCGCGGCAGCAGATCCTCCAGAATGCCTTCCTCGCTCGGCTCGTATTCGTAGATCGCGCCGGCGAGATCCGGCATGCCGGTCTCTTCGTTCTCGTCGTCACCGCCCAGATCGGCCGGAATGATCTTCGCGGCCGTCGGGATCTGGCTGATCACGGACTTGAAGCGCGAGTAAAAGAGCGTGCAGACGTCGAACGCACCTTCCTCGTAAAGCTCCAGAACCTTCGTCGCGACACCGTCGGCGTGGGCGTATTCTACCGATTTGACACCGCGAAACTCGACGGTTTCGATGATGTAGGATCCCATATCGCGCTTCAGGGCATCGGCGCCCTTCTTGCCGACACACAGGATCTTCACGGTCTTGCCGGCCGCCAAAAGCGCGCTGGCATGCTCACGGGCGAGTTTGGCGATCGACGAGTTGAAGCCGCCGCACAGACCGCGCTCGGCCGTGCAGACCAAAAGCAGATGCACGGAATCGGATCCGGTTCCGCCCATCAGTTTCGGAGCGTCGTCACGCCCTTCGAACGCGTGGGCGAGGTTCTTGAGGACCTTTTCCATGCGTTCTGCATAGGGACGCGCGGCCTCCGCCGCTTCCTGCGCCCGGCGCAGTTTCGCGGCAGCGACCATCTGCATCGCCTTGGTGATCTTCTGGGTCGCTTTGACCGAGGAAATCCGGTTCCGTAGGTCCTTAAGACTTGGCATGCCTGACCCCTACTTTCCGGCTCAGGCGAAGGTTTTCGCGAACGTGTCGACCGCGGTCTTCAGCGTGTCCTTCAGGTCGTCGGCGAGCTCCTTCCGGTCGCGAATACCGTCCAGGAGATCCTGGTGCTTGTCGCGCAGGTAAAGCAGCAGGCCCTGTTCGAACGGACCGACCTGGTTGATCTCGAGATTGTCGAGATAGCCGTTCACGCCGGCAAAGATGACAGCCACCTGCTCTTCCGTCTTGAGCGGCGAGAACTGAGCCTGTTTCAGCAATTCCGTCAGACGGGAGCCGCGATTGAGAAGACGCTGCGTCGTCGCGTCAAGATCGGAGCCGAACTGCGCGAACGCCGCCATCTCGCGGTATTGCGCCAATTCGCCCTTGATGGTGCCGGCCACCTGCTTCATCGCCTTGATCTGGGCGGACGAGCCAACGCGCGACACCGACAGGCCGACATTCACGGCCGGGCGAATGCCCTGATAAAAGAGATCGGTTTCCAGGAAGATCTGACCATCGGTAATCGAAATCACGTTGGTCGGAATATAGGCGGAAACGTCGTTTGCCTGGGTCTCGATCACCGGCAGCGCCGTCAGCGAGCCGGAGCCGTTGTCGTCGTTCATCTTTGCGGCGCGTTCCAGAAGACGCGAGTGCAGGTAGAAGACGTCACCCGGATAGGCTTCGCGTCCCGGCGGACGGCGCAGAAGCAAAGACATCTGGCGATAGGCGACGGCCTGTTTCGACAGGTCGTCATAGGCGATCACGGCATGGGCGCCGTTGTCGCGGAAGAATTCACCCATGGCACATCCGGCAAACGGCGCCAGGAATTGCATCGGTGCCGGATCGGATGCCGTGGCCGCCACGACGATCGAATATTCCAGGGCGCCGGCATCTTCCAGCGCCTTCACGAATTGCGCGACGGTGGACCGCTTCTGGCCGACAGCCACATAGATGCAATAGAGCTTCGCGCTTTCGTCGTCGCCGGCATGCAACGGCTTCTGGTTCAGGAACGTATCCAGAATGACCGCGGTCTTGCCGGTTTGGCGGTCACCGATGATCAGTTCGCGCTGGCCGCGGCCGATCGGGATCAGGGCGTCGATCGCCTTCAATCCGGTCGACATGGGCTCGTGCACGGACTTGCGCGGAATGATGCCGGGTGCCTTGACGTCGACCCGACGACGCTCGTCGGCCGCAATCGGCCCCTTGCCGTCGATCGGATTGCCGAGCGCGTCGACCACGCGACCGAGCAGGCCGCGTCCGACAGGCACTTCCACGATCGCGCCGGTCCGTTTGACCGTGTCGCCTTCCTTAATATCGCGGTCGGAACCGAAGATCACGACACCGACATTGCCAACCTCAAGGTTCAGCGCCATGCCGCGGATGCCGCCCGGGAATTCGACCATCTCACCGGCCTGGACATTGTCCAGCCCGTAGACGCGCGCGATGCCGTCGCCGACCGACAACACCTGGCCGACCTCGGAGACCTGTGCCTCCTGGCCGAAATTTTTAATCTGTTCTTTCAGGATTGCGGAAATTTCCGCGGCTTGAATATCCATCAGCCGGCCTCTTTCATCGCAACACGCAGCGAATTGAGCTTGGTTTTCAGAGAAGTGTCTATCATGCGCGACCCGATCTTCACGACCAGGCCGCCGAGCAAGGTCGGATCGACGCTTTGATTGATCTGCACGTCCTTGCCGGTGACGCCTTTCAGCGATTCCTTCAAGGACGCGATATGATCATCGTTGAGCGCAGTCGCCGAAACAACGTCCGCCGTGACCTCGCCCCGATGGGCGGCCAGGAGAACGCGAAACGCCCGGATCATGTCAGGCAGGGCGAACAACCGACGGTTCTTGGCCGTCAGCTTTGCGAAATTCGCCACCGTACCGGCGATGCCCGCCTTTTGAAAAACGGCCTCCAGCGCGGCGATCTGCTGATCCGCTTGAAAGACCGGGCTGCGGACAACGCGCGTGAGATCGTCGCTCATCGACAGAAGGGATTCCACCGAGGTCAGGTCGGCATCCACGGCATCGAGCGTGCCGGATTCCAGCGCCAGTTCAAACAGCGCGGCGGCGTATCGCGTCGAAACACCGGAAGTGTGATCTTTTGTGTCTGCCACGTCGCGTTCGCTTTGCTTGGCGCGGATCTGCGCCCCAGTCGTTGGGTAAGCCTTAGGCCCTTGAAAAAACTTTATTTTTTCTGGAACGAAAGACCCGTTGGGCCAGTGCGAGGCCGGAAGTCGCGGTTGCCATAGCATATGCTATTGAGCCGCGCAACATGATGCACTGCGACGATTCATGACCGCAATGCAACATGGATGCAGCCCTCGTTTGCGACCCTTGGAGGCGGCTGTCAATAGCGCTTTCGGAGACCGTCTACAGGAAACTCACCGGATCGACGTCAACCTGGCGCCGGACCCCCTTGCGCGGCGGCTCCGCCCGGTCGAGCCAATTGCGCAGATATGCCGAGAGGTCGAACGTCTTCGGTGCCCGGACCAAGAGGCGAAACCGGTACCGGCCACGGACGCGATGGATCGGTGCTTCGGCCGGACCCAGCACATGGACATCGGGCCGCGGGGGCGCTGCTCGCGCCAGGCTGCGGGCATAGGCTTCGGCGGCCGGCCGGTCGGGGCCGGATATAACCAGCGCCGCGAGCCGCCCGAAAGGCGGCAACGCCACGCTTTCGCGGGCCCGGCTCTCGGCGGCGTAAAAGGCCGTGCGGTCGCCGGAGACAATCGCGCGGATAACCGGGTGGTCCGGCGCATAAGTCTGCACGAGGCCGCGTCCGCCGGTTCGCGCGCGCCCGGCGCGGCCGGTGACCTGCGACAGCAATTGGAACGTGCGTTCCGCAGCACGCGGGTCGCCGTTCGACAGGCCCAGATCGGCGTCCACGACGCCGACCAGCGCCATCTTAGGAAAGTGGTGCCCCTTGGCGACCAATTGCGTGCCGATGATGATGTCGCCTTCTCCGGCGGCAATATGTGCAAATTCGGTTTTCAGGCGGACAGTGCCGCCGGGCAGGTCGGACGACAACACAATGATGTGCCGATCCGCGAACCGTTGCCCGACCTCCTCGGCGATGCGTTCGACGCCAGGACCGCAGGCGACCAGCGAATCCACGTCGCCGCATGCCGGACAGGATTGCGGGACCGGAACGGTATCGCCGCAATGGTGGCATTTCAATTGTCCGCGGAACCGGTGCTCGACCATCCAGGCGGAACAATTGCGGCATGAAAACCGATAGCCGCAGGACCGGCACAGGGTAAGCGGCGCAAAACCGCGCCGATTCAGGAACAGAAGCACCTGGTTGCCGTTTTCCAGCGTCTCCTGCATGGCGCCGACAAGGGCCGGCGACAGGAACGTTCCGGGTTCCGGGCGCGATGCGCGCATGTCGATCGCCCGGATGGCCGGAATGTCCGCGCCGGTGGCACGGGATGCAAGCACCAGATGCCCGTAGCGGCCCCGGTCGGCATTGGTCAAGGTTTCCAGAGAGGGCGTCGCGGAGGACAGCACGACCGGTCGCTTTTCGATATGACCGCGCACCACGGCCATGTCCCGGGCATTGTAGGTCACGCCGTCCTCCTGCTTGAAGGCGGAATCGTGCTCCTCATCGACGATTGTCACACCGAGATTGCGAAACGGCAGGAACAGCGCCGACCGTGCGCCGATGACAGCCCGCACCGTACCGTCAGACACGCCGCGCCACACCCGCGCCCGCTGTTTGGGCGGCATGTCGGAATGCCATTCGGCGGGCCTGGCACCGAAGCGATCTTCAAAGCGATCGAGGAACTGCCCGGTCAGCGCGATTTCGGGGAGCAGGATCAATGCCTGGCGGCGCCGCGCCAGGGCGCTCGCGACGGCTTCGAAATACACCTCCGTTTTCCCGGATCCGGTGACGCCGTCGAGCAGCGAGACCGAATATCCACCCGCCGCAACGCTGGCCCGCAAGGCTTCTGCCGCTCGGGTCTGTTCCGCCGTAAAGGAGACGCTGGAATAAGCCGGATCGGGTTCCGCAAAAGGCGATCCGGCCTGCAAGGCGACTTCCTCGAGCGTGCCGGACCGGACGAGACCGTCGACAACCGAGGGGCTCGTGCCGGCTGCGGCGGCAAGACCGCTGCGTGACCAGCCGAAACCGCCCTCAAGCAGGTCAAGCACGCGGCGACGTGCATCGGTCAGGCGTTCGGGCGGCGGACCGGAAAGCCGGACACCGCGTATCGGGGCTTCCGGTTCCAGCGCCTCTGGGACGCGCAGCACCATGCGCAACACCATCCCGCGCGGCGCCAGTGTGTAGCGCGCCACCCAATCGACGAAGTCCAGCAATTGCGGGCTCAGCGGACGCGCGGGAAACACCCGTTCCACGTCGCGCAACCTGTCGGCATCGACATGCTCGTCGGTCGGCCCGCTCCAGACGGCTCCCAGCACTTTGCGCGGGCCAAGCGGAACCTGGACGATCGAACCCGGACCGACCTCTGCGGCCGCGCCGACCTCTTCGCTCAGGCGGTAGGAATACGCCTTGTCAACGGCAAACGGCGTGAGAACGGGAAGGACTGGCACGGATCGGGAACCGGCATCGGGGTGATTCTGCCCGTGAGTCTATACCGGGCGCGGGCCTCAGGCAGCTATTGCTTCTCGGTCACGGCTTGAAGTTTGTCGCCATCGACAGGGCATTTCCGATTCCTTAAATCGGACAGGGTCATCCTTTCAGTTCCGGCCTCCTACCACACGGAGCTCGTCATGTCTGACAGCACAAGCGGGCCGCTGATCACCGCCCGGCCCGATCTGGCAGCCCAGAAAGCCGCGTGGCTGGAACACCTTGCGCTGCAACGGCGGGTCTCCGACAACACCGTGGAGGCCTATGACCGCGATGTCGCGCAGTTCCTCGCCTTCCTGACGGAGCATATCGGGGAAGCGCCGGATCTCGATCACGTTTCCGCCCTGCGACCGTCCGACATCAGAGGTTTCCTGGCGAAGCGGCGGCGCAGCGACAAGGTCGGCGGCCGCACGCTGGCGCGCGGGCTTGCAGGATTGCGATCGTTCTTCCGCTATCTGGAGAAACGGGGCCTGGCCAACGCGGCCGCGCTTTCAGTCATGCGTGCGCCCAAGGAGTCGCGGCCGCTGCCGCGCCCGCTGCCCGCCCGCCACGCCCGCGCCGTGACAGATTTGGACAATTCCCTGCATGAGGAACCATGGATCGCCGCGCGGGACGCGGCAGTCCTGACCTTGCTTTATGGCGCCGGCCTGCGGATTTCCGAGGCCCTGGCCCTGCATCGCAAAGACGCGCCACGCCGCGGACAGCGCAGCCTGAGGGTCGTCGGCAAGGGCGACAAGGAACGCGTCGTCCCGGTTTTGCCGGTGATCGTTGATGCACTCGACGCCTATCTTGGACTTTGCCCGTTTGCGCTTGCACCGGAAGAGGCGCTGTTCCGCGGCGCCCGCGGCGGCCCATTGCGTGCCCGGATCGTTCAGGCCGCCGTCCAGAAAATGCGCGGCGCGCTGGGGTTGCCGGACAGTGCCACGCCGCATGCCCTGCGCCACTCCTTTGCCACGCATCTTATGGAGGCTGGCGGCGACCTGCGGTCGATTCAGGAACTGCTCGGTCACGCCAGCCTGTCTACGACACAGGTCTATACGGCCGTCGACAGCGCGCGCCTGCTCGACATCTATGCCAAGAGCCATCCGCGCGGCGGGACCTGATCGGGTCCGGGGCGCTTTCCGGTTGGCAGTTTTCGCAATCGTTAACCAGTCGGTTAGGAGCCGTCGCTAAGCTCTTCTGCAACCGGGAGCATGCGCGATGCGAAACCGAATTGCCAAAGCAGGCATGGCGGCAACCCTCTTCTTTTGCGCCTGGACCGTTGCCGGCGCGGCCCATGCCGTCGAATGCGGGGCCACCGAGGAGAGCGGCGTCTGGGTCAACCCGAACGCCGCACTAAAGAGCCTGTCGCGCCTGGAAATCAAAACGACTTGCACGGCCGGGCATCACGGCTGGCGCGTGCGGGCCCTGGTGCGCTGCATCCGCACAGAATGCACCTGGGGATATGCCAAGGGCGTGCGTCGCCCCGACGGAGCCCTCGCCGCCCTGTTCGAAACGTTTTCCGCCGACCGGCTTGTGCGCATGTCCGTCGATCGGGACGTGATGCATGTTGCTGTCGTCAATGCGTTTCGCTCCGCCCAGCCGAACAGCGTGGCCCGGTACGTGTTCGAACGCCAATACGACGAGTGAAACCAACGGCGATGCCCTGGATGGCGCATAAGGGCATGCCCTCGCCAATCCGCATAGACCCTGAATTCATCCTAAGGTTTATAATATTGGCATTTTAATTCTCAGTTGTTTAAAGTTTGAAATATTTTGTAGAAGCGATTTCCAAAAAAAGTCACAGACCTGGACATCAAAATCTCCGCCTGATCACTCGCAATTATATTTAACTTCACTTGCGTTACCGTCTTGGGTTGCGATCCCGACAATCGTCTCAATCAATAATTTTACTCACATGCTAAATTTTACAATCGGAAAACCAAATACCAGCCGGAAATCCTCACTTTCATCATTATGAGTCCGTCGATAACGAGCCAAAATTCCAATTTTTACAGTGTGAAGTGCGCCTGTTCGGTTGTTTTTAGAGATCGACGCGGTATCACTGTTGTAGCTTTTGCAGAGGCATTTAGATTCTGTCATGACCCTTGACTGGTCGGAACTGGACCGGTCTTGGCGGATGCGGCGATCTACAGATTGGACAAATACGTATTAACACCTATCATGGTGGAGCCGGCATCCGAGAGGAGGAGAACAATGGGTCAATTGGCGCAAGTTCAGACCGAGCGGCGCGAAGCGTTGTCGACGCTGCTTCGCTACGCGGAAATCGAAGCCCGTGAAATGCACGAGGTGCATCTCGCCGAGGAAATCCGGAGGGTCTATCTCAGCATGGATTCCGGCATGCTGACGGGAGCCGGTGGGTTTGTGGCAGGCGGCACCAATAAAATGCGCTCTTAACCTTGTTAATTTTTCGAATATTTTCTAATGCTATGGCTCCAAAAAATAACAAGAGAGAGAGCTGTGCAAAACACGCGGTCCGCAAACGAAATTGATATCCACGTGGGGCAACGGCTCCGGCTTGCCCGGATCTTGCGTGGGCTCTCGCAGGACGAGCTCGGCAAAAAAGTCGGCGTGACCTTTCAGCAAATCCAGAAATACGAACGCGGCGCCAACCGGGTCAGCGCCGGACGCCTCGTTGCGCTTGCCAAAGCGCTGGAACTTGAAATCCTGTTCTTTTTTCAAGACCTTGACGGGGCGCAAACGGGTCAGCAACGCGCCCTTCCGATCAATGCGCTGTCCGATGAGGACTTCGATATCATGGACGCGCTGACAAAGATCGACAATTCCAAGATCAAGCGCACGCTCGTTCGCCTGATTGCCGAAATCGCCGACTGACAATGACACGGCGCATCGTTGCGCCGTTTCTGCCCGCGCCAGACACACGCTTGACGCGAATCAGTTGCGAGAGCGCGACCTGGCTTTGAGGCGATACAATTTTTCATTGCAGAATCGCAGGGCGGCGCCAGTGTGGTGAACCGTTGCCGGAGTCCGGTGGGCAAATCATTCGTATTTGTTCTTAGGTGAGATCCCGAATGCCCAGCGTGCCTGGGTTTGCGATGACAGACCCGCCGGGCCCGACACTGCGGCAACAGCGCAGTTGACGCCCGTGCACTCTGTCCACCACGGACGAATCACCATCGTCTCAACGGTCAAGCGGGCCAAAACCAGACCCAACTTAAGCCTGTCACTTTTCACCAACAATTAAATAAATTTCACTACATCCAGATGGACCAATCTCGATGTGGGGGGAATTCGTGTCTTTTTCTTTATTTCGTGGAAATGTTACCGCCGCAATGGCCGCAACGACCGGCCTGCTGGTCATCGTGTCCTTGTCCGTTGTCGGGTTTCTTGTGTACTCGGTGATCGCCCAGCAGGCCGCCGACAATGCGGTCCGGCAACAGGATACGAGCTTGCGGGTTGCTGCAACCTTCCTGCAAAAATCGGTCGAAGACGTCAACGTCAGATGGGCCGCGGATGGCAATGTCGCGCGTATCGAGGTGCCGCGCCTGCCGGAATTCACGTCGCATTCCATGATTGACGAAATCGGCCGCATGACGGGCGAGACGGCGACCGTGTTCGCCTGGAACAACGACAATGCCGACTTCTGGCGCAAGACGACCAATATCGTCAAACCTGACGGCAAACGCGCCGTCGGGACGCCGCTCGGCAAGAACGGCGCGGTGTACCCGGTGTTGACGAAGGGGCAGACCTTTCGCGGTGAAGCCGTGATTCTCGGCAAGCCCTATTACACCATCTATGAGCCGATCTTCTCCACCCAGGGCAACGTGATCGGCATTCTGTATGCCGGGGTGGAAAAGACGGCGATCCAGACCGGCATTTCGACCGTGATGCAGAAGTTTGCGATTTCGGTGATCCCGGTGGTCGTTGTGGCGCTGTTCGTCACCGTCTTCATGACACGGCGGCAACTCCGTCCGGTGACGGAACTGGCCCAGGTGACCGATCGCATCGCCAACGACGATCTTGCCGTCGACATCCCGCACATGAGCCGCGCGGACCAGATCGCAACGCTTGCCACGGCCGTGGATTCGCTGAAGCAAAAGGCCGGAGAGCGCCAGGAGCTCGCCCGAAACCAGCGTGAGTCCGAAAGCGCTGAACGGGACCGCCAGCAACGCGTCGACAGTTTCATTGCCTCGTTCCGCGACAGCGCCCAGGAACTTCTGGAATCGGTCGAAAACACCGCACGCGGTCTCGATGAGACGGCGCGCTCGCTGACCGGCATTGCCGGTGACAGCTCCAACCGGGCCAGCGAGACCCTCGGTGCGGCGGAAGACATGAGCAACAACGTGCAAACCGTCGCCAGCGCCGCCGAGCAACTTTCCGCCTCTGTCCAGGAAATCAGCGGGACGGCGGCGCAGACCTCCGAAATCGTCGCAAAGGCCACCGAACACAGCCGGATCACCAACGAAAAGGTCGAAAACCTGGCCGTGTCGGCCGGCAAGATCGGCGAAGTCGTGAACCTCATCCAGGCGATCGCGGAACAGACCAACCTGCTTGCCCTGAACGCGACGATCGAAGCGGCCCGGGCCGGCGAGACCGGGAAAGGGTTTGCCGTCGTGGCGGCCGAGGTCAAGGAACTGGCCAACCAGACGTCCCGTGCGACCGAGGAGATTTCGACCCAGATTGCCGAAATCCAGGGCGCCACCAAGGAATCCGTCCAGGCGATCGGCGAAATCACCGAAACGATCGAGGATGTCAGCAATTATACCGCGACGATCGCCTCGGCGGTCGAACAGCAAGGTGCCGCGACAGGCGAAATCTCGCAGACCGTCCAGCTTGCCGCGCAAGGTGCCAACTCGGTCTCGTCCAACATGTCGGACCTTTCCCAGTCGGTCGACCAGACCTCGCAATCGGCCGAAAGCGTGCTGACTGCATCCGCAGACCTGACACAAAAGACCGACAAGCTCAGATCCGAGGTCGAGACCTTCCTCGGCGAAGTGTCGGCCGCCTGACCGGATTCAAACCGTCCCAATCGGTTTTTCCAGCCGCCCCGAGGCTCCCCTCGGGGCGGTTTTTCGTTTCCCCGTGCGGCCAGACCCGTGTCCCCGCAATGTGCCACGGCATCGGCTCAAAAACCGCTTTCGATGCGCCCTCGGAGTCTGGTATTGGACCAGCGGTTCACCCGATGTGAGGCATCGATGCGCATTCTGGTCACCGGCAGTACAGGTCATCTCGGCGAAGCCCTGATGCGCCTCCTCCCGCTTCACGGGCATGATGCTTTCGGTCTCGATGTAGCGGCCGGCCGATTCACCGATATCGTCGGATCGGTGACGGACAGTGTCCTGGTGCACGACATCTTGCAAGGCGCTGACGCCGTCCTGCATGCGGCCACGCTGCACAAGCCGCATGTTGCCACACATACACGGCAAGCCTTCGTCGACACCAACGTCTCAGGCACGCTGACACTCCTGGAGGCCGCTCTTGCCGCCGGGATTTCGCGGTTCGTCTTCACGAGCACGACCAGTGCCTTCGGCGCCGCACTCACGCCCGGGCCGGACGAACCGGCCGCCTGGATCGACGAACGTGTCGGATCGATCCCGAAAAACATCTACGGCGCGACCAAAACGGCGGCGGAGGATCTGTGCGTCCTGTTTGCGCGCCGCTACGACATGACCTGCACGGTGCTGCGAACCTCCCGCTTTTTTCCGGAGGAAGATGACAGTCGCGCCATCCGCGAAAGGTTTGGCGACACCAATGCAAAAGCGAACGAGTTCCTCTATCGCCGTGCCGATATCGAGGATATCGCCCTAGCGCATCTGGCAGCCCTCGATCGGAGCCCGGGCTCCGGGTTCGCCCGATACGTGATCAGCGCAACAACGCCGTTCCGCGCTGCCGACCTCACAGCCCTGCGGCGCGATCCCGCATCTGTCGTCGCCGGTTACTACCCGACCTTTGCTTCCATCTACGAAAGACGCGGGTTTTCAATGTTTCCGGACATCGGCCGGGTCTATGTCAACGAAAAGGCGCGGACCGAACTCGGCTGGAAGCCGCAATACGATTTCGGGCGCATTCTGGAACAATTGGCCGCCGATCAACCGATCGGAAGCCCGCTCGCGCATGCGGTCGGCAGCAAGGGCTATCACAGCGAAATATTCGCCGACGGGCCGTATCCCGTCGACACCGCGCTGTAGAACGGCTCCGCCAGACAGCGGCTAAATATGAATCGGGCGTTTGTCCACGGCGAGTGCGGCTTCCTTGACCGCTTCCGACATCGTCGGGTGGGCATGGCAGGTGCGCCCGAGATCTTCCGCCGATCCCCCGAACTCCATGAGCACGGCGGCTTCGTGGATCATGTCGCCGGCACCGAACCCGACAATGTGCACGCCCAAAACCCGATCCGTTGCAGCATCGGCAAGGACCTTCACGAAGCCGTCGGTCTGGCGCATTGCCCGTGCACGTCCGTTGGCGGAGAAAGGAAACTTGCCGGCCCGGTAGTCGACACCGGCCGCCTTCAATTCCTCCTCGGTCTGGCCGACCGAGGCGACTTCCGGCATCGTGTAGACGACGTTGGGGATCACGCCGTAATTCACGTGGCCGGCCTGTCCGGCCAGGATCTCGGCAATTGCCACGCCTTCGTCCTCGGCCTTGTGAGCGAGCATCGGGCCGTCGATGACATCGCCGATGGCATAGATGCCGTCGACATTGGTCTTGAAATGCCCGTCGGTGCGGATGCGGCCGCGCTCGTCGAGTTCGACGCCGGCCTGATCGAGCCCGAGCCCCTCGGTAAACGGCTTGCGGCCGATCGAGACAAGCACGATATCGGCCTCGATTGTCTCGGCCTCGCCTCCGGCCGCCGGCTCAACGGACACCGAAAGGCGCTTTTTCGACGTGTCGATGCCGGTGACCTTTGAGGATAGTTTGAACTCCAGACCCTGCTTTTTCAGCATGCGCTGGAAGTTCTTGCCGACGTCGGCGTCCATGCCCGGCAGGATGCGATCAAGAAACTCCACGACAAGAACGTCCGATCCGAGCCGGTTCCAGACCGATCCGAGTTCAAGGCCGATGACGCCGGCTCCGATCACCAGGAGTTTTTCCGGTACCGACTCCAGTTCGAGGGCGCCGGTGGAGGTTACAATCCGCTTTTCATCGACCTCGATGCCCGGCAGAGTGGCGGAATCCGATCCGGTGGCGATCACGATGTTACGGGTTTTCAGGTCCGTCGTCGTGCCGTCCGCCGCCGTGACGACCACCGACCCGGCGGCCGGCACCGATCCGGTTCCGTGATAGGTGTCGATCTTGTTCTTCTTGAACAGGAATGCCACGCCCTTGACGTTGGCCTCCACCGTCTCGTCCTTGTGGCCCATCATGCCGGCAAGATCGAGTTCAGGCTCGCCAACCTTGATGCCCATCGAAGAAAAGGCATGACCGGCTTCATCGAACAGGTCGGAGGCGTGCAGCATCGCCTTGGAGGGGATGCAGCCGATATTCAGGCACGTGCCTCCGAAGGTTTCCCATTTTTCCACGACAGCCACGCGCATGCCGAGCTGGGCTGCGCGGATCGCGCAGACATAGCCGCCCGGTCCGGTCCCAATGACGATCAGATCATAAGCGTCGGCCATATTCCGGTCCTTTCCCGTCGTCTTCGGGCAACAGCCTAGCGGCCGCCGCCAACATCAATAATCGCGCCCGTGGCATAGGACGCCTTGTCGGACAACAGCCAGACGATCGCCTCGGCGACCTCTTCCGGTTTGCCCTCGCGCCGCATGGGCAGAGTGTCGCGCAAGGCGGCGACCCGGTCGGGCTGTCCGCCGCTGGCATGAATGTCGGTGTCGATGATGCCGGGGCGCACGGCATTCACGCGGATCCCTTCCTCGGCCACTTCCAGCGCCAATCCGAGCGTGAAGGTGTCGATCGCGCCCTTGGAGGCGGCGTAATCGACATACAGGCCGGGAGATCCGAGCCGGGCGGCAACAGACGAGACGTTGACGATCGCACCGCCTTGCCCGCCATTCCTGGTCGACATGCGCCGTACGGCTTCGCGGGCGGCCAGCAGACTGCCGATGATATTCACATTCATCATGCGCGTGATGCGGTCGAGCGACATGTCCTCGAGGCGTTCCGCCCGATCCACGATGCCCGCATTGTTGACGAGGGCCGCGATCGGTCCCAAGGCCGTCTCGGCGGTCTCGAACAGCCGCATGACATCGGCTTCGCTCGCGACGTCACCTGCAACGGCGCATGCCCGGCCGCCCGCCTGTTCAATGCGGCCGACGACGGCGTTCGCGGCGGCTTCATCGCGGGCGTAGTTCACGCACACGGCATAGCCGTGGGCGGCTGCCAGGATCGCCGTGGCCGCCCCGATGCCGCGGCTGCCGCCGGGGACGATCGCCGTGCCGGACATGTTTTACAGGTCCAGGACCAGGCGTTGCGGATCTTCGAGGCTTTCCTTGACGCGCACCAGGAAGGTGACGGCTTCCTTGCCGTCGACAATGCGGTGGTCGTAGGAAAGCGCCAGATACATCATCGGGCGGATTTCCACCTGCCCGTTCACGGCCATCGGACGCTCCTGGATCTTGTGCATGCCCAGAATGCCCGATTGCGGCGCGTTGAGAATCGGCGTCGACATCAGTGAGCCGTAGACACCGCCGTTCGAAATCGTGAAGGTACCGCCCTGCATGTCCTCGATGGTCAAGTGACCGTCACGAGCCTTGCGGCCGTAATCGCCGATCGTGCTTTCGATTTCGGCGATCGACATGCGATCGGCATCACGCACCACCGGAACGACAAGGCCCTTCGGCGTGCCAACCGCCACACCGATATGGCAGAAATCCTTGTAGATGAGATCCTGACCATCGATTTCGGCGTTGACCGCGGGGATCTCCTTCAGAGCGTGACACACGGCCTTGGTGAAGAACCCCATGAAGCCGAGCTTCACGCCGTGTTTCTTTTCGAACAGGTCCTTGTATTGCCGGCGCAGGTCCATGACCGGCCCCATGTCCACCTCGTTGAAGGTGGTCAGCATGGCGGCGGTGTTCTGGGCGTCCTTCAGACGCCGGGCAATCGTCTGGCGCAGCCGGGTCATGCGCACCCGTTCCTCACGCGCCGCATCGTCCGGCGCGCTTGGCGCGCGTACGCTGACCGGCAGCGCCGAAGAGGCTGCGGGGGCCGGCGCCGTGACACCGGAATCGATCGCGGCCAGGACATCGCCTTTCAGGATCTGGCCGCGCTTGCCGGAGCCGCTTACCTGATCCTGTGACAGGCCGGCTTCGGCCATCCGCTTTTGCGCCGACGGTGCCGGCGGCATTGACGATGCCGCTGCAGGCGCAGCTGCCGGTGCCGGCGCGGCAGCGGGTTGGGCCGGTGCGGCCGTAGCGCCGGCGCCGGCGGCAACGCGCACGAGCAACGCCCCGATCTCGACGGTATCGCCCTCGGAGACCGCGATCTCAACGATCGAACCCGCGCTTGGCGACGGCACTTCCTGGGTTGCCTTGTCGGTCTCCAGTTCGACCACGGCCTCGTCGACAGCGACAGCATCGCCGACTTTCTTGTAGATCGTTCCGACCTGGGCCTCGGTGACGGATTCGCCGGCGCTCGGCACAACGATGTCGTCGATCGTCGCCGACCCGGCCGCGCCGTTTCCGGACGCGGCAGCAGCCGGTGCCGAGGCCATCGTGCTGGTCGCCGCGGGAACCGCGCTCTCGACCGCCGCCCCTTCTTCGACCGTTGCAAGCAATGCGTCCACCGCGACCGTGTCGCCGGATTCAACGGCGATCTCAACAACCGTGCCGGCGATCGGCGACGGCATTTCCTGTGTTGCCTTGTCGGTTTCCAATTCGACCAGCGGCTCATCTACCGCGATGGTATCGCCGACCTTCTTGTACCATTGCCCGATCTGGGCTTCGGTGATCGATTCCCCAAGCGCCGGGACGCGAATCTCAGTTGCCATGATTGCACCGTATCTTTGTGAGCGGACGTATCCGCCAGCTGGAGTATTCTGCTAGGTCGAAGGAAGGGTCAGCGCGTCGTCCAGGAAGGCTTCCAACTGGGCCATGTGTTTCGACATAAGACCCGTTGCCGTTGCGGCCGCCGCCGGACGTCCCGAATAGAGCGGACGCGAAACCCGCGACTTGACCTGGCCGAGTGTCCATTCCAGGTAGGTCTGGACATGGGTCCAGGCGCCTGCGTTCTTTGGCTCTTCCTGGCACCAGATCAGGTCGGCATTCGGAAACCGTTCCAGTTCGTGCACCAGTGCCTTCGCCGGGAACGGGTACAATTGCTCGACGCGCATGATGTAGACATCATCGATGCCGCGTTTCTCGCGCTCGTCGAACAGATCGAAATAGACCTTGCCCGAACACAGGATCACGCGCCGGATCTTGTCGTCATCGACCAGCTTGGTCGGGCCGTCCGAATGCAGTTGCGCGTCGTCCCACAACAGACGGTGGAACGTGGAGTCCGGCCCCATCTCGTCAAGTCTGGAGACGCACCTTTTGTTCCGCAGCAACGATTTGGGTGTCATCAGGATCAGCGGCTTGCGAAAATCGCGGTTCAATTGCCGCCGCAGGATGTGGAAGTAATTCGCCGGGGTCGTGCAATTGGCGACCTGCATGTTGTCCTCGGCGCACAATTGCAGGAAGCGTTCCAGACGCGCCGACGAATGTTCCGGCCCCATGCCCTCATAGCCGTGCGGCAACAGGAGAACGAGACCGGACATGCGCAGCCATTTGCGCTCGCCTGAGGAAATGAACTGGTCGATGACGACCTGGGCACCGTTCGCGAAGTCGCCGAACTGGGCTTCCCACAGGGTAAGCGCGTTCGGCTCGGACAGCGAATAGCCGTATTCGAAGCCGAGGACGGCTTCCTCGGACAGCATCGAATTGATGACTTCGTAATGGCCCTGATCGCTCGACAGGTTGTTGAGCGGAATGTAGCGGGCTTCCGTCTCCTGGTCGTAGAGCACCGAATGGCGCTGGGAGAACGTGCCGCGCTCGCAATCCTGGCCGGACAGGCGGACCCGGTGTCCGTCCTTGAGAATGGTGCCGTAGGCCAGCGCCTCGGCCATGGCCCAGTCAATGCCCTCGCCGCTTTCGATCATCTTCTTGCGGTTGTCCATGAACCGCTGGATCGTGCGGTGGACCTTGAAATCCACCGGCGCTTCGGTGATGCGCCGACCGATGTCGCTGAGTTCGTCGAGATCGTAGCCGGTCTTGCCGCGCCGCGGATCGTCGTGTTCGCCGGCGGCCTGCAGGCCCGACCATGCGCCGTCCAGCCAATCGGCCTTGTTGGGTTTGTAGGCCTGGCCGATTTCATACTCCGAGTCCAGATGCGCGCGCCATTCCGCCTTCATCTGGTCGACCTCGCCCTCGGTCACCAGACCGTCGGAAACCAGCTTCTGGGCATAGACTTCCAGGGTGGTGGGATGCGAGCGAATGCGATCGTACATGATCGGCTGGGTGAAAGCCGGCTCGTCCGCCTCGTTGTGACCGAAACGGCGGTAGCAGAACATGTCGACCACGACCGGCTTCTTGAACTTCTGCCGGAACTCGGTGGCGATCTTGGCGGCAAAGGTGACGGCCTCGGGGTCGTCGCCGTTGGCATGCAGGATCGGCGCCTCGATCACCTTGGCCATATCCGAGGGATAGGGCGAGGAGCGCGAGAACCGCGGATTGGTGGTGAACCCGATCTGGTTGTTGATGATGAAATGCACCGACCCGCCGGCCTTGTGGCCCTTCAGGCCGGAGAGGCCGAAACATTCCGCAACGACGCCCTGGCCGGCAAAGGCGGCATCACCGTGAATGATCAGCGGCATGACGGAGGTGCGTTCCAGATCCTCATGCTGATCCTGCTTGGCCCGCGCCTTGCCGAGCACGACCGGATCGACGATCTCCAGGTGCGAGGGATTGGCCGTCAGCGACAGGTGGACAATGTTGCCGTCGAACTCGCGGTCGGAAGATGCGCCGAGGTGATACTTGACGTCGCCCGATCCTTCGACGTCGTCGGGATGATAGGAACCGCCCTTGAACTCATGGAAGATCGCGCGGTGGGTCTTGCCCATGACCTGGGCCAGCACATTCAGCCGGCCGCGGTGGGCCATGCCGAGCACGATGTCGCGCACGCCGAGCGCGCCGCCGCGTTTGATGATCTGTTCAAGCGCCGGGATCAGGGCTTCGCCCCCGTCCAGGCCGAACTTCTTTGTGCCGGTGAATTTGACGTTCAGAAACTTTTCGAAGCCGTCGGCCTCGACCAGCTTGCGCAGGATCGCCTTGCGGCCCTGGTCGGTGAACGTGACCTGCTTGTCCGGACCCTCGATGCGCTCCTGGATCCAGCGCTTTTCGGCCGGATCGGAGATGTGCATGAATTCGACGCCGAGCGTCGAGCAATAGGTGCGGTTGAGGATGGCCAGCATTTCGCGGATCGTCGCGAATTCCAGACCCAGCACATAGTCGATGAAGATCTGGCGATCCCAGTCGGCCTCGGTGAACCCGTAGGACGAGGGATGCAGTTCGGCCTGGTTTTCGCCGATCGCCAGACCAAGCGGATCGAGATTGGCGTGAAAATGGCCGCGCATGCGAAACGCGCGGATCATCATGATGGCCCGCACCGAATCGCGCGTGGCCAATTGCACCGCGGTTTCAGACAGATCGACGCCGTTGCCCTGCGCCTTGGCGCGGATCCGCGTCTGCAGGATCTGTTCCACCGGGGCCAGGCCCGGGTCGAGCGCCGACAGCATGTCGCCATTCGGTTCGACCGGCCAGTCGCCACGCTGCCAGGACGCGCCGGCGGCTTCACGACGGGCGGCGCCGGGATCGTCTTTCAGTTCGGCAAAAAAGCCGCGCCAGTCTTCGTTCAGTCCCGCGGGATTGTTTTCGTAGGCGGCATAGAGGTCTTCGAGATAGGAGGCGTTGCCGCCATACAGGAAAGATGTCTTCGCAAAGGCCTCGTTTGCGGCTTGTCTTGCCATGTCAACTCGAGCGGGGCTCGGCCCCGCCTCGCTCCCTTGAAATGTGCGCCCGATTGCGCATGAACATTCGTCAGATCCGTTCCGGTTTGCCACAAGCCGGCTTGGAGCCGATCTTCGTTAAACTGAAGAACCGATATCCCAAGCCCTCGACGCCGTTCCGACTTGCACGAACGATCCCCCGTTGAGGAGAAGCATCCGGTATCCGAATCAACCCTTAGATCAACCTGCTGGCAATTGGAATTGTCCAATCCCGGAAAAGTCGATCCATCCCCCTTCCTGTAAAGCGTGTGACGATCTGCACCGTCACAAATGCCCAACATCCGCTATAGCGGATTGCCTGACCGGCGTCGACAGTCCACGACTTTCCGCGCAGACGGTGCGCGCAAAAGTGACTTTTACGTCACCCTCTCCCCGTCTTTGTGCCATCCGCCGCCTTGGCGTCCGCTTCAGCCCTTCAGCACGTGGACCAGCGTCTCGCCCAGTTTTGCCGGCGACGGCGAAACGCGGATGCCGGCCGCCTCCATTGCCGCGATCTTGTCGTCTGCACCGCCCTTGCCACCGGAAATGATCGCACCGGCATGGCCCATGCGCCGGCCCGGAGGCGCCGTCCGTCCGGCAATGAAGCCGGCCATCGGCTTCGAGCGGCCGCGCTTTGCCTCATCGGCGATGAACTGCGCCGCATCCTCTTCGGCCGATCCGCCGATCTCCCCGATCATGATGATCGATTGTGTCGCATCGTCGGCCAGGAACATTTCCAGGACGTCGATAAACTCGGTCCCCTTGACCGGGTCGCCGCCGATGCCGACGGCCGTCGTCTGACCGAGACCGGCATTCGTGGTCTGGAACACCGCCTCGTAAGTAAGCGTTCCCGACCGCGAGACAATACCGACCGATCCTTTCTTGAAGATCGAGCCCGGCATGATGCCGATCTTGCACTCTTCCGGCGTCAGAACGCCCGGGCAGTTCGGTCCGATCAGCCGCGACCCGGATCCGTCGAGCGCCCGATTCACCCGCACCATGTCGAGAACCGGAATACCTTCGGTGATGCAGACGATGAGTTCGATTTCGGCCTCGATCGCCTCGGCGATGGAATCCGCAGCGAAGGGCGGCGGCACGTAGATCACCGATGCATTGGCCCCGGTCGCCTGCTTGGCTTCCTCCACCGTGTCGTAGACCGGCAGGCTTGCGGCGGAACCGTCCGGCAGCGTGCCGCTCCATGTCGATCCGCCCTTGCCGGGCGTGACACCGGCAACCATCTGGGTGCCGTAATAGCCGAGCGCCTGTTCGGTATGGAAGGTGCCGGTCTTGCCCGTCAGGCCCTGGACCAGGACCTTGGTCGATTTGTCGATCAGAATGGACATCAGGCGGCTTCCCTTACTGCTTTGACGATTTTCTGGGCTGCATCGTCGAGATCGTCAGCGGAAATGACGTTCAGGCCGGAACCGTCGATGATCGCCTTGCCCTTGTCGACATTCGTACCCTCCAGGCGCACGACCAGCGGCACCTGCAGACCGACTTCCTTGACCGCGGCGACAACACCCTCGGCAATCACATCGCAGCGCATGATACCGCCGAAAATGTTGATCAGGATGCCTTTGACATTGTCGTCGGCGGTGATGATCTTGAAGGCCGCCGTGACCTTTTCCTTTGAGGCTCCGCCGCCGACATCGAGGAAGTTGGCCGGCTCCTCGCCGTACAGCTTGATGATGTCCATGGTCGCCATGGCAAGGCCGGCGCCATTGACCATGCAGCCGATCGTGCCGTCGAGCGCGATGTAGGACAGATCGTGCTTGGAGGCCTCGATCTCCTTGTCGTCCTCTTCGGTCAGATCGCGCAGGTCGAGAATGTCGGCGTGCCGGCCGAGCGCGTTGGAATCGAAGCCGACCTTGGCGTCCAGGCAGACGATGCGATCGTCCTTGGTGCGGATCAGCGGATTGATTTCCAGAAGGCTCATGTCCTTGTCGTTGAACGCCTTGAACAGCAGCGCGCCGAGCTTGGCGACCTGCTTGGCCGGGTCGCCGCTCAGTTTCAGGGCGCTGGCGATCGCCCGGCCATGATGCGGCATGAAGCCGGTGGCCGGGTCGACGGAAAAGGTCACGATCTTTTCCGGCGTTTCGGCCGCCACGGCCTCGATGTCCATGCCGCCCTCGGTGGATACCACAAAGGCGATCCGGCTGGTTTCGCGGTCGACAAGCGCAGACAGGTAGAATTCATCGGCAATGTCGGAGCCGTCTTCGATGTACAACCGGTTGACGACCTTGCCCGCCGGGCCGGTCTGGTGGGTGACCAGCGTCTTGCCCAGCATCTGCGCGGCATAGGTCGCCACGTCGTCGACGGACCGCGCGAGGCGAACGCCGCCCTGTTCACCGGAATCGGCTTCCTTGAAACGGCCCTTGCCGCGGCCGCCGGCATGAATCTGGGACTTAACGACCCAGACAGGGCCTCCCAGTTCCTCTGCCGCGGCGCGCGCTTCATCCGCAGAAAAGATCGGAACGCCCCTGGATACCGGCGCGCCGAATTCCTTCAAGAGCGCCTTGGCCTGATATTCGTGAATGTTCATCGGCTCAACCCGTTCGCGAGTGGGCCCGGCCGGGCGTCGCCCGTCCAGGCAAAAGAAAACCGGCTCAGGCGAGAGCCGGTTCAATTCCCTTGCATGCTTCGACCAGTCCCTGGACGGAGGCCACGGACTTTCCGAACATTTCCGTCTCGGCCGCGTCGAGCTTGATCTCCACGATCCGCTCGACCCCGTTTGCGCCGATCACGATCGGCACGCCGACATACATGTCGCTGACCCCGTACTGGCCGGTCAGATGCGCCGCACAGGGCAGCACCCGTTTCTGATCCTTCAGATAGGATTCCGCCATCGCGATCGCCGAGGCGGCCGGAGCGTAAAAGGCCGAACCGGTCTTCAACAGGCCGACGATCTCGCCGCCGCCCTTGCGGGTGCGGTCCACGATCGCATCGATGCGGTCCTGCGAGGTCCATCCCATGGCCACCAGATCCGGCAGCGGAATGCCGGCGACCGTCGAATACCGAACCGACGGGACCATGTCGTCACCGTGACCGCCGAGCACGAAGGCCGTCACATCCTTGACCGATACGCCGAACTCCTCGGCGAGGAAATAGCGGAAACGGGCCGAGTCCAGGACGCCGGCCATGCCGACGACCTTGTTCGCCGGCAGGCCGGAAAACTTCTGAAGGGCCCAGACCATGGCGTCGAGCGGATTGGTAATGCAGATCACGAACGCGTCCGGCGCGTGGTCGCGGATGCCGGCGCCGACCTGGGACATGACCTTTAGGTTGATGCCGAGCAGATCGTCGCGGCTCATGCCCGGCTTGCGCGGCACACCGGCGGTGACGATACACACATCGGCGCCCTCAATTGCCCCATAGGTGTTGGTGCCGGACACCCGGGCGTCAAAGCGATCGACCGGCGACGATTCGGCGATGTC